>JAYTUC010000273.1:0-48290 GCA_043744775.1 Fimbriiglobus sp. | reverse complement strand
GGCGCGGGCCTCGTCGGCGGCATCAGCGCGACCTCGGCGATCAACGTCGGCGACGGCGTGAAGGTGTACGAGGCGGTCTACGGCGCGACCCACGAGGCGGTCCCGCCCGGCACGGCCAACCCGCTGCCGCTGCTGCTGCCGGCTGTCGAGATGCTCAAGGACTTCGGCGAAACCGCCGCGGCGAGTCGCATCGTCGCCGCAGTCGAGTCAACGCTGACGGCCGGCGTGCGGACGCGTGACCTCGGCGGCAGCGCGACGACGGCGGAGTTCACGGCGTCGGTGGCGGCGGCGCTGAGGCGGGCGTGACGCGCAGCCAAGTGCAGGTCGCCAGTGGCTGGGGTACGATTTTGCCACTGGCGTCCAGTCTCACCAATTTGAGCTGCATGGTCACATTGTCAGTCGTGTCGATTTGAAAGCCAGTCTGGTCAGGGGAACGTAAGGAAGATTTGAGTGAGTTGACGATTCTTTGTCGAATCGAGCCGTTGCCTTGGGGCGACTCGGACAGTACTATCATGTCATTCTTGAGTCGCCACTTGCCGGTATGCTCAGTGGGTGACGTGAGATTAGTCTGCCTGTCCGTACTGGAAACATGTAATGAGCGGTCGTCCCGTAGCTCGTAGTCTAAGATAACAAATCCCGCAGTGCTATAATCATCCGCCACCTGACGCCACGTGCCCACGAGTTGTTGCTCGGCTAAGCTCAGCTTGTTATGCCGAGAATTTTGCCAAGCAACTAGCGTTACCGCCAACAGCAGTATGACACTCGAAATCAATACTGTTCGGGTCCGCGGACGTGCCAGCTTCATCGATCGACCTCTGGGTGGCGACGGTGGAAAGACGACGCAGTGTAGGATATCGACTCCGTCACTTCGCCGCGTCCAGTCGGACCCACGTCCCGGTCGGCAGCGGCTCGCCGAGCGGCTCGCCTGACTGGTCGGCGCGGAGCAGCGTGTACCGGATGCGATTCGGACCGTCGGGGACAAGTCGCAACTCGTCATACGACTCCACCCGGCGAGGGCTGTCCCACCACGCGAACCACCGGTGAGCAGGGAACGGCTCTTGCCGACGCCGGAGCGTGAGGACGCCGTCGGAGATTCCCCACCGGTCGCACTCTTCGAGGGCTACTGTCACGGCCCCCGTCTTTGCGTCCCTGTTGACGAGGCATACCGTTCGATTCTCGCGCACGACGAATTCGACGAGGACGCCACCCGGATTTGCGCCTCTGTCGCGGGTTTGTGCCCACGCCCCGACCAGGTTCCGCTCCGCCGCGTTGAGCGTGAAGCGTGCGTGCATCCACCAGCCAGCGAGCACAACCGCCAGCACGGCGAGCGAGCCGACGGCAACGCCGAGCCGTCGCCGCGTTCGAGAGACTGCCATCGGGGAACTCCGAGAAAGCAAACCCGGCGAGCCCGAAGCGTGAGCGCTTGGAGGACTTCGCCGACAGAACTCCGGGCGCTCACGCATTCCGGAACTCCGGGCGCTCACGCATTCCGGCTCGCCAAGAGTTACTTCGCCAGGTTGCCCAGGAACTTCTCGATCACCACCGCGTAGTAGACGCCGCTCATGCTCGACGGCTCGCCCGGCTTGACGCCGTAGCCGCCGTCGGCGTTTTGGCACTTCGCCAGGAAGGTCTTGACACGGGCCAACTCGGCGGTCGCGGTGCGGCCGTCGGCGCGGGCGAGCTTCAGCGCCCGCACGACGCGGTAGCAGGTTTCGAGGTCGGAGCCGGCCGCGTCCTTCACGCCCCAGCCGCCGTCGGCGTTCTGGCCGCCGGTGATCGCGGCGACCTGCGCGACGCCGTTGGGGCTGGGCTTGCCAAGGCGCAGGTGCATCGCCAGCACCGACGCGGCGGTCCGGGCGTCGGTCGCGGCGACCTCGCCGGCGGTCTTGAGCCAGCCGTCGAGCGAAAACGGGCAGTCGGCGACGCCCCACGCCTCCACGGCCGCCGCGGCGATGCGCACGTCCTCGAAGGTGGTCGCGTTGTCCTTGAGGTACGTCATCGCCCCGGCGAACTTCTCGCGCGGCAGCCCCAGGTCGAGCGCGATCAGCAGGCCGACGGCGTTGATCGCCACGTCCGGCTTGCCGCCCGGCTCCGCGAAACTGCCCGCCTTGGCGTCGTAGCAGCCCGTCACGAAGGCTTTCACCTTGTCAAGTTCCGGCACCGGCTGGCCCAGCGCTTTGAGCGCCTTGACGCCGCCGTTGCAGGCGCGCAGGCTGGGCTTGCCGGCGGGGGTGACCTTGAAGCCGCCGGTAGCCGGGTCTTGCAGCGCGAGGACATACTTGACCGTCTCCGGCTTCGCCTCTTGCGCGGGCGCGGCGGCGCAAATGAACAGCGCAATCGTGGTGAGGGCGGCTCTCATGGCGGACTCCTGGCGGGGCGGTCGGGCGACGCTGGCACTTTACGGATTCGCCGCGGCGGGGCGCGGGGTGCGGCCGGCCGGCGATTTCGTAGGATGGAAAGCGTTCTGGGGTGAGGCTGGCCCACAATGACTGCGGGCCGTGAATCGCCCCGGCCGAGTGTTCGGCGCGGGCTTGGGGCCGGCGCGGGGCAGGGCGGCGTCCGACTCCCACCTCCATGAGTACCGACCCCGACTTGAAGTTGACGGCCACCGGCTCGCTGCCGATCCTGAAGGCGACCGACCCGCCCGCCAAGCACGCCCACCCGCAGTCGTTCTGGCTGGCGGTGATGTGCCTGACCGGCGTCGATTACTTCAGCACGCTCGGCTACCAGCCGTCGATCGCCTACGTCAGCGCCGGCCTACTCGCCCCACTCGCCACGGTGGTGTTGGTGCTGGTGACGCTCTTCGGCGCGTACCCGGTGTACGCCTTCGTGGCCAACCGCTCGCACGAGGGCCAAGGCTCCATCGGCATGCTCGCCAACCTGGTGCGCGGCTGGTGGGGCAAACTCCTCGTGCTGACCCTGCTCGGCTTCGCCGCGACCGACTTCGTGATTACGAAGACGCTCTCGGCCGCCGACGCCGCGAAGCACCTCATTGAGAACCCTAACTGGCCGCTCGCTACCGGGGACGCCCACGACCACTCGCGGCAGCAACTCTACGTAACCGCACTGTTGCTCGTGCTGCTCGGGGCGTTCTTCCTGCGCGGCTTCCGCGAGGTCATCGGTTTGGCGGTCGGCATCACGGTCGTGTACCTGGTGCTCAACGTCATGGTCATCGGCGCGGGCTTGGCCCACCTGGCCGAGCACCCGCATTACTTGGAGACGTGGTACGCCAACGTGATGGCCGGCCACTGGAACCTGTCCCACCAGCCGACGACGTTGGGCGGCGGGGGGCTGGTCACGCTCGCGCTCGTGGTGCTGCTGATCTTCCCCAAGCTCGCGCTGGGCTTGAGCGGCTTCGAGACGGGCGTCGCGGTGATGCCGCTGATCCGCGGCGACGCCGCCGACACCCACGACGACCCGGCCGGCCGCGTCCGCAACACCCGCAAGCTGATGCTCACGGCCGCGCTGATCATGTCCTGCGGCTTGCTCGGCTCTTCGCTGGTGGTGAGCACGCTGATCCCGCCCGAAGACTTGCTCTACGCCGACCCCGCCCGGCCCGGCGAGTACCTCGCCCCGGACGACTGGCCGGCCGACGTCGAGAAGCCGAAAGCCCCGCCGGCCTACGAGCGGGCGCTGGCGTACCTGGCCCACGGCGAGGCTCCGGACAAGATCGCGCCGTTCTTCGGCCGCGCCTTCGGCACCGTTTACGACCTCAGCACCATCGTGATCCTCTGGTTCGCCGGGGCGAGCGCGATGGCGGGGCTGATCAACTTGGTGCCCAAATACCTGCCGCGCTACGGCATGGCCCCCGAGTGGGCCCGCGCTGTGCGGCCGCTGGTGCTGTTGCTCACCGGCATCAACCTGCTCGTGACGCTCATCTTTGACGCCGACGTGACGGCCCAGGGCGACGCCTACGCCACGGGGGTGTTGATGCTCATTACCAGTGCCTGCGTGGCGACGCTCATCGAGAAGTGGCGCACCAAGGCCGGCTCGTTCGGCGGCCGGCTGTCGCTGCCGTACCTGCTCATCACGCTCGTCTTCGTCTACACGACCGTGGCCGTCGTCTGGGAGAAGCCCGTCGGCATGGTGATCTCGCTCTGCTTCATCGGCGTGATCGTGGCCACGTCGATCGTCTCGCGGGTACTGCGCAGCCGGGAGCTGCGCTTCGCCGGCTTCAAGCTCAAGAACCCGCAGTCGAAGTTCCTCTGGGACACCATCCGCTTCCTCGACCTGACGGTGCTGGTGCCGCACCGGCCGGGGCGGCGCAGCCTCGCGGACAAGGAGGCGTCGATCCGCAAGGAGCACCGCATCCCCAAGGAACTGATGGTCGTGTTCGTCGAGGTGCAGTTGCAAGACGCCAGCGAGTTCGTCAACGAGCCGGTCATCGAGATCGGCCAAGAAGAAGGCCGCTACACCCTCAAGATCACGGGGGCCGCGTCGATCGCGCACACCCTCGCGGCGGTGTCGCTCGAGATGGCGAAGGTCGGCCACCCGCCGGAGATCCACTTCGGCTGGACCGAAGAGACGCCCTGGAGCGGCATGTTGGGCTTCCTGCTCTTCGGCGAGGGCAACGTGCCGTGGATGGTGCGCGAACTCTTGCGCAACGCCGAGCCGGACCCCGACAAGAGGCCGCTGATCATCCTCGCGGGGTCTTGAGGCGCGGCCCAAAACGCCGGGGTGCCGGCGGTTGCGCGCGGCCCCGCCCGCGGCGCGGCGCATTCCCCCGTTCGCGGGTGCCATCGCTGCGAGCGTCGCCTATATTACCAGCGCTCGACCCGTTCCTCATGGCCCCGGCGGCGCTCGACGTGAACATCCGGTACGCCAGCCTCACCGACGTGGGGGTCAAGCGCAGCCACAACCAGGACGCTTGCGCCTCGCAGCCGGCCGACGCCAAGCACTGGGAGACGCACGGCCACGTCTTCATCGTCGCCGACGGCATGGGCGGCCACGCGGTCGGCGAGAAGGCGAGCGCGAAGGCCGTCCGCGACATCCCGCTCACCTACACCAAGCACGTCGCCACCGAGGGCGTCATCGCGGCGATCCGCCGCGCCTTCGTCGAGGCCAACGAGTCGATCTTCCAAATCGGCGTCAACAACCCCGAGTTCAAGGGCCTCGGCACCACGGGGACCGCGCTCGTCGTGCGGCCCGAGGGCGCGTGGGTCGGCCACGTCGGCGACAGCCGGGCCTACCGCGTGCGCGGCAACCGCGTGCAGCAGCTCACCTTCGACCACTCGTGGGTCTGGGAAGTCGCCCGCCGGCAGGGCATCGACCCCGACGAGTTGGGGGACTTCAAGAAGAACGTGATCATCCGCTCGCTCGGCCCGGACGCCGAGGTCGAGGTCGATATCGAGGGGCCGTACCCCCTGGAGGCCGGCGACACCTTCCTGATGTGCAGCGACGGCCTGACCAACGAGGTCGCCCACGACGAGATCGGCGCGGTCGTCGCCGTGTTCCCGCCGGAGGAGGCGTGCAAGTACCTCGTCGAACTCGCCAACATCCGCGGCGGCCGCGACAACGTGACCTGCCTGATCGTGCAAATCCCCGCCAACTCCGTGGGCCTCGGCCCGAAGGCGACGAGCCTGGTGCGCAAAGTGAGTCGCGCCGCCAACCGGGTGAACCGCGTCTTACCGTGGCCGTTCCTGGTGCTGGCTGTCGGGGCAGTCACCGCGGCCGCCTCCGTCGGCTTGCAGGTCGAGAACTACCGCTCGCTGGCGTTGCCGGCGTTCGCGGTCGCCACAACGACGATCTTGGTCGGGCTGATCGGTCTTTACTTGCACATTCGCCGCAAGCACGACCAGCACGAGACGACGCAGCACACGTCGCTCAACGAGTTGCACCTGTACCGCGACTACGCTTTCGACATCGGGGCCGCGACCGTCGAGAAATTCACGGCCCTTGACGCCTCCCTGGTGACGGTTTGCCGAGAACGGGCCGAGGTGAGCGGCGACATCGACTGGCCGACCTACGAGAAGTTCCGCCAGGCCGCCGCGGACGCGATGGCGAAGGCCGACTGGATCAACGCCTTCGCCGCCCGCTTCCAGGGCGTGATGACGCTGGCGGCCGCGTTGAACCGCAACCGCAACAAGGACGAGTTCTTCCGCCCCAACTGGGGCCAAGCGAAAGTCTAAATCGAATCGCCCGCGTGCTCGGGCGGCCTGGGTCGAAGTGTGAACCGCCAAGACGCGAAGAGCGCTAAGAGAACTAAAACCTGATTTTGGTCCCCTTGGCGCTCTCCGCGTCTTGGCGGTTCAATCGCTCTCCAGCACTCCAAGTCCCAAAACTCGGCTACTTCGCCGCGCCGGTCGGGGTGGCGTCGCCGGGGACTTGGCCCATCGCCCACTTCAAGCCGCCGAGCAGGTGCGCCTGGAACTTCGCGTCCTCCCAGACCTTCTTCTGGTGGCCGAACGCCGTGTAAAACACCTTGCCCTTACCCGACTCCTTGCACCACGACAGCGCGTAGTCGCCGTCCTTGCGGGCGATGTCGTTCTTGCCGGCCACCGGCTTGAAGCCGTCGGCGCTCAGGATGATGTGCAGCTTGTCGCGCGAGTACGGGGCGTCCTTGAAGATGTAGATTTCGTCCTCGTAGATTCCGCCCGACGTGAACGCGGCGGCCGCGGGGTGTTTCGAGTCTTCGACCTTGACGGTGACCTTTTGCAGGCCCGGCGGGTGGGTGCGGAAGTAAGCGCCGACCAGGTCGCCGTAGGCCGGCTGGCTGTACAGGGTGTCCGCGCCGCAGTGCGTCCCGGCGAACGCCCCGCCGGCCTTCACCCAGTCGAGCAGGTCGGTCAACTCGTCTTTCGTCACCGGGTCGCCGGTCGTGAAGAACAGCACGCAGTCGAAGTTCTTCAGCGTCCCCTTGTTGATGCGGCCGCAGTTCTCGGCCTCGACCGACTTGCCGGTGCGCTCGCGGTACTTGGTGGAGTACGCCTCAAGGGCGGAGGTCTCGCGCTCCGGGCCGTCCTTCTTGTCCTTGACCTTCACGCGGGCCGCCGGGTCGCCGGTGAAGCGGTAGCAAGTCACTTCGAGGTTGTTCTCGGGGGCCAGCTTCTTCAGCACGTCCTCGGCGACGCCCACCGAGTCGTGCAGGAAGCCGCCGGAGTGCGTCACGAGCAGCAGGCGCTTCTTCGCGCCAGTTTTGGCGTCGTCGGCGGCGGCCGGGGCGCTGAGGATCGCGCCGAGCGCGAGGAGGGCGAACCAACGCCGGGAGGGGGTCATCACGGTCAACTCCGTCGGGAACGGGGGAAGGAGGGGTCAGACGCGGCCGACGACGACCATCGTCTGGTCGTCGGGGATCGCGGCCGCCGCGGCGAAGCGGTCGAGGTCGCCCAGCACGCGGTCGGCGACCTGCCGACTCGTCATCGCCGCCGACGCCGGGCAGGCGTTCAGGCGGTCGGTGCCGTAGCGCTCGCCCTCGACGTTGGGCGTGTCGATCAGGCCGTCGGTAAACAGCAGGGTACGGTCGCCGGGGCCGAACGGCACCAGGTGTTCCGGGTACGCCCCCTGCATCCCGTTGACGCCCAGCGGCAGCCGCTGCTGACTCGGCAGCGCGTCCCAGACGGTCTCGCCGACACGCAACAGCCGCGGGGCCAGGTGGCCGGCGTTGGCGTAGGTCACCTCGTCGCGCGGCACGTCGAACACCGCGTAGAACGCCGTCACGAAGTGACCCGAGGTGCCGACGTAGCGGCGGGCGAGGTGCTCGTTCAGGTGGCCCAGAAACTTACCGGGGTGCAGCGGCAGCTCGGGGTACGAGTGCGCCAGGCTGTGCGTGATGGCCATCAGCACTGCCGCGGGCGAGCCGTGGCCGGACACGTCCGCGATCAGCACGCCGAACTTGCCCTCGGGCAGCGCGAAGAAGTCGTAGTAGTCGCCGCCGGCGCGGCTCGCGGTGCGGTAGTGGACCGCCAAGTCGAGGCCGGGGACGGCGGGCACGAACGGCGGCAGCAGGGTCCGCTGCA
This sequence comes from Fimbriiglobus sp., assembly GCA_043744775.1. Lineage (GTDB taxonomy): Bacteria > Planctomycetota > Planctomycetia > Gemmatales > Gemmataceae > Fimbriiglobus. The sequence continues at coordinate 40,335 of JAYTUC010000273.1, read as the reverse complement.
TCTCGGCGATGACGCGCAACTCGTAGTCGGCCTTCTGGTACGCCTCGCGCAACTGCGCGGACAAAACTTGCGACTGCATCGCCCGGCCGAACAGGTTCGTCATCCAGACCAGGTCCGGCACCTGCTCGCGCGGGAAGGCTTGCAGCCCCTCGCGGGTGACGATCAGCGTGTTGACCGCCGCGCCGTCCTCGTAGATCGGGATCGCCAGCAGCGACTGCTGGCCGTCGAGGAACTCGGCGGCGGGGTCGCCGGGGGCGAGTTCGAGTTCGTCGATGACCTGCGGCACGTCGGAGTACAAGAGTTCGGCGAAGAGGCCGCCGGCGAACGTCGGCAGGCGGTGGGCCTCCTTGTACGGGTTGATCGCCTCCTTCCAGAGGTTGAACCGCAGCACGCGGTAGCAGGGGTCTTCGAGGCCGCGGCGGCTCACCGAGATCTGCCGGGCGGTCGGGAAGAGCTGGTTCATGCGGCGGGCGAAGGCGTGGAACATCTCCTCGGGGTCGCTGAGGCAACTCAGCTCCTTCATCACGTCCACGCTGATGGCGAGTTTGGCCCGCCAGTTCCGCGCGGTCGCCTCGAAGAAGTCCGTACCGGCCGGCATCGATCGACCCCTCCCAGGTGTTCGCCCCGACGCCCCGACGCGGGCCACTCGTCGAGGTGCGGCGGGACGGCCCTAGTGGAACGGACGGCGGGTCGGATTGCAAGCCGCGATTCCCGGCGGCCGGGGATTTCCGCCGCCGGAACGCTCGACTTGACCTCTCGGGCAAGTGCGGCAACTCGACCCGGCGGGTGTGCGAATCCCGACGCCGACCCAAGCGTCGGAAACCGCACCGGCCGCACGGCTTGCGGGCGAACTCCGGCGGCCTCCGTGAACAACTTCGTTGAAGAACGGTTGCTATTTCATAGCTTGTCCATAAGCCCGCGGCCGAGTCCCTCCGACTCGCGCGACGGCTCACTGTGGCCGAGAGTGTCGCCGCCGCGCCTGCCGCCGAGGGGTTCCATGTCTGTTTTGAAGGTCCGCCGGATCGAGTTGGCCGCCAGCAACGCCGCGTCCCAGGTCAAGAAGCTCCGCGACCAGTTCCGCATCGACACCGAAATCGTCTCGGCCGCGTCGAAGAAGCTCACGACGGCGGTCTTCGGCAAGCCGATGAACCCGACCGAGGCCGTCGCCCACATCTGCCTCGACGTGCGCGACCGCGGCCTCGAAGCCGTGCTGAAGTACACCGAGTGCTTCGACAAGGTGAAGCTCAAGCCGAACATGATCCGCGTCGAGCAGGGCGAACTCGAGGCCGCCCACGCCAAGGCCGCGCCGGAGTTCCTGGAGACGCTGCGCCGCATCCGCCGCAACATCAACTCGTTCCAGTCGGGCCTGCTGCACCGCGACGCCGAGTTGCGCGTCTCGGGCAGCTACGACTTGCAGCAGCGTTACCGCGCCTACAACCGCGTCGGCGTCTACTGCCCCGGCGGGGCCGCGGCTTACCCCTCGACGCTGCTCATGACCGTCTGCCCCGCCCAGGCCGCGGGCGTCAAGGAGATCGTCGTCGTCATGCCGCCGACGCCAACGGGGGCCTACAACCCCGACATGCTCGCCACCTGCCACGAGTTGGGCGTCACCGAGGTCTATCGCGTCGGCGGGGCGCAGGCGATCGCCGCACTCGCCTACGGCGTCGAGGGGATTCCGGCGGTCAACATGATCGTCGGGCCGGGCAACCAGTACGTCGCGCTCGCCAAGAAGTTCGTCTACGGCGTCGTGGCGATCGACTGCATCGCCGGCCCCAGCGAAGTCGTCGTCGTCGCCGACGACTCGGCCCACCCCAACTACTTGGCCCTCGACTTGCTCGCGCAGGCGGAACACAACCCCGGCACCGCGGTGCTGCTGACGTGGTACGAGCCGCTGCTGGCCGAGGTGATGGAGGCGCTCGAGAAGCGCCTGGCGAAGCTCAGCCGCGGCGACGCGGCACGCGACTGCCTCGAACGCTACGGCGCGTTCATCCTGGCACCCGACAAGCACGCCGCGATCGACTGCGTCAACGAGTTGGCCCCGGAGCACTTGCACATCCAGACGCGCGACCCCGAGGCGTTCTCCGACGAGGTCGAGAACGCCGGGGCGATCTTTTTGGGGCCGTTCACGCCGGTCGCACTCGGCGACTACGCCGCCGGGCCGAGCCACGTCCTGCCGACCGGCGGCACCTCGCGCTTCAGCAGCGGCCTGAGTGTGAACGACTTCCGCAAGCGCACCAGCATCATCCGCTTCACGCGCAACGGCATGAAGACCATCGCCCCCGACGCGATTTTCTTGGCCAACAAGGAGGGCCTGACGGCCCACGCCTTGAGTGTCGAGGCCCGCGCCGCGGACAACGGCCCGGCGGCGCGGCCCAAGCCGAAGCCGGAGAAAGTAGTCAAGAAGTGAGCCGCCCCGACCGGCCCGCCGCGGTCCCGGCTCACGACGGCGACGGCCTCCGCCCCGCCGTCGTGGCGATGGCCGGCTACGCCCCCGGCGAGCAACTCAACGACCCCGACATCGTCAAGCTGAACACCAACGAGTGCCCCTACCCGCCGTCGCCGCGCGTGATTGCGGCGGTGCGTGAGGCGCTCACCGGCGACCGACTGCGCAAGTACCCGCAACCCCTCGGCGACGGCTTCCGCAAGGCGGCAGCGAAAGTCCTCGGCGTCGATCCCGACGGCATCCTCATCGGCAACGGCTCCGACGACATCCTGACCATCCTGACGCGGGCGTTCGTCCCCGAGGGCGGCCGCGTCGTGACGATGACGCCGGGCTACGTCCTGTACAAGTCGCTCGCCGAGATTCAGGGGGCAACCCTGACGCAGTTGCCGTTCGACGGCGACTGGCAACTCCCCGACCCGTGGCCGGTCGCGGGCGCGCACCTGACGATCGTCGCCAACCCCAACTCGCCGTCCGGCACGGTCGTGCAGAACGCCGAAGTGACGCGCGTAGCCCAGGCGTGCGGCGGCCCGTTCGTCCTCGACGAGGCGTATGCCGACTTCGCCGAGTCGAACGGCTTGGGACTACTGGCGAGCCTGCCCAACCTGGTTGTCACGCGGACGATGAGCAAGTACTACGCGCTCGCCGGCGTCCGCTTCGGCTTCGCGGTCACGCACCCGCGGCTGGTCCGCGAGTTGGTCAAGGTGAAGGACTCGTACAATTGCGACGTGCTGAGCCTCGCCGCCGCGACTGCGGCGATCGAGGACCAGGGCTACTACGCCGACGTGCGGTCGCGCATCGTCGCCGTGCGCGGCCGGCTGACGGTGGCGCTTTCGGAACTCGGCTTCCGCGTGACGCCGAGCCACGCCAACTTCGTCTGGTGCGTCCGCCGCGACCGCCCGGTGAAGCCGATCTACGAGGCCTTGAAGGCCCGCAAAGTCCTCGTGCGTTACATGGCGTACCTGAGTGGTGAGGGCTTGCGGATCACGGTCGGCACCGGCCCCGAGGTCGAACAGCTCCTCGCGGAACTGCGCCGAATCCTTTAGCGAGAACTGAGGCCGCACGATGGCACGCCGGGTGACGCTGAAGCGGGCGACCAACGAGACGAAGATCGACCTCACGCTCGACCTCGACGGCCGGGGCACCGCCGACGTGGCGACGGGTGTCGGCTTCTTCGACCACATGATCACGCACCTCGCCCGCCACGGCCTCTTCGACATCACCTTGCGCTGCGACGGCGACCTGCACATCGACGCGCACCACACCGTCGAGGACTGCGGCATCCTGCTGGGCAAGGCTCTCGCCGAAGCGCTAGGCGACAAGGCCGGCATCCGCCGCTACGGCGACGCCACGGTGCCGATGGACGAGACGCTCGTCACCGTCGCGGTGGACCTGAGCGGCCGGGCGGTGTTCGTCTGGAAGGCCGACGTGCCGAACGAACTGCTGGGCAACTTCTCGTCGCAGTTGGCGGAGGAGTTCTGGCGGGCGTTTAGCGGGGCGGCGCTGATGAACCTGCACGTCGTCGTCCACCACGGCCGCAACACGCACCACATCGTCGAGGGGGTCTTCAAGGCGGCGGCGCGGGCCTTGCGGCAGGCGGTCGAACCCGACCCGCGGGGGTCCGGTGTGCCGAGCACCAAAGGCAGCCTGTGAACTTCCTGGCCCACCTGCACCTCGCCGCCCCGAACCCCGACGCCATCGTCGGCAACGCCATCGCCGACCTGATCCGCGGCCCCGACCTGTCACTGTTGCCGCCGGCGATCCAGGCCGGCGTGCGGACGCACCGCAAGGTCGATGGCTTCACCGACTCGCACCCGGTGGTCAACCGCAGTATCGCCCGCATCAGCGAGCGCTGGGGCTGGTTCAGCGGCATCGTCATCGACATTTACTACGACCACATCTTGGCGACCGAGTGGCCCCACTACTGCGACGAGCCGTACCGCGACTTCGCCGAGCGGATGTACGACGTGCTCGAAGGGGCGAAGCCGCACGTCAACGCCGAGAGCCGGCACTTCCTCGACAAGTTCCGCGAAACCGATCGCCTGGGCCAATACGCGACCGCAGCCGGCATCACCGACACCCTGGCCCGCGTCAGCGAGCGCATCGCCAAGCGTATCCCGAAGCGGGCGTTGCCGCTGGCGGAGGCGATGCCGCAGTTGACGGCGCTACACGGCGAGTTGCGCGACGACTTCCGGGCGTTCTACCCGGAGGTGCGGCGGTACGCAGCGGCACTCCAAGGCGAGCCGTCCGCGTGAGAAAGTGAAGTCAGAATTTTAGCCGCGGAGGCGCAAAGTCCGCGGAGCAGACCAAAACTCGATTCTGGTTTGCTCCGCGGACTCTGCGTCTCCGCGGCTAAAAACTCACTTCTGGCGGCGCGCCGATCGACTTACATGATGCCGCCGTGGATGCGCTCGGGGGTCATGTGCGAGGGCATGTCGTTGAACCAGAAGCGCCGCCAGACTTCGCTGATCTGGCGGATGTCTTCCGACTGGTTCAGGAGTTGGTCCATGCGGATGTTCGGGTCGCCGTGGTACTGGTTCGGGAAGCAGCCGGTGCCGGCCGTGGCGAGGACCGCCGCGGCCGCCAAGCCGTAAACCCCGCGCCGAATCGTGTGTCGCATGATCGCCTCCGTGCGTCTGCTCGCCAAACGGGTCCGTGCCGGGGAGTCCGAAGCGACTCGAAGCCGGTATGTCCGTCGTTATCGGCAAAGCCACGCGGGCGACTGAAGCGGATTTTCGCAATGCGCCGGTTAGCGCGGCTTGTGCGGCAACTCACGCCGCGAGTAGGTGGCGTCGTCGTCGTGGCCGCGGAGGTCGTCGCCGCCGGCCCCGACGCCGACCGGGATCGGCTCGTCGTAGTCCTCGGCGAGCGGCTTGCGGCCCTTCTTCTTGGCCGACAGCGACGCCGACTTGCGGACGCGGTCCTCCATGATCTTGCCCGGCTGGAAGGTGACGACGCGCTTCTCGGCGACCTCGACTTCTTCGTTGGTCTTGGGGTTGCGCGCCGTCCGAGCTTTGCGGACCTTGACCTCGAAGACTCCGAAGTTGCGCAACTCGATGCGGCCTTCACTCTCGAGCGTCTCAATAATGGCGTCGAAAGTCCACTGGACGATTTCTTTGGTGCGGAGCTGCGTCAAGTTGGCGCGGTCGGAGATCTGCTTGACGATTTCCTTCTTGGTCACGGGTCGCGTCCTCCAGCGGTGCCGAAATGGGGATGGTCGCCCCCGTCTGGGTGGAAGTCTAAGTACGGCAAGGGTTAATGTCAAGCGAGCGGGTGCGAACTTCGCCGCGCGGGGGACGACCCAGTTACCCAGACCCGGCGACTCGCGCGGCCCACTTGACGAGAACGACGACCGCGAGGGCGATCGCCGGCGGGGCCAGGGTTACCTCGGGGTGGGCGGCCAGGGAGCGACCGGCGGCGCGCCAGTGTTGGGCGATGGTACCACCCGGCCGCGTCCGGCGCAAGGAATTTCTCAGGGCGATTTCCCGCGCCGCCAGGTGGGACTGCCCCAGTGCCCAGTCGCGGGCCAGCAGTCGCCGTTGAGGCAGGCTCAGCAGACGCAGCACCGCCAGCGGCAGCGGCTGGCGGAACACGGCGAAGACGCGCGGGGCCAGCGGGGCGAGGGCGTCGGCGTCGCAGCCGGGGTGCCGCACGGCCGCGTGGAACCGCGCGACCACGTCTTGCAAAGCGTAGACGCGGCCGGGGGTGTCGCAGTCTTCGCTCGGGTTGCCGCAAAACGTCCGCAGGCCGGCCCACGCCCGCAGCAGTGCCCGCAGCGCCGCGACCTGCCGATACACCAGCCGCCGGCTCTCGCCCGACAGCCCCGGCGGCAGCGGCAAGTCCGGCGGCGTCACTTCGGGGACCGGCTCGAACTCCGCGGCGACACTCGGCACCGCCCGCGCGGCCGGCGGCGCGTCGAGTTGCTCGAAGCGGGCGAACGGTATCGGCGCGTCCGGCTCGTCGTCCACGACCTCCGCGTCGAACACGACCGGGGCCGGTGGCGCGAGGGGCGTTTGCGCGGCGGGGGCCGCGGGCGGCTTCGGACTCCTCGGCTCCGGTAACCGCGGGGCCAGGTCGATCGCCTCGAACGTGGGGGTCGGCAGCACCACTGTCGGCGGCAGGCTGCCGTATGCGGACGGCACCCGCACCGGCGCGGCCGACGGCACCGTCGGCCGGTGGCTGGCGATCGACAGCATCGCCTGCGCGAGGCGGTTCATCCCCTCGGTGACGAGGTCCGGGTGCAACAGTTGGTGCGGCCGCAGCCGGCTCATGAGCTGCATCGCCCGCCGCTCGGCCTGCGCCGGCGTGACCGCCTCGACGCCGAGGAGTTCGCGGTCGGCCGGCGGCCAGCGGCCCGGCGGCAGGTCGAGCCAGGAGCGGAGTAAGTCCGTGTCCAACCGCGTCACCTGTCCCGTAGGGGAGTTCAAGCCGGCTTGTGGGGGCCGGCCGAATTTGCTAAAACGCGCGGCACGACACCAGGGGTCCGGGCCGATGCGCAACTTCTTGCGGGCGTTGAAGTACTCGTGGCCGTACCGCACCCGGCTCATGATATCGCTCGCCGCCGCCCTGGCCGTCGCGCTGCTGTGGAGCCTCAACCTCTCGGCGATCTACCCCGTCCTGACCATCATGTCCGAGAACAAGAACCTGCACCAGTGGGTTGACGACAGCATCGACCACTACGAGGCCATCGCCGAGAACCCCGTCACCCGCAAGCACGTCGAGAACTTACGCCGCGACAACGAGCGCTTCCGGCTCCTCCCGGCCGACCCCGCCATCGACGACAAGCTGCGCGACAACACCAAGTCGCTCGCCGCCGAGGAGGGCAAGCTGCACGAGGCCGAGACGAAACTGTACTACCGGCAGTGGCTCAAGGCCCACGTCATCCGCCACCTGCCGCAGGGCCGCTTCGACACCTTCGCCTGGATCGTCGGCGGGATCATCGCCGGCATGGCGCTCAAGGGCGTCTTCGAGTTCTGGCAAGACCTCCTCGTCGGCAGCGTCGTCAGCCGCTCGGTCCTCACGCTCCGCAACCGCTTCTACCGCTCGATCCTCGCCCAAGACTCCCGGCAGCTCCAGCAGACCGGCACGCCCGAGCTAATGGCCCGCGTGACCAACGACGCGGAGCAGGTCGGCAACGGCATGAAAATCCTCTACGGCAAGATGGTCGTCGAGCCGCTGAAGATGGTCGGCTGCCTGGTCGCCGCCTGCATGATTTCGTGGCAACTGACGATCCTGTTCATGATGCTCGTCGTGCCGGCGGTCGTGTCGATGACCCGCATCAGCCGCATGATGAAGAAGGCCGCGCGCCGAGTCCTCGAACAGATGTCGGGCCTCTACAAGATCGTCCGCGAGACCTTCGACGGCATCAAGGTGGTCAAGGCCTTCACCAGCGAGCCGGCCGAGCGCCGCCGCTTCGGCCGCGCCACCGAGGACTACTACCGCCGCACCATGCGCGTCATCCAGCTCGACGCCTTCACCGGCCCCGTCGTCGAAGTCCTGGGCGTCGCCGCCGTGAGTTTGGCGCTGCTGGCGGGGGCGTTCCTGGTGCTGCAAGGCGAGACGCGCATCTTCGGCATGCGCATGGTCAACGAGCCGATGAGCTTCCAAACTCTGCTGACGCTGTACGCCTTCCTGGGGATGATCGCCGACCCAGTGCGGCGTCTATCGAGCGTCTACACCAAGATTCAAGTCGGAGCCGCCGCCGCCGACCGGGTGTTCGCCATCCAGGACCGCGAGCCGACGATCGCCGCCAACGCCCGCGGGCCGAAGCTGAAGTTGCACGCGGAGTCGATCGAGTTCCGCAACGTCTGCTTCAGCTACGCCCCCGGCCAGGACCCCGGCACCTTGACCGGCGTCAACCTGCTCGTGCGGGCCGGCGAGACCATCGGCGTCGTCGGGGCCAACGGCTGCGGCAAGTCAACGCTGCTCGCGCTGCTGCCGAGGCTCTTCGACCCCGACCACGGCTCCGTCTACGTCGATGGCGTCAACGTCCGCACGGCGAGTTTACGCAGTCTGCGCCGCCAGATCGGCCTCGTGACGCAGGACACGGTGCTGTTCAACGACACGATCGCCGCGAACATCGCCTACGGCAAGCCGGGGGCGACGGCCGACGAGATCGAGGCGGCGGCCAAAGCGGCGTTCGCCCACGAGTTCATCGTCGAGAAGCCGCACGGCTACCTCGAACTCGCCGGCGACCACGGCAGCCAACTCAGCGGCGGCCAGAAGCAGCGCATCGCCCTGGCCCGCGCCATCCTTCGCGACCCGCGCATCCTGATCCTCGACGAGTTCACCAGCCAAATCGACACCGAGAGCGAGGCGAAAATCCAGGCGGTGTTGCGCCAGTTCGTCCGCGGCCGCACGACGTTCCTCATCACGCACCGCTTCAGCACGCTCGAACTCGCCGACCGCATCGTCGTGATGGAGGCCGGCCGAATCCTCGACGTGGGCACGCACGCCGAGTTGCTGAAGCGCTGCGACGCCTACCGCCGCCTGAGCGAAGCCGGCGGCGACGGCCCCCGCCTGGCCGACACCGCGGCGTGACCCGCGCCGAACTCCGGGCGCTGACGCTCCCGGCTCGCCGGTCTACGATAGACTCGTGACCACACTCCCCCCCGATGCGCCCACTCTTGCCGTCGTCCTGCCGCTGCACAACGCCGCCGGCGTGGCGCTGGCAGTCCTCGACGGCTGGCGCGACACCTTGCGCACACTGAAAATCGCCCACGAGGTCGTCGTCCTCGATGACGGCAGCACCGACGGCACCGCGGCGCTGCTCGCGACGCTGACCGACCCCGCGGTCAAAGTGTTGACGCACGCCACGCGCCTCGGCACCGGGGCGTGCCTGCGCGCGGCCCTCGCCGTGACGACTTCGCCGCTGGTCCTGCACACGGCCACCGACTACCCGTACACGCCCGGCGACGTGGCCGTGTTCCTGGAGCGCATCGACGCGGCCGACGAGCGCATGGATGGCGTCACGGCGTCGCTGGTCGCCGGCTGTCGCACCGGCCGGCCGGTCCCGGCGTTCTGGCAGGCCGTCGGCGTGCTCTACCGCAACTTCCTGCGGCTCGCGCTGGGCATCCCGACCGAACCCTTGCGCGGCTGGCTCGGCTTCGGCGAACACTGCCGCTCCTGGACGGCGTGGGTCATTTACGGCGTGCCGTTCACCGACCCGAACTGCGCCTTCAAGCTCTACCGCCGCTCGGCGCTGGAGCGCTTCCCAATCCAGTGCGACGGCGACAAAGTCCACGTCGAGTTGGCCGCGAAGCTGACCTTCCTGACGAGCCTGATCGACGAGGTGCCGCTGACGCCGAGGCCCGACGCGGTGCCGGCGGTGTCGTGGCGCGAGCGGGCGTCGCTGTTCCGGCACCCGATCTTTTACCCGCCGCCGGGGCTGATGCCGACTTCGCCGGCCCCAGGACTTACCGAGGCGGTCCCGGCGACCCCGGACGCCGTCGCTGCCCCGTGAGCCTCCCCCGCTACCTCTTCGTGACCGGTCGCCTGGCGGAGCCGTCGCTGCGCCGCACGCTGGACGAGTTGGCCGGGCCGTGCGGCTTCGACGCCGAAGTCGCGGTCATGCCGATCACCGTCGCCGCGCTACTCACGACTGAGTGGATCGCCCGCCGCTTGGTGGTGCCCGACGGGGTGCAACGGGTCATCCTGCCCGGTTTCATGCGCGGCGAGCTGTCTGACCTTCAGCGGCTGACACTCGCCCCCGTCGAGCGCGGCCCGAAGGACTTGCGCGACCTGCCGGAGTTCTTCGGCAAGAAGTCCGGGCCTCCCCCCGGTTACGGCACCTACGACATCGAAATCCTCGCCGAGATCAACCACGCCCCGCAGATGACCCTCGACCAAATCCTGGCCGTTGCCCGCCGGCACCGCGGCAACCACGCTGACGTGATCGACCTGGGCTGCGACCCCGGCGGCACCTGGGCCGGCGTCGGCGACGCCGTGCGCGCGCTGAAGGCCGACGGCCACCGCGTCTCGGTCGATACGTTCAACCCCCTCGAAGTCGTCGCCGCGTTGGCCGCCGGGGCCGAACTCGTGCTCAGCGTCAACGGCTCGAACGCCGCCGCGGCCTGCGACTGGCAGCAGTGCTACCCCGGCGTGGAAGTCGTCGCCATCCCCGACACGCCGGCCGACCTCGCGAGCCTCAACCGCACCGCCGCGATGCTCACGAAGCACGGCGTCAAGCACCGCCTCGACGCCATCCTGGAGCCGATCGGCTTCGGCTTCGCCAACTCGCTGGGCCGGTATCTCGAAGTGCGCCGGCGTTACCCCGACACGCCGATGATGATGGGCGTCGGCAACCTCACCGAGTTGACGGATGTCGATACCGCCGGCGTCAACGTGATGCTCGCCGGCTTCTGCCAGGAGGCCGGGATTCGCAGCGTCTTGACGACCGAAGTCATCAACTGGGCGCGATCGGCCGTGCGCGAGTTCGACATCGCCAGGAGGCTGGTCTACCACAGCGTGACCAACCGGGTTTTGCCCAAGAAAGTCGAGCGCGGGCTGGTGATGCTGCGCGACCCCAAGGTCCACGAACTCGGCGACGCGGCGCTCGCGGAACTCGCGGCGAAGATTAGCGACCGCAACTACCGCGTCTTCGCCGAGCGCGGCGAGGTCCACGTCATGAACGGCGCGGTCCACCTGCACGCCGCCGACCCCTTCGACCTGCTCGCGCGGCTCACGGCGGCCGACCCGAAGCTCGACGCCGGCCACGCCTTCTACCTCGGCTACGAGATGGCCAAGGCGGTCACGGCACTCACCCTCGGCAAGAACTACGTGCAAGATCAGGCGCTCAACTGGGGCTTCCTGACGCGGCCCGAAGTGGCCCACCGCGGCGGCGACGCCGTACACTAACCGCATGACCGCCGCGACCCCGCGACCCGCCGTCCGCACGCCCCTGGTGTACGAGCTGGTGCCGGCCCCCGACCCGTGGGCGACGGCCCGCCGGCTGTCGCACCTGCCGCACCTCGCCTTCCTCGACTCGGCCGAGAACGCCACCGAGCGCGGCCGCTACTCCTACGTCACCGCCGACCCGTTGTTGTGGGCCGATCAACGCCTCGACGACGCCGACGGCACCGACGCCTTCGCCCTCGCCGCGGACTGGCTCAACGAGGCGCGCAACGCGACTCAACACGAACTGCCGCCGTTCCAGGGCGGGCTGCTCGGCCTCTTCGGCTACGGCCTGCACCGCCGCCTCGAAGCGATCCCGGCGAGCCGGCACGACGAGTTCGCGGTGCCCGACGTGGCCTTCGGGCTGTACGACTGGGTCGTGAGTTTCGACCACGCCGCCGGCCGCGCCTGGGTCGTCTCGACCGGCCGCGACATCCCCCGCCCCGACGCCCCGCCGCACCACGCCGCCACCCGGTTGCGACAGGTCTTGGGCTGGCTCGCCGGGCCGACGCCGCCGTTGCCGACGCTCGACGACCTCGCCCCGCTGGCCGAACTCGCGCCGCAATTCCCGCTGGCCGGCGTGCCGAACGTTACGAGCAACTTCAGCCGCGCCGGCTACCTCGACGCCGTGGCGCGGGCGGTCGAGTACGTCCACGCCGGCGACTGCTTCCAGGTCAACCTGTCGCAACGCCTGCTCGCGCCGATGACTGACCACCCGCTCGCGCTGTACGAGCGCCTGCGGGGCCGCAACCCCGCGCCGTTCGCCGGCTACCTCGACCTGGGCGACTTCCAGCTCGTGAGCGCGTCGCCGGAGCGCTTCCTCGAAGTCGATCCCGCCGGCCACGTCCGCACGCGCCCCATCAAGGGCACACGGCCGCGCGGCCGCACGCCGGCGGAAGACGCCGCGTTGGTGCTCGACCTGACGACCAACCCGAAGGACCGCGCCGAGAACGTCATGATCGTTGACTTGCTGCGCAACGACATCGGCCGCGTCGCGGCGTTCGGCTCGATGCGCGTCCCCAAGGTGTGCGAACTCGAGAGCTACCCGTTCGTCCACCACCTCGTCTCCGAAGTGCGCGGCACGTTGCGCCCCGGCCTTTCGCCGCTGGACCTGCTGCAAGCCGCCTTCCCCGGCGGCTCCGTGACGGGTGCCCCCAAGGTCCGCGCGATGGAGATCATCGCCGAGCTGGAGCCGACGGCCCGCGGGGCGTACTGCGGCAGCCTCGGGTTCGTGAGCTTCGACGGCGCGACCGACACCAACATCCTCATCCGCACTTTCACCGCCGGCCGGGGGTACTTGCAGTTCCCCGTCGGCGGCGGCATCACCGCCGGCAGCGACCCGGCGGCGGAGTACGACGAGACCCTGCACAAGGCCGCGGGCCTCTTGAAGGCCCTCGAAGCATGATCCTCGAAGGCCTCGTCACCACGACCGACGCCGACGGCGGCCCGCACCTCGCGCCGATGGGGCCGGCCGTTGACGCCGCGATGCGCACCTTCCGGCTGCGGCCGTTCCCCTCCTCGGCGACCTACCTCAACCTCGTGCGCCACGGCGAGGGCGTGCTGCACGTCACCGACGACGCCGCGCTGATCGCCCGCGCCGCGCTGGGCCGGGTGTCGCCGTTCCCGCCGACGCGCCCGGCGACCCGCGTCCGCGGCTGGGTCCTGACCGACGCCTGCCGGGCCTTCGAGTTCCGCGTCACGAGCGTCGATCCCACGAACGCCCGCGTCGAAATCGTCGCGGAGGTCGTCCACGCGGAGACGCTGCGCGAGTTCTTCGGCTTCAACCGCGGCAAGCACGCCGTCGTCGAGGCGGCCATCCTCGCCACCCGCTTTCACCTCGTGCCGGGTGCCGAAGTCGCCGCCGAGTTCCGCAAGTTGCGCGTGGTCGTCGAGAAGACCGGCGGCCCCGCAGAACTCGACGCGATGGCCTTCCTCGACGACGCCCTGTGCCAGTTCCAGGAGGCGGCGCGATGACCCGCGTGTCGGCCCCGACCCGCCTGCACTTCGGCCTGCTGCACGTCCCCGCCGGCGGTGACATCGCCGTGTCACCGCGCCGCTTCGGCGGCCTGGGCCTGATGCTGGCGACGCCGCGCGTGACGGTCCGCGTCGAACTCGCGTCGGAGTGGTCGAGCGCCGGGCCGTCGGCCGCCCGCGCCGAGGCGTTCGCCCGCCGCGTCGCCCCCGCCGGGGTCTGCTGCCGCGTCGTCGTCGAGGAGTGCCCGCCGGAGCATTCGGGGTTAGGCGTCGGCACGCAGCTCGGTTTGGCGGTCGTCGAAGCGGTGCGGCGCGAACTCGGCATGCCGGACGTGCCCGCCGTCGAACTCGCCCGGCTCTCCGGCCGCGGCGAGCGCTCGGCGGTCGGCGTCCACGGCTACCGCACCGGCGGCTTCCTCTTCGACGCCGGCAAGTCGCCGGGCCAGGCCGTCGGCACGATCCTGGCGAGCGTGCCGTTCCCCGACTGGCCGGTGCTGCTGCTGCGCCCGCCGGGCGACGCCCCGTGGTCCGGCGACGCCGAGCGCCACGCCTTCGCCCGCCAGCGCGGCGCGACTGCGGAGGTCAGCGCGCGGCTGGCCCAACTCGCGTTCTCAAGCGTCTGGCCGGCGCTGCTCGAGGGCGATTACGCGGGCTTCGGCGAGGCGCTGCACGAGTACAACCGCCTCGCGGGGGAGCCGTTCGCCGCCGACCAGGGCGGCGCGTATGCGTCCCCCGCGATTGCCGCGACCGTCGCGCGACTGCGCAACTTGGGCGTGAGGGCGGCCGGGCAGTCGTCGTGGGGGCCGACAGTCTTCGGCATTTGCGCGTCGAAAGCACAAGCCGAAGCGGTGCGACACGAACTGCGGGGCTTGGACGCGCAGATCACGGCGGCCGACAACGCCGGCCGTACAGTCACGTCAGAGTAGCCGCGTCACGGCGACGAGGAACACGTCGGCGGCGAGTACGAGCAGCGTGCAGATCACGACACTCGTCGTCGCGGCGCGGCCGACGCCCTCGGCCCCGATGCGGGCCGTCATGCCGACGTAGCAGCTCGACACGCCCACGAGCCAGCCGAAGGCGAGGGTCTTCGCCGCCGCCGGCAGCACGTCGCCCAGGCGCAGTTCAGACAGCACCGCCGCCTCGTATTTACGCCAGGTCGTCTCGCCGGTGACGAGTTCGGCCACGAAGCCGCTGCCGAGCGCGAGCGCCGCCGTCAAGACGTGCAGCATCGGCACGCTCAAGACGCACGCGAAGACCCGCGGGGCGACCAGCCACCGCAACGGCGAGACGCCCAGGATTTCCAGCGCGTCGAGTTGCTCGCTGGCCCGCATCGCGGCGAGTTCGGCACCCACACTCGCCCCCGTGCGCGACGCCACGATCACCCCCGCGCCGACCGGCGCGAGTTCGAGGAGAACCGCGGCGGCCAGTACGGTCGGCAGCAGGTCGGTGGCCCCGGCGGTGCGCTCGAGGACGCCCCGCGTCTGCATCCAGATCACGGCACCGAGCGTCAGCCCCAGCACCGCGACGAGCGGCAACGCCCCGAGGACGACCGACGCCACGGGGCGGAGCCAGTACGCCGGGCGCACGGAAATCGTCGCCGTCGGCAGCAGCGTGCGGAGGGCGAACGCCGCCCAGCGGCCGACCTCGACCAGCGGCCCGGTCACGCCGTCACCGCCGCCCAGGTCCAGTGGCGGTCCGAAGTCATCGTCACGCTGCTCGGGGCGAAGCCGTGGGCCGCGACCAAGGCTCGCACCTCCTCGACGGTCAACGCCGCGTGCAGCGACTGCTCGAATAGCTTGCGCTGACTCGCGGTCGCGGTGCCGGCGTAGGTCTCGACGAGGTGCTTCAGCGTCGGCAAGTCGGCGGGGCGGGCCAAGTCGCGTACGAAGATCACCCCGCCGCGCCGGCAGACGCGGGCGATCTCGGCGACGACGACTTCGGGTTCGGCGACGTGGTGGACGAGGCTGTTCGACATCACGACGGGGAACTCGCCGTCCGGGAACGGCAAGGCGCGGGCGTTGACGAGCCGCGTCGGGATGCGGTCGTACATCTCCGCGATCTTGATGTTGGTCGCGGCGAGCCGCAGCATCGAAGCGGCCGCGTCCGCCGCGACGATGGTCAGGCCCGGCACCCATCGCGCCAACTCGATCGGGATCAGGGCGGTGCCGGTGCCGACGTCGAGGGCGGTGCCGCGGAGCTTGGGCACGAAGCGGATCAGGTCGGTGACGAAGGCCCAGTTGACCGCGGCGTGGTCCATCGCGTCGTACTCGGCGGCCTCCCACGGGGTGTCCATCACCTCGGGTTCCAGAACGCGGTCGATCATGCGTGGGTCTTTACTCAGGCGAGGGCAAGGAGTTCGGCGGGTTCGTCGGCCCACTCGCCGCGGCGGTGCCCCGACTCGAGGTGGCAGGCGTCGAGCAGCGCGAAGCGGAGTTCGTAGTCGCCGACGCCGCCGCGGTCCCAGGCGATCACGACCCGCGACGTGGCGGGGTTCAGCCGGGCGACCTTGGCGAGCCAGCAGATGCCGGCCTCGTCGCCGAGGTGGGCCGTGCGCGGGTGGTTCCAGGCGATGTGCGACGCCAGGCAGCCCATCGGCAGCGACCGGGCGAACGTGCCGTGGATCAGGTACGGCGAGCCGGCTTCGAGCATTGTCGTGAGCCGGCCCAAGCCTTTGTCAGACACGTTGGGCAGCCAAACGGCGCGGAACTCCGCAATCGCTTCACGCGTGGTCATCGGTAGTCTCCTCGTCAGGCGGCGCTGTCGCAGCGCGACCCTCGGCGGCGAGTTCACGTGGGGCTTGAAGTTACGTCCGACCGGAATCCGACCCGGTGGTAGTTTTGGGGACTATCGCACGCCGATAATTTGGGGGGCGTCCGTGAAACCGAAGTCCCAGGACAGGCGCAGTGGCGACAGGCACCGCATCATAGAGGGCCGGTTTTCACTCTGTCAATCCCCCGAAATCGGCCACCCGCTCCGATTCCCGGCCGCGCCGATCCCAGGCGCGCGGAAGACTAGCGCGGAAACGAACTTAGGGCGAGGGCGGGAGGGGAAGTTTTTTCGCTGAGCAAGGACAGCGAAGAAGAACCACTAAAACATAAATCAAAGTATACTAGACGATGGTTCCGCGATTCTCGAACTGATTTTGCGGGCGGGCGATAAAAATGACAAAAAGGACATCTGACCAGTTCATTCAGGAGTACGTCAGGAGTACGTCATAAGAAGCAATTTTTGCCGCGGAGACGCAGAGTCGCCGAGAAAACCAAAACTCGGATTTCGTTTTGGCCTTTTCCGCGACTCTGCGTCTCCGCGGCAAGAATTCGGACCCGACACCTCCCGCGTCAGAATCCGCGAACTTAACCCTTGGGCTTGTTGTCGATGTGCTCCGGCCGCAGCGACCGCACCCAGGCCCCCGCGACCCACATCTCGCTCTCGGAGATCGCCTTAAGTTCCTTTTCGAGCGACTCGCGGTAGTCCTTGCGGGAGTTGGCCTCCAGCACGACGCGGGTCTCTTCGCCGGACTTCACCGACTCGTACAGCTTCTCGAACACCGGCTTGCTGGCGTCCTTGAACTTGCCGAACCAGTCGAGCGCGCCCCGTTGGGCCGTCGTCGAGCAGTTGGCGTACATCCAGTCCATGCCCTTCTCGGCGATCAGCGGGTACAGGCTCTGCGTCGCCTCCTCGACCGTCTCGTTGAACGCCTCCGACGGGCTGTGGCCGTTGGCCCGCAGCACTTCGTACTGCGCCAGCCAGAGGCCGTAGATCGCGCCCATGAGCACGCCGCGCTCGCCGGTCAGGTCGGAGAAGACTTCCTTCTCGAAGTTCGTCTCGAACAGGTATCCCGAGCCGATCGCCACACCCAGGGCCAGGCAGCGCTCGCGGGCGCGGCCGGTGAAGTCCTGGTGGATGGCGAAGCTCGAGTTGATGCCGCGGCCTTCAAGGAACAGCCGGCGGACCGTCGTGCCCGACCCCTTGGGGGCGCACAGGATCACGTCGATGTCCTTGGGCGGGATCACGCCGGTCTGGTCGTGGTAGACGATCGAGAAGCCGTGCGAGAAGTACAACGCCTTGCCGGGGGTGAGCAGCGGTTTGAGGCGCGGCCACATCTCTTTTTGGCCGGCGTCGGAGAGCAGGTATTGGACGACGGTCCCCTTGGCGGCGGCCTCCTCCGGCTCGAACAGCGTCGTGCCGGGCACCCAGCCGTCTTCGAGGCACAGGTCGTAGGCCTTGCCGCCTTTGCGCTGGCCGACGATCACCGTGACGCCGTTGTCGCGCATGTTCTGCGACTGGCCGCGGCCCTGGACGCCGTAGCCCAATACGGCAACCACTTCGTCCTTGAGGATCGCCTTGACCTTTTCCGGCGGGTAGTCCTTGCGCTCGACGGCGGTCTCGGTGATCGACCCAATCTTGAGCTCTTTCATCGGCGGTCTCCGGTGCAGGCGGTGCGGCGTCACGACGCGAGTCAGCCTAACGAGGGGATATCTTGGTGTCAAGATACTTGACGCGAAGAATCTCGGGCTTAAACTGCACCCCATGAAGACGCCCGACGCCGTGGACGCGCTCATCGAGGCCTGGCGGCGCGTCCGGCCCGACCTCGTCACGCAACCGCTCGAAGTCGTCGGCCGCGTCATCGTGCTGGCGAAGTCGCTGGAGCGCAGCGTCGAAGCAGCGTTGGCCCCGCACAAGTTGAGTCTCGGGCAGTTCGACATCCTCGCCACGCTGCGGCGTCAAGACGGCGGGATGACGCCGTCGCAACTGCTGCAAAGCGTGGTGCTGTCGTCGGGCGGCATGACCAACCGGCTCGACCGGCTCGAACAACCCGGCTGGATCGTGCGGCAGGCCGACCCCGACGACCGCCGCGGCGTGATGGTGGTGCTGACGCCGGCGGGCCGCGCGGCGATCGACGCGGCGACCGACACGCGCTTCGCCGAGGCCGCCGCGTCGCTGCCGCCGCTGTCGCCGAAGGAGACGGAGCAGCTCGCGGGGCTGCTCCGCCGCTGGCTCAACGGCGTCGAGGCGGCGGCGAAGTGACGGAACTATCGAACGAAAACAGTTTTTGCCGCGGAGACGCAGAGTCGCAAAGAAGACCAAATTCAAGTTTCGGTTTTCTTTGCGACTCTGCGTCTCCGCGGCAAAATTGCTTTCGGTCTCGATGTGCGATGAGCGACTTACTGCTCGACCACGTCGTCGAGCTTCGAGATGGCGACCACGTCGGCGCGGGACACCAGCAAGCGCTTGCGGTTGCGCTTGATGCCGGTGGCGACCGACGCGGCGACGTAGTTCTCGCGCGACGTGTCGGTGTCGCGCAGGTCGTGCAAGTCGGCGTTGCGCAGTTCCAGAAAGTGCTCATCGACTTTGCGGAGCGTGCCGAGGCAGACGAACTGGCTGCGGAAGTCGAGGACGACTTTCTGGTCGAGGAACTCGTCCAACATCGCGCGACCCCCCGGCCCCGGAGCGGTGACCTGCCAGAATCATAGTCGCGGCGGCGCGGCCGGGGGAAGTCGGATTCCCGCGGCCGGGCGACTTGCGGTATACCAACCCCGTCACGCCGGCGCGGGCCAGGCACGACCAGTCACCGGGGCACTTGCGTGAGTCAGCGGTCCTACAGCGTCACGATGCTCCTCACGGCGGCGAGCTACGTTGCCCTTGGCGCGATGCTGCCGCCGCTCGACGACGAGCTTTACTACTGGTGCTGGGCGCAGACGCCGCAACTCAGCTACTTCGACCATGGGCCGCTGTCCGGCTGGTCGGTCGCCGCCTCGACGGCCCTCTTCGGTAACGGCGTCCTGGCGATCCGGCTACCGGCGATTCTCACCTCGCTCGTTGTCGTCGGCGTCTTGGGCCGGCTGATGCGGCCTGCGATGCTGTGGCCCTGGGTAATTTTGACGCCGCTATTCACCTTCGGCGCGGTCCTCATCACGCCCGACACGCCGCTGCTGCTGTTCTGGACGCTCTACCTGCTCTGGCTGATCGCGGCGCACCGCCGGCTCACGCCGACGCCGGGCGAACTCGGCCGCGTCCCGCCGGCGCTGTGGCTGCTGGGCGGCGTGATCCTCGGTTGCGGGGCGCTCGGCAAGTACACGATGGCGCTGACGGTGCCGGGCAGCTTCGTCAGCTTCCTGCTGGCCGCCCCGCGGCCGCGGCAGTGGCGGGCCTGGCTGCCGGGGTACGTCGGGCACGGGCTGGTGTCGCTGGCTGTGTTCACGCCGGTGATCGTCTTCAACGCTCGCCACGACTTCGCGCCGATCCTATTCCAGTGGGAGCACGCGACGGCCTCGGACTCTCACTGGTGGGTCACCGCCCCGGAGTTCCTCGGCATCCAGATCCTGCTCTTCGGGCTGCTGCCGTTCGCCCTGCTGCCGTGGACGCTGCTCAACCTGCATACCCTGGCACGCGACCCCCGGTTGCGGGTGTGCGCTGCACTTTACGCGGTGCCGTTCTCGTTCTTCGTGGTCAAGTCGCTCCGCGGGCCGCTGGAGGGCAACTGGGCGCTGGCGTCATACCTCGGCTTCTGGCCCGTCGCGGCGTACTGGCACGCGACCGCCTGCCCGCCGCGGCTGCGCACCCTGGCCCGCGTCGTCGGCCTCGGCGTGCCGTTCGGCGTCGTGATCGGGGCGGCGGTCCATCTGGCGCGGCCGTTCGAGTTCGTGCCGGTCGGCGGCGACCGCGTCTCGCGGCAGGCCCCGCGGCTCGACGCGGTGCGCCTCGGGGTCGAGGCCCTCAAGCGCGACGGCCGACCGCTGCCGGTGTTCACGCCGACGTACCAGATGGTGGCGCTGCTGCGGTACTACGGGGCCGACGCCCGGCAGATGTACGCCAAGGCGGGCGAGGAGTTGCTGCCGGGCTACACGCGGCCGAGCCACTTCACGATGCCGCCGGAGTCGCACTTCGACTACGACGAATTCTTCGTCTGGAACGAGGACACCCTGCACGGCGAGTTGAGCCGCGGGCTGGACCACGCCGTCGTCGTGGGGACGTTCCCGGTCGTGGTCCGCGGCGTCGAGGTGACCGGGTACCGGCTGATGCACTACCGGCGGCTCAAGCCGGGCGAGCGCGACGGCACGCCGGCACGGTAGTGTCAAGTCTTGAAATTCGCGCGGCCTTTCCCGAAACTTGGGGGGTCGAGTCCGCACGCGACTTCCCTCCCCGCCAGGCACCCCCTCATGGCCCGCCGCCGCGTCGTCGCAGTCCCCGACCTGCCGGAGACCGTCGTCACCGGGCCGGACGGCTACCGCGAGTGCCTCGCGCACCTCGCGACCGTCGAGTGCCTGGGCCTCGACACCGAGTTCGTCGGCGAGGAGAGTTACCGCCCCGAACTCTGCCTGATTCAGGTCTCGACGCCGTCGCAACTCATCGTGATTGACCCGTACACCTGCGGCGACCTCACCGAGTTCTGGGAGTTGCTGCGCGACCCGAAGCGGACCGTCGTCGTCCACGCCGGCCGCGAGGAGGTGCGCATGTGTACGCACGCCATCGGCAAGCCGCCGGCCAACGTCTTCGACGTGCAAATCGCCTGCGCCTTGATCGGCATGACCTACCCCATCGGCTACGCGGGGCTGGTGCAGGAGCTGCTGCACGAGCGCATGTCGAAGGGCGAGACGCTCACCGACTGGCGGCGGCGGCCCTTGAGCGCCAACCAGATCCGCTACGCCTACGACGACGTGCGCTACCTGCTGCCGCTGTGGGACATCCTGCGGACGCGGCTGAAGCGGCTGAAGCGGCTGGCGTGGGCCGAGGAGGAGTTCGCGGCGTTCGTGGCGCGGGCGACCCTCGACGACCCGTCGGTCGAGAAGTGGCGCAAGTTGAAGGGCCTCGGGGCGCTGAACCGCCCGGAACTCGCGGTGGCGCGGGAGGTCTTCGTCTGGCGCGAGCAGTTCGCCGCGCGGCTGAACCGGCCGCCGCGGGTGCTGCTGCGCGACGACATCATCATCGAAATCGCCCGCCGCGGCGCGACCGACGCGATCGACTTGCAGTCGCTGCGGGGGCTGCCGCGCGGCGAGAACGAGGCGATCTTGGCCGCGATCACCCGCGCGGTGAGCCTGCCGCCGGGCGAGCGGCCGGAGGTGCAGTACCGCGACAACGACCCGCCGCACGTCACGACGTTGTCGGGCTTCCTGGCCGTGGCCCTGGCGGAGTTCTGCCGGCAACAGCACCTCGCGCCCACGCTGGTGGCGACGATGCACGACGTGCGGCAACTCGTGCGCAGTTACCAGCCCGACGCCGGCCCACGCACCGACTGCGGCCTCGACGAGGGCTGGCGGGCGACGGCAGTGCGGCCGTACCTCGAGTCGATCCTCAACGGCTCGATGGTGCTGCGCGTCACCGACCCGACCTCGCTGAACCCGGTGGCGATCGTGCCGTGGGTGCCGGCCGACGCGGAGACGCCCGCGGCCGCCGGCGACGAGTCGTAAGCTGTCCGTGCCCGGCGACGCGAATCCTCTTGCGGGGGCCGACCCATGCCAGCGATGAAGTGCCCCAACGCGCAGTGTACCTTCCTGTTCGACCCGACGCAGGTGCCGCCCGGCGCGGTGCTGGCCTGCCCGCGCTGTGCTTTGCGCTTCACGATCGGCCCGCCGGCCCCGGCCGCCCCGGCGGCGGGCTACGGCGTCCCGGCCGGCTACCCGGCGACCGCCACCTTCAACGCGGGTGACCACCCCGGCCTGCCGTCGGACTTCCAGCAGACGCTCTCGCACGGCGGCCACGGCGTGGCGACCCCCGGCCCGCTCGCGACCCCGGCGACCGCGCCCCCGCCCGCGCGCCGCAAGTCGTCCGGGGTGCGCTCGACGCTGCTGACTGTTGTGGGCCTGCTGGTGCTGATGTCGCTGGCCGTCAGCGTCGTCTTCCTGGTGGCCTTCTCGAAGCGGCGCGACGGCGGGGCGGCGGCGGTCGGGGCCGACACCGAGGTGCGGATGGCCGGCCTCAACTTCGCCTACAAGATGCCGGGGGCCGGCTGGCGCAAGGACAACGACACGCAGAACGAGCTGGGCGTCAACGTCTTCGCGATGCAGCGCGAGGGCACGCCGACGGGGTGGGTGGCCCTGGCCGTGATCGACTACGAGACGCGCGCCCCGCTGCCCGGCGAGATGCACGAGGAGACGCTGCGCCAGTTGAACCGCGTCTTCCAGGACGTGCCGCAGGGCCTGGTGCCTGAGCCGGCGAAGTGGGGGCCGCACGACGCCCGCAAGTGCTTCTTCCGCGCGGAGCACAAGGCCACG
This sequence comes from Fimbriiglobus sp., assembly GCA_043744775.1. Classification (GTDB taxonomy): domain Bacteria; phylum Planctomycetota; class Planctomycetia; order Gemmatales; family Gemmataceae; genus Fimbriiglobus. The sequence continues at coordinate 17,817 of JAYTUC010000273.1, read as the reverse complement.
CAGGTCGCCTGCGTCGGCGACGCCTACACGCTGAGCTACAAGGGCGTCGGCTACTGGTTCTACGCCTGGGCCGCCGAGGCCGACGCCGCACAACTCGCCGGCGAGTTCGAGGCGATGCGCGAGCGGCTGCGCACACTCGACCAGCGCGAGCGGTGGGCACCGGCGGCGGCCGTCGAGGCGACCTTCCGCAGCGTCAAGCCGGCGAGCCGCTTCCGTCTGAGCAGCCCGGAGAAGATTTGGGCCGCGGCGCAGCTCGACCCGACCGACGAGGACCCCGCCGCGGAGCTGCTGCTCAAGGGCGTCTTGAAAGGCCGCGCGGCGCGCGACTTCAACCCGACGGCGACGGTCGCCGTGATGGTCGTGCCCGGCGGAGGCGACGCCAACGAACTCGCCGAGGAGTACGTCCGCAAGCGCTACACGCGCGACCCCGCCGTGTTCGGGCCGACGGCCATCGAGCCGGTGACCGGCGACCTGGCGGGCGACGCCCCGGTCGGCGCGGTGGCGGAGGGGCTGCCGGCGCGGCGGCTGAAGGTCAGCCCCGGAGGCGCGGACGCCTCGAAGGTGGCCGAGAAGCTCGTCGTGTTCGCGGCGATGGCGGCCGGCGACTCGGTCGTCGTGGCCGAGGCGAGTTGCCCGTGGAGCCAGAAGGACGTCTGGGAGCGCCGCCTGGCGCTGCTCGTCGGCACCCTGCGGCCGTAGCCCGCCGTGCCGGAAGCGTCAGCGCCCGGAGTCGTCACGCGCGGTCGCGTCGAAGAACTCCGGGCCGGCACTCCGAGAAACCCGCCTACTGCCCCGACCGCGCCGGCGGCTCGATGCCGGTGCCGGGGGCCAGGCCAGGGGCGAACGGCGGCGTCACCGGGTCGGTCGGCCCCGGCGTCGTGCTCGGCGGCGGCGCGGCGGGCACCCCGGCGGGCCGCGGGGCGTCGTCCTTCTTCTTGGGCGCGATCCGCGACGGCGGCAGTGCCTTGCCCTCGGCCCGCAGCACGTCGCCCTTGGCGAGTAGCTCCGCGTCGCTCAGTGGCCGCGCCGGCGTCAGCGTCAGCGTCACGCGGCGCACGTCCTCGATGCGGCCGGGGTACAGCGACTCGGCGATCAGGTCGAACGGCGGGTACATGTAGAACTTCGGCGCGAACCGCACCTTCTCGTGCAGCGGCTCGTAGCCGGGTGCCAAGGCCGTGAAGGTGTAGTTGCCGGCGAACTCCCAGCGCGAATCGACGGGACTCGGCCCCAGCGGCTTGCCCTCCCAGAACACCTGCGCGCCGGGCACGTTGGTGGTCACCACGAAGCGGCGATCGACGCAGCCGCCGAGCAGCGGCACCAGCGTCAGTGCCAGTGCGACCGACCCGAACTTGCGAACCATGCCAACCCCCCCGTCGCGGCGATGCGGAATCGGCCGGCCCGATAGCGTGCCGCCGGCCGCGAATCAACCGCAAGACTCGACTGGACAGCCGCGCCGCGCACGCTATTGTCGCCCGACCAGAACGGGGCCGGCGCGCATCCACGGAGGGCGGACGATGACACTCACGAAGCACCTACTCACACTCGCCGCCGGCGGGGCCATGATGGCGCTCGGCCTCGGCGCGGGCCTGTTCCTCGGCGGCACCCCGACGCCGGCGAAGGCGTCCGGCATCGACCGCTACCAGGACTACGTGATGGCCACCGGGGCCGTGAGCCTGAGCGCCCGCACGCAGGTCGATGGCGTCTGGATGCTCGACTACCGCTCCGGCAAGTTGCTCGGCACCTGCATCGACAAGACGCAGGGCAAGATCGTCGGCTGGAGCGAGGTCGATCTGGTCAGCGAGTTCGAGGTGCAGCCGCGGCAGGATGTCCACTTCATGATGGTGACCGGCTACATCTCGGCCGGGCAGTCGGCGCTGTACGTCGCGGAGACGGTGACCGGCAAGTTCGGTGTCTACACGATGGCGGCCGGGCCGAACGGGCAGGGCGTCGTGGTCCGCCGGCACGACCTGACGACGTTTCGCAAGGTCGCCGACCCCGCCGCCAACGCCGCCCCACCGGCCGCCGCCGAGGCCGCGCCGCCGCTGCGGGTCACGCCGCCGGAGGCCGCCCCCGTCGCCAAGGCCGGCCCCGTGGTCCCGGCCCCGGTCGTCGCGCCGGCCAAGAAGTGACTCGCGCCGCGGCGCGGATTCCGTAACATGCCGACATGGTCGATACGCACATCCACGTCGTGCCGCCGAACCTGCCGGGCGTCGGGTCGCTCGGCCCCACCTTGCGCCTGCCGGCCGACGACATCGCCACCAAGCTCCGTGAGCAGATGCGGGCCTCAGGCGTCCACACCGTGCTGGCGATGGGGGAGTGGAACTGCTCCCCCGGCGACCCGCTGGGGATTCGCTCCACGCTCGCAATCTCCGACAAGGTGCCGGGGTTGCGGGCGATCGGCGTCATGGACCCGGCCCGCGGCCCCGACCGCGACCACCTCAAGGCAGTCGAGGCGGAGTTGAAGCTGGGCCGCGTCGTCGCGCTGAAGGGCTACCTCGGCTACCTGCACTACGAGCCGGCTCACGCCGGCTACCGGCCGTACTACGAACTCGCCGCCCGCTACAAGTTGCCGGTGATCTTCCACACCGGCGACACCTACTCGCCCTACGCGAAGTTGAAGTTCGCCCACCCCCTCGGCGTCGATGAGGTCGCGGTGGACCACCCCGAGACGAAGTTCGTGCTCGCGCACCTGGGCAACCCGTGGATGGCCGACGCGGCGGAGGTCGTCTACAAGAACCTCAACGTCTGGGCCGACCTGTCGGGCCTCGTCGTCGGCGACGGATCGCCGTTCATTGAGCCCGAATTCAAGGACATGCTCACCGACCTGGGCCACGCCATCCGCCGGGCCTTCCGCTACGCCGAGCGGCCGACGCGCTTCCTGTTCGGCAGCGACTGGCCGCTCGTGCCGATCGCGCCGTACCGGCAGTACCTCGCGTCGCTGATCCCCAGCGAGTTCCACACGGAGGTCTTCGCGGAGAACGCGCAAAACCTGTTTCGGCTGTAGCTGCTAAGCCCCGTACCGGGCGACCCCGGTGACCACGATGCGTCGAGCGGTTTTGTTCACGTCAAACCAGATCGCCAGCAGCGGGATGAACGCGAGGCGGTTTCCGCCGCTGCGGGACTCACCCACGTCGAACGGGTCAAGTGCCAGGCGGCCGTTGAACGCCTCGATACCAGACGCCATGCGGTCACGCTCCGGCCCGGTCGCCGAGACGTAAATGTCGGCGAGTTCGTCCAGAACGCTCCGGGGTCAATCACATTCGTACATTACGGCGCGTTCCTGAGTGACCGCAGGTGAGCCAACACTTCGTCACCGCTGACACACTCCGAGGCCGGGGCGTTGCGGCGACGCTCGTACTCCTCGACCGTGAGGCCGAACATCTTCAGTTCGGCCTCCAGCGTCGGGACGAATTTCCCAATCACCCGGCCCCCCGCGTCGCGCAAAACGAGGTCCATCGTGGCGGCCTTCAGCGCCTCAACGGTCGCCGGGTCGGTCAAAGTCAACTCGGTCATGACAACGCCCTCTGAGTGTTGTCACATTCTACTCCACAACAACACCGTGCGAAAGCGCGGCTTCCCATCGGGCGGCGACCTGCCATAATTTCCGCATCGCCCAACTTGAGGACGCCATGCTTAACACCGCCCTCCGCGACGCCGTCTTGCGCGTGCTGCCGCGTGTCCTCACGCCCGCGCAGTACGCCGGCGGCGAGCTGAACGCCGTGCGCAAGGACCACGGCCAGGTCCGCGGCACGCTCTGCCTTTGCTTCCCGGACACCTACGTCCTTGGCATGAGCCACCACGGCTTCCAGGTGTTGTACTCGATCGTCAACGCCGACCCGCAGTGGGCCTGCGAGCGCGCCTTCACGCCGTGGCTCGACTTCGAGCGCGAGTTGCGGGCCGAGAAGCTGCCCCTGTACAGCCTCGAAACCTTCACCCCGCTGCACCGCTTCGACGTGCTGGGGTTCAGCTTGCAGTACGAGGTTGCGTACACCAACGTCTTGACCATGCTCGACCTCGGGGGCGTGCCGCACTTCAACGACCAGCGCCGCGTCAGCGACCCGCTTGTGATCGCCGGCGGGCCGGGGGCGCAGAACCCCGAGTTGCTCGCGCCGTTCATCGACCTGTTCGTCATCGGCGACGGCGAGGAGTCGCTGCCGTGGGTCATGGACCAGTGGATCACCCTCAAGGAACATGCGATCCGCGACGGCGACGACTCGCCCGCCCGGCGGCAAGACATGCTCGCGGAGTTGGCCGGCCGCACGACGTGGGCCTACGCCCCGGCGTTCTACGAGCACGAGTACCACGCCGACGGCTCGATCGCCGCGGTCAACCGCACCCGGAGCGACGTGCCGACCGAAGTCACGTCGTGTACGATCACGCAGGACTTCGACGACATCCCCTTGCCGACGAAGCCGGTGGTGTCGTTCGTCCGCACGCCGCACGACCGCATCGCGATCGAGATCATGCGCGGCTGTCCGCACCAGTGCCGCTTCTGCCAGTCAACGGTCATCAAGCGGCCGCTGCGCTTCCGCAGTGTCGAGACGATCGTCACGGCGGCGCTGGAGAGCTACCGCAACACGGGGATGAACGAGATCAGTTTGCTGTCGCTCTCGACGAGCGACTACCCCGACTTCGAGAAGCTCGTCAAGCGGATGCACGAGGTGTTCACGCCGCTAGGCGTCAACGTGTCGCTGCCGAGCTTGCGCATCAACCACCAGTTGCGGACACTCCCCGAGTTGATGCAGGGCGTCCGCAAGTCGGGACTGACGCTGGCCCCCGAAGTCGCGCGGGACGACATGCGCGAGCAGATCCGCAAGAAGATCACCAACGACGACCTGTACACCGGCTGCCGCGAGGCGTTCAAGCACGGCTGGCAGAAGGTGAAGCTGTACTTCCTCATCGGCCTGCCCGGCGAGCGCGTCGTCGATCTGCACGGCATCGTCGAGATGGCCGAGACGATCGCGCGGATCAGCAAGGAGGTCACCGGCCGGGCCAAGGAGGTGACCGCGAGCGTGTCGAACTTCGTGCCCAAGCCGCACACGCCGTACCAGTGGAACGGCATGCAGACCCGCGACTACTTCCGCTGGGCCGGCCAGCACCTGCGCGGCAAGGTCCGCGAGCGTAACGTGCGGTTGCGGCAGCACGACATCGAGACGAGTATGCTCGAAGGCATCCTGACGCGCGGCGACCGCCGGGTGTCGCCGGGGCTGTACGAGGCGTGGCGGCGGGGGGCGCGGCTCGACAGTTGGCAGGAGTGCTTCCGGCCGGCCGTCTGGTGGGGCGCGTTCAAGGACCTGGGCATCGACGTCGATTGGTACACGCATCGCCCGCGGCCGGTCGGCGAGCGGTTGCCGTGGGACCACGTCAACGTCAAGAAGGGCCGCGCGTATCTGGAGAAGGAGCAGGGCCGCAGCCTGGTGCAACTCGGCGTCATGGCCGAGGCGACCGGCCGTGACGAGGCGGGCGGTTCGTGCGGCGGCTGACGCCAGGCGTCACGACCCCGCTTTCGCCTTCAAGTCGCGCGCGGCGTGCTCTGTGACTACGAGCGGGGCCATCAGTCGCGGCTTGAACTCGCCGGGGGCCAGGACGCACAGTTGCTCGTGGACGCGCTGCCGCAGTTCGGCCGCGAAGGTCACCGCTTCGAGCAGTTCCTCGGGCGTCCACCCGCCGTCGGGGTGCAGGATTTTGAGCAGGCCCGAGCCGACGCGCTCGACCGACACCTGGTCGCGTCGAGTCATGCCGGGGTGCATCGGCACCGAGCGCACGGCGTCGCCGAACTGGTCGTCGCGCAGCCGGGCCAGGACCTCGCCGAAGTAGTCGATCACGAAGCCGACGCCCGACGCGATCGACGCGGGCGTCACTTTCGGCACCTCCCAGCCGGGGATGAAGCCGTGCATCCGGTCGTGGAACGCCGAATCGACGATCGCCTCCGGCAGCGGCTCCAGGAGGTGCTTGTAGCGCGGGTGCGGCCGGTCGCCCTCCACGTCGAGGTTTCCCGAGAAGACCAGGCTCGCGTCGGCCTCGAAGCTCAAGGCCCCGCGGCTGAAGTGGCCGCTCTCCATGAAGTCTTTCAGCGTCGAAATCGTCTCGTCGCCGTCGCCGAACACCGTGTGCGCGATCTCGTCGAAGACGACGACTTTGCGCGTGCCCAGAATACCGACGCGCTTGGTGTTCAGGTTCACGAACAGGTTCGCCGGCGTCGTCTTGCCGCCGGACACCGTGAACACCCGCGGCGACAGGTTGCGCAGCAGGTACGTCTTGCCTGTCTGGCGCGGCCCCAACTCGATCAGGTTGACGTTCCGCTCCACCAGTGGCAGCATCCGCGCGAACAGCAGCATCCGCGACCGCCGGTCGGGGAACGCGGCCGCGGCGTAGCCGGCCGACTGGAGCATGACACCTGCCCACTCGTCGGTGGTGAACTCCTTGCGCTTCGCCTTGAACGCGGCCACGTCGGGCGGGCCGACCTGGAACGGCGTGAACGCCAGGAGTTCGTTGGGCGCGCGGTCGTCGGCCGGGCTGTACTTGATGCGTGCCGTGCCCCACAGGCCGCCGAGGAGCAGGCCGGGGCACGCCTCCGTGATCGCCCCCGGCACGCGGACGTTCGAGTCCCCCAGCGCCGGCACGTTGGCCCAGCGCTGGCCGCTGCGCAGATCGACCTTCACCTCGACGTTGTCGATCAGCGTGACTTCGCCGGCGGTCAGCAGCCTCTCCTTGAGCAGTTCGCGGTGCTCCTGGTCCGGCAGCAGCGTCTTGATGGTGCCCTGAATCTTCGCGAGGTCGGCCTGCCAGGTGTCCGGCTTGACGTACTTGGCGATCAGGTACTCCGTGACGTAGCGTGGCAGCCGGTGGAAGGCCGCGGAGCCGGCCAGCGACTTGACGACGACGTGTTCGCCGAGCACGGCGAGGGCCTTGCGGTCGAGGTCGGTCAGCGGGTGTTCGTCGTACACGCTCACGGTCAGGTCCCTCCGAAAACGTCGTCGAGCAAGGCGTTGTCCCGCAGCCCTTGGCCCGCGGCGACTGGCCGGGCGGCTGGGGGCGTGGTCGCGGGGCCGCCGAACATGTCGTCGAGTAACTCATTGGACCGCAACTCCGCCGGGTCCGTCGCCGCCGGCGCGTCGCCTGGCGAGGTCAACGCCCTGTCGAGGCGCTCGACCATCCGCGACTTGGCGGCGTGCCGCGTGGCCGTCGCGCTGGCGACATCCTCGGCACACTGGCGGAGCAGATGACGCTCGCGTCGCGGCAACGCGACCGCGTGGCGGAGGGCGACATCGATGTCGAGCGTGGCCGAAGCCAGCCGCTTCATCACCGGGTCAACGTGTATCACCAAGACCGGGTCGCCCTCGAAGAACTTCGCCAGGCCGCGCCGCACCGCCGCACGCTCCGAGGCGGCGAGCCGGCCGTCGGCGCGGGCGACGCCGAACAGCAGTGTCGCGATCGCCTCGACACTCGCCGGCAACGGCAACTCGGGGGTGGCCGGCGGGGTCGGCCGCTGCCCGACGGTCTTGGCGGCCCGCGGCGTCGGGTCGGCGGGGGGCGGCACGTAGGCCCAAGGCCGACCCGGCGTCGCCCGGCGGTGCCGCAGGTACTCGCGGAACGTGACCACGCCGATCGCCGCGAGGATCGGCCGGAGCCTCCGGAGTTCGGACTCGGTTCGCTCGACGGCGGGCCGATCGGCGAGGGCGAGTTCGCCCTGGAGGCGGCGGATTTCTTTGCGGACCGCCCTGAACTGGAGGTACTTGTCGGTCGCGTGGTAAGCCCGGACGAGTCGCACGCAGCGGTACGCGACGGCGAACAGCGCCGCGATCAGCACGGCGGCGAGGCCGAGGACGTACACCGAAGTGGGCATGACGCGCGGCACCGGGGGGACGGCGGACGTTGGTAGTGTAGTCGCGCCCACACCGCCCGCCGGGAAATCGTCGCGTCGGCCCGGCGGCCGCCCGCCCGGCGTGACGCCCGCGAAAGTTTCCGCGCCGAATTCGCGGATTGTTTTTGCGGCGCGGGCGACTTCACGGCACCTTAAGGAAGTCTGAAAATGTCGCGCCCCGGCGTCTCGCTCTTCCCGAGCCGCTTATGATGCACCATCGCCCCGGCCCGCGGTCGGGTCCGGGCCTCGGCCCACGGGAGAACCTGCCCATGTCGCGTCGCCTGCGCCTGCTCCTCGCGTCCCTGTCTCTTGCCGCGTTCCCCGGCCTCGCCGCCGCCGAGGTCCGCTGGGACCCGAAGCGCACCTCGTCGCCCGACACGATCGAGGAACTCCGGGCGCTCGAGTCCGAGGTCAAGGCGGTCACCGCCAAGGTCATGCCGTGTACCGTCGGCCTGCTCGTGGGGCAGGGGGCCGGCAGCGGCGTCATCGTCAGCGACTCGGGGCTGGTGCTGACGGCCGCGCACGTCATCGGCAGGCCGGGCGAGCCGTGCCGCGTCGTGCTCGCCGACGGCACGCGGGTCGCCGGCAAGTCGCTGGGCGTCAACGGCAAGCTCGACAGCGGCATGGTGCAGATCACCGACAAGCCGCCGCAGGGCCAGAAGTGGCCGGGCGTCGAGGCGGGCAAGTGGCCGGTCGCCGAACTCGGCAAGTCGGCCGACCTCAAGAAGAACCAGTGGCTGATCTCGCTGGGCCACCACGGCGGCCCCCAAGCCGGCCGCACGCCGCCGCTGCGCCTCGGCCGCTTCGACTACTTCAGCAAGAGCGACCAGACCCTCAAGACCGACTGCACGCTCGTCGGGGGCGACTCGGGCGGGCCGCTCTTCGACCTCAGCGGCAAGCTCGTCGGCATCCACAGCAAGATCGGCATGTTCCTGGAGTACAACATGCACGTGCCGATCGACGCGTTCCGCCCCGAGTGGGACCAGCTCGCCGGCGGGGCCGTCCTCGGCAAGCCGCCGGTCGAACTCGGCGCGACCCTCGACTCGACCAAGATCGCCCCGACGGTGATCGCGGTGGCCGAGGGGTCCGCCGCCGCGAAATCGGCCCTCGCCGAGGGGGACGTGATCGTGCGCTTCAAGGGCGAGAAGGTCTTCACGCGCACCGACTTGAAGGCGTTGCTCATGGAGTGCGAGCCGGGCCAGCAGGTGACCCTCGTGGTCCGCCGCGACGACAAGGACGTGAGACTCAAGTTGACCTTCCCCAAGACCGCCGCCAAGAAAGACGACGAGTAACCCCCGCCCGAACCCCTCCCGCCGCGCCCCGCCCCGTTTCGACCCACGTCTGGAGCGTCCCCCATGACCTTCCGCCCGATTCGGCTCAGCCTACTGACCGCGACCGCCCTACTCGCCACGGCCCCGGCGACGTTCGCCCAGGCGACGACCCCCACGTCGTCGCCGGTCCAGGACCGCGGCAAGCGCCGCATCGCGAGCCTGTTCACCGACGCCGTGGCCGCCGTCAACGACAGCGTGGTGCGCGTACTCGCGGACGGCAAGGAAGTCGCGCTCGGCACCGTCGTCACGGCCGACGGCAAGGTCCTGACGAAGGGCAGCGACCTGAAGGGCGAGTTGCAGTGCGTGCTGCGCGACGGCACCAAGTACAAGGCGTCCCACGTCGGCTACCACAAGCCGTCCGACCTTGCGCTGATCAAGATGGACGCCGACGGCCTGACGCCGATCAAGTTCCTCGGCGAGGACCCGGCGGCATTAGGCAACTGGGTCGCCGCCGTCGGCACCAACTCCGACGCCTTGGCCGTCGGCGTGGTGAGTGTCAAGGCCCGCAAACTCTCCGGCGAGCAGGCGCTCATCGAGAACGCCAACCGCGGGATCTTGGGCATCCAGATGAAGACCGACTCGACCGACGGCGTCGTCATCGAACTGTTCGGCCGGCGCTCGACGGGTTACAAGGCGGGCCTCCGCGAGGGCGACGTGATCGTCGAAGTCGCCGGGAAGCCGGTGACGAACTTCGACAGCCTCAAGGGTGCCCTGGAGAACTACGGGGCCGGCGACGTGGTCAGCGTGCGCGTCACCCGCAAGGACAAGGAGTTGAGTTTTAAGGTGCCGCTCGGCTCGCTCTCCGACACCGACCAGAACGCGATGCAGAGGGTCCTCACCGGCCCGCTGTCCGGCCGCCGCACCGGCTTCCCGACGGTCCTGCAACACGACACGGTCTTGAAGCCGACGGACTGCGGCGGCCCGCTGATCGACCTCGACGGCAAGGTGCTGGGCATCAACATCGCCCGCGCCGGCCGCGTCGAGACCTGGACGATCCCCGGAAACGTGGTCCGCCCGATCCTGAAAGACCTCCTCGACGGTAAGTACGAGCCGCGATCGAAGTAGGACATCGGATCAAACAGTTAGCCGCAGAGACGCGGAGTCCGCGGAGAAGACCAAAACTGGAATTTGGTCTTCTCCGCGGACTCCGCGTCTCTGCGGCTAACACTTCTTCACATCGCACCTCGGCCACTTGGTGTTGACTCGCCGCCCGCCCTCATTTTACGATGCCCCTTGCTACACGCCCCCGACGGAATGGGGGCCGACTCCGCAGCAAGGACGCCCGATGCCCACGATCAACAAGATGTTCCTCGGCAAGTCCGTCGCCGTCGCGGCGCTGCTCGCCGCGCTGCTCGTCGGCGTCCACACCGTGCAGGCCCACCGCATCCCGGCGGCACTGCAGCGCCAGGCCGAGCGGGCCGCCGACGCCGGGAAGGCCGACGCGGCGGTCCACTACTTGCGGCAGTACCTCGAATTCCGGCCCGACGACACCGACGCCTTGGTGCGGCTCGCCGGGATGATGCGCGAGCGGCCCGGCCGCGGACCCGGCGAGCAACTGCTGCTCTACGACAAGATTCTCCGGGCCGACCCCGCCCGCCACGCCGTCCGCCGCGACGCGCTAGACGCCAGCCTGCGGATGGGCCGCTACAGCGACGCCGAAACGCACGCCGCCGCCCTCATCGCCGTCTTCCCCGCCGACGCCGAGCTGCGGCAGCGACTCGCGCTGGCGCAGGCGGCGACGCAGAAGCCCGAGGAGGCCGCCCGCAGTTACGAGGCGGCGCTGACCGCCGACCCCGCCAACGTCGCCACCTACCAGCTTTACGCGCAGTTCCTGGCCCGCGACCAGAAAGCCCCCGCGGAGGCCCGCGCCGTTGTCGATCGGCTCGTCGCCGCGGTGCCGCAAGACCCCGAGGCGTACCTGACCCGCGCCCGCTTCGACGCCGGCGCGGGGCCGGGCGCGACGGTGCTGGCCGACCTGGGCCGCGCACTCGACCTCGACCCCGAGAACGCCGAGGCGTTGGTGCTCCTCGCGGAGTTCTACCAGAAGTCGCGCAAGTTGAACGAGGCCCACGACTGCCTGGCCGCGGGCGTCAAACTTTACCCCGCCGACCTGCGGCTGATCCGCAGCCTGGCGTGGCTCGACCTGAACATGGGCAACATCGGCGCGGCCGTCGGCGTCCTCGAAGACGGCATGGCCCGCGTCTCCGACAGCTTCGAGCTACTCGTGCCCCTCGCGGACTTGTTGGTGCAACTCGGCGAGACGGGCCGCTCCGAGGAGATCGTGGCGAAGTTGCAGGCCCGCCCGACGCCGGCCGCGAAGATGCAGACGAAGTACCTCCGCGCCCGGCTGCACATGCGCGGCCTGCGCTGGGCCGAGGCCGCCGACCTGCTCACCGGCCTGCGCCTCGACGCGGTCAACATGCCCGGCCTGGAGTCGCAAACGAACTTATTGCTCGCCGCCTGCCAGCAGCGCCGCGGCCTGCTCGACGAGGAGCGCGAAACGCTCAAGTTGTTACTCAACAAGGACCCGAACCACCTGGCCGGCCGCGTCGGGCTGGCGCAGGCGTTCCTCAACGCCGGCCGCGCCGCCGAGGCGACCGCCGAGTACGAAACCGCCGTGAAGTCGCCCTACGCCAGCCCCGCCGTCCACGCGACGTTGGTGCGGCTGAAGTGCCTCGAGTACGCCCGCGTCGGCGGCCGCGCCTCGGACTGGGCGCAGCTCGAGCGCGTCGCCGACGACCTGATCAAGTCGGCGTCGGCCGCGAGTTCGGACCCGACGATCCTGCGCGCCGAGATCGCCGAGGCCCGCGGCGACTTGCGGCAGGCGACGGCGCTCCTGCGGGCCGAGGCGTCGCGCCGGCCGGGCGACGTGCGGCTCTGGGTGGCGCTGGCCGACCGCGTAGCGAAGCTGGCCGGCGTGTCGGCGGCGCTGAACATCCTCGACGAGGCGCAGGCCGCCGCCGGCGACGGGGCCGAGGTGCGGCTGGCCCGCGCCGACCTGTCGGCCCGCGACCCCGCCCTGCCGCGCACGCTCGAACCCCTCTCCGAGGCGATCGAGACCTGGCCCGACGCCGAGCAGACGCGACTGCTCTTGGGCCTCGTCGAGGTCCTCGACCGCCTCGGCGACGAGCCGGGCGTCGTGCGCAGTTACCAGAAGCTCGTCGCCCGCCGGCCCAACGACCTGACCCTGTGGGAGACCCTCGGCGAGCGCGCCTGGCGCAACGGCAACGCCGCCGTTGCGCAAGAAGCCCTCGCCGCCGTGACGCGAATCGACCCAACCGGCAGGGGTGCGGCGCTGCTGAACGCCTGGCGGGCGGTCCACACGAAGGACACGGCGGACGTGGCCGCGGTCGAGGCCGCCCTGACGGCCGCCTTCGGCGAGTCGCCGGAGCGGGCCGACGCTTGCGTGGCGCGCGGCCACTTGAAGCGGCTCCAGAACGACGCCGCGGGGGCCGCGCCGCTGTTCGAGCGGGCGGTGAAGCTCGAGCCGGGCCGCTTCCCGCCGATGCAGAGCTACCTCGCCGACGTGGCGGCCTACCAGTCCGACGACGCGGTGAACGCGGTCCTCTTGCGGCTGGCCTCCGACCCGCGCTGGGCCGGCGAGCCGCTGCGGCGCACCGCCCGCGCGGCCGCGAAACTGGCCCCGACTGCGGTCAAGAAAGTCCTCGCGGCGGCCGCCCCGCACGTCGAGCGCGAGCCGGGCGGCCTCGGCTGGCTGGGCGACTCGTACGCGCTGGCCGGCCTGCCGACGCCGGCCGCCGAGTGCTTCGCGCGGGCCGTGGCTTCGCCGGTCGCCAACGCCGACGACTGGCTGCGGCTCGCCGTGCGCTCCGCCCAGCGCGGCAGCCCCGAGGCCGCCGTCGCGACCCTGACGCAGGCCGAGGCGAAGCTGCCCGCCGGGCTGGCGGCGAGCGTGCTGGCCTCTTACGCCGAGTCCGGCGTCGCCCCGAAGGGCTGGCAGCCGACTTTCGCCACGGCCGACGCCCGCCGGCTGTTCCTGCGCGCCTCGCTCTCGGTGAAGCTGTCGCGCTTCCAGCGGGCCGAGTCGGTGGCGATGCTCGAGGCCGCGCTCGTTGACGCGACGTTGCCGCCGGCCGACGCCGCCTGGGCCGGCCGCAACCTGGCGATGCTGCTGGCGGCCCGCGGCAGCGCCGCCGACCGCGCCCGCGCCGTCACGCTCCTGACCGCCACCGGCGACGCCATCGGCGACACGCCCGACGAGAAGCGCGCCACGGCGGCGGTGCTGACCGCGCTCGCCCGGCACCTCGACGGCGACGCCCGCCGCGCGGTCACGGCCCGCGCCGTCCAGGCTTTGGAGAGCCTCGTCAAGGAGACGCGGTCGGCGCGGGACGCCTACTTGCTCGCGCAGGTTTACCGCGCCGCCGGCAGCCGCAAGGCCGCGATCGACGTGCTGAACAGCCTGATGGAGGCCGACCCGAAGAACCTCGACTACCACCTGATGGCGCTCGAGGAGCTCACCGACCTCGGCCAGATGACGCCGGCGGTGGCCTTCGCCCAGCGCCTCTTAGCGCTGTACCCGACCGACTTCCGGGCGGTCGCCGCGGTCGCCCGCTTCGAGTGCAAGGCCGGCCGGCCGGAGCGGGGGTTGGCCCTCGCGGAGGCCTACGTCCGCACCGCCGACGCGACCGTCGGCGACCTGCCGGCCAAGTCGGCGCGGGCGGCCGAACTGCTCGACGAACTCGTGCGGCTGCCGTCGGTGCGCCACACGCCGGCGGGCCGCAAGATGACCGACGCGGCGGTCGAGCGCTACGAGGCGCTGATCTCCGGCCGGCCCGACGCGCTCGTCGCCGCCGCGGGGCTGCTCGCCCAGGACGCCCGCCACGCCGAGGGCTTCGCGCTCATCGACAAGGCGGGCAAGTCGCCGACCGCGCGCACCCGCGCCGCCGCGGGGATGGCCGTCTTGAGGGCCGGCGGGGCGTCGGAGCGGCAATTCGCCACGGTCGCGGAGTGGCTGGCCGCCGCCCGCCGCGACGAGCCGGACGCGCCGGGGCCGCTGCTCAACGAGGCCGAGTTTTACGCGCTCAAGCTCGACTACGCCCGCGCCGAAGCCATCTACACCGAAGTACTGGCGAAGGAGCCGCGGAACGTCGTGGCGCTGAACAACCTCGCCTGGATCCTGGCCCCGCAGCCGGAGTCGAGTGCCAAAGCACTCGAACTGATCGACCGCGCCGTCGCCGAGGTCGGCGTCACCGGCGAGCTGCTCGACACCCGCGCCCGCGTTCGCATCGCCTCGAAGCAATTTGAACTCGCCGAGAAGGACCTGACCGAGGCGTTGACGCAGGAGAAGACCGGCCTGCGGATGTTCCACCTGGCGCTGTCGAAGCAGGCCCAGACGCCGCCGCGGAAGGCCGACGCCGCGACCGCGTTCAAGCAGGCGAAGGAGCGCGGCCTCGAGGCGAGGGGCGTCCACCCCGCCGACCTGCCGCAGTTCCGCGTGCTGGATGCCGAGTCGCTGCTAGGGCCGAGCTAAAGCTGCCGCGACGTGCCGGAAGCGGCAGCGCCCGGAGTCCGCCAGTCAAGACCTCCGGGCGCTGACGCTTCCGGCTCGCCGACTAAGACCTCCGGGCGCTGACGCTTCCGGCTCGCCTCACTTATCGAGACCCCCCCCATGCTCGGCCAGTTCGTCCCCGGCCCGCTCAAGCCCCTCGCCAGGCGGCTCCTCCGCTCGTTGCGCCCGGCGACGACCGACGCCCCACTCGCCGCCGCCGACTGCCGCGGCGAGTTGCAGGCCAAGCACTACGCGGTCAGCGTCGAGGCGGGCCAGGCGAAGCCGCTCCCGCTGCGCGTCACCAACCTCGGCCCCGCCACTTGGAGTTCGCGCGGCACGCACCCCGTCACGCTGCAATTCACCTGGGCGACGTGCCGCAAGGTGCCGCTCGACGTGCCGGCCGTGACCGTCGAGTTCCCCGCGGCGATTCACCCCGGCGAGTCGGTCGATGTCCCCGCGACTTTGTTGGTGCCGGACCGGGTGGGGCGGTTTTTAGTCGGAGTTTCAATCCGGCAAACGGGCGGCCCCGACTTCACCCCCGGCGTGAGGCCGCTGCTGATCGACGTTGACGTGACCGGCCGGGCCGTCGAGGACATCGACTACCACAGCGCGTTCGCCACGGCCAACCTCGCGCTCGACTACTGGACCGTCGTCGGGCCGAGTACGGAGGCCGAGTTCCACCGGCTCGCCGACGAGAAGATGCAACTCCTCAAGGCGGCCGGGATGACGCCCGACTCGCGCATCCTCGACGTGGGCTGCGGCACCGGGCAACTCGCCTTCCCGCTCGAAAAGTACCTCAGCGACCGGGGCTGCTACACCGGCACCGACATCGGCGTCGAAGCGATCCCGTTCTGCCGCGAGCGTTTCAAGCGGCCGAACTTCCGCTTCCTCCAGAACGAGATGACGCGCCTGCCGCTCACCGACGAGCGCTTCGACCTCGCCACCTTCTTCAGTGTTTTTACGCACACCTACCCCGACGAAACGACCCTGCTGTTGGCGGAGGCGCAGCGGCTCTTGGCCCCCGGCGGCGCGGTCGTCGGCGACCTGTTCATTTCGACCGCGACCGACCGCTGTGCCGGCAACCGCGGCAAGATGGAGGTCAACGCCGAGCACCTGCACCGGCTCGTCGAACTCGTGGGCCTGCGGGCGGAAGTCCTGCACGACTGGCCGCAGTCGCCGCACCTGAGCCGCCGGCTCTACCGCTTCACGCGGGCGGCGTGACGCCTATCCTGAGGGGGCGGGGGCCACGCTAGCCGGCCCCGGTTTCAGGGCACCGCGATGCGCATCCTCTTGACCAACGACGACGGCTTCTACGCCCCCGGCCTGCGGGCCTTACGCGAGCACCTGCTGCCGCTGGGCGACGTGACCGTCGTCGCCCCGGCCACCGAGCAGAGCGCGATGGGCCACTCGGTGACACTCCTCACGCCGCTGCTGGTGAACCAAATCTTCGAGGACGTGAACGGGACCAAGCAGTTCCTCGGCTGGGCCGTCGAGGGCCGCCCGGCCGACTGTGTGAAGCTCGCGCTGCTCGAACTGCTGCCCGACCCGCCGGACGTGATCGTGAGCGGCATGAACGCCGGGTCGAACGCCGGCATCAACGTGCTGTACTCCGGCACGGTCGCCGCCGCGATCGAGGGCGCGTTCTACCGCCACACCGCGATTGCCTGCTCGCTCGAGTACGACGGCAAGATTCACGACTACAAGAAGGCCGCCGGCTACTGCGTGCAGGTCATCCGGCAACTGCTGGCGACGAAGCCCCCGGCCGGCAGCCTGTTCAACGTCAACATCCCGGTGCTGGAGCGCGGGCCGATCAAGGGCGTGCGGGTCGTCCCGCAGAACGTGACGCCCTACGCCGAGAAGTTCGACCGCCGGGTGAACCCGCGCGGCCGGACGTACTTCTGGACGGGGGCCGAGTTCCACTGCCCCGACCCGCACCCCGACACCGACGTGACGGCGCTCGCGGAGCAGTTCATCACCGTCACGCCGCTGAAGTTCGACCTGACCGACGTGGCGCGGCTGGCGGCACTGGACGCGGCGGGGCTGACCGTCGATTGACCCGGCGAGCCGGAAGCGTCAGCGCCCGGAGTTCCGCAAACTCCGGGCGCTGACGCTTGCCGGCTCGCCGGTCGGACTCCGGGCGCTGACGCTTCCGGCTCGCCGGGGTCAGTCCATCACGAACTCCAGTACGCGGTCTAACCCGATCTGGTCCGGCGGGTAGCCCTGGTAGGCCGGCATCACCGGGTACACCTCGGGGAACGAGTAGTCGCCGGCCGCCCAGGTACTCGGCCACTCCTCGGGGACCGCGCTCACCGGGAACTGCCGCTCGACGCCACGCGGCAGCCTCACGCCGTCGGCGTCGCGGTACGGCAGGCCCCGCATCAGGCGGCCCGCCTCGCCGCCGGGCATCGACTTGGTCGAGACGACGGCGGAGGTCACGAAGAAGCGGCACGCCAGGCCGTCGTGGTCGTGGGCCAGCGAGCCGACGTGCTTGCGCAGCAGGTGCAACACGCGGTCGCGGTCGGCGGGGTGGACGAGGTCGATCTTCGGGGCGACGAACGCGACCTTGCTGACGTGCCGCGGCCGGTGCTGCAGCAGCGCCTCGGAGAGCCGCCGCAGGGCCGTCTCGAAGACCGACTCGCCGGGGTCGATCACCCGCATCAGGTCGCGCACCATCTGCCGGCCGTCGTTGGCCATCGCCACGCCGGAGCGCAGCATCTCCACCACATCGACCATCACGACGAGGCTGTGGCACCGCGACAGGCTCTCGAGGTACGGCACGACCATCTCGCGCTGGTAGACGGCGTAGTGCTCCGCGAACCGCCTCGCCATCTCGGGGTGTGACGACCGCACGGACGCCGGCAGGGGGACGAACTGCGTCGCGGGGCCGGTGCCGACGTAGCGCCCCGCGGCGATCTCGGCGGGCGTGGTGCCGTGCGCGACGCCGCCGGCCGCGTCGAGGAGGAAGCTCGACGGGGTGACGAACGGCTTGTAGTGCTCGCCGACGGCGGTCGCCAGCGCCAGGCGGTAGGCGTCGATCAGCGCGGCCTCGGCTGGCGAGCCGGAAAGCGTCAGCGCCCGGAGTCCTTGCGTGTTCAGAACTCCGGGCGCTGACG
>JAYTUC010000272.1:0-16271 GCA_043744775.1 Fimbriiglobus sp. | reverse complement strand
GCCGGATTCGGGACCACACCCAGCGGGCCGAGGTGCGCTTCGACGGCCTCGCGGGATGCCTCCGGACGCCGAAGGGCGGGAGTGCCAAGCAGATCGTGGTCGCGGTGAACGGGGGCGTCCTGCGCATGCGATGGATGACGCCCAGGGAGTACGCCCGGCTTCAGGGCACCCCGGACTTCCCGCTAGCGGGGACGACGATCCAGCAACTCTGGGGCTTTGCCGACGCGGTGTGCGTCCCGGCCGTCCGCTGGATCGACCGACACGCCTTGACGCCGCTCTACGAGCAAGCCCGACGACGAGCGGACGCCGCGAATCACCGCTTGGCGTTGAGGTAGAACGTCAACAGCCCGCCGGCGGCCGCGCTCAGGAGGGTGACGACCCCGGAGACGCCGACCATGAAGATGACCCAGCCGCGGTTGCCCCACACGTCCTGCGACTTCGTCAGGTCCGCAAGGCGGTGCTCCATGACGGCGACTTGCACGAAGGTCGCCTTCACCTGCGGGACATCGACTTGAAGGGCGTCGAGACGCATTTCTGCGGCGTTCAGGCGGGTCGTCAACTCCTGAATCAAGGCTTCGGTTTTGGTCGCCATGATCAGAAAGCCTCTTCCGGCATCGCGAGGATTTGATTAAACCGCTCACGCGCGTGGTCGCTGTGGATTCGCAACAGGTCCCCGTACAGGTGGGCCGTGCTGACGATCATGTAGTTGGTGAGTGCGAGTTCGTCGCGGGTGAAGTCCTCGGAGACTACGCCCTCGTGGTCGCGAAGTGTCAGCGTGTGGACGGTCTGGCCCTTCGCGTCGAGGCGGCGGTGCCACTCGGCGGCGGGGAACGTCGCCATCCGCTTGGAGCGCAGCTTCGCCAACATCGCCGTGGCTCGCTCGAGCAGTTCCGGCAGGCGCTCGCCCGGTTCGGTGTCGGCGGGGTAGCGAACGTCCATGAGCTTACTCCGGGGGGGCGGTAACCTGACACCGGCATGATACCTTGCGTGGCGTGGCTCACCCAACGGCAAAGCCGCCGGGGGTTGGCCCCGGCGGCTTGCTCGCGTTGTCTCGTCGCCGGCTACGCCTTGCGGCGGAGGCGGCGGGCCAGCCCGACGAGCGGCAGGCCGAGGCCCGCCATCAAGAGCGTCGTCGGCTCGGGCACGCCCGGTGGCGTCACCGTCGGCGGGACATCGACCGGGGGCAGGTCCGTCGCACCGACGGGGACCACGGTGCTGGTGATGTTGTTGTCGGACTTGCCGTCGGAGGTCCGCAGGGTGCTCGCCGTCAGGAACGAGTCGCCCTGGTTGCTGAGCTTCGACAGCGCCCAGAAGTTGCCCAGGCCGATCTGGCCGGACTCGATCGTCGGGCCGGTGTACTTCCAGGTCAGGTTGTCCTGCATGGGGTCGTCCTGCGGGTTCAGCCGGTCGGGCGTCGGCCCGAGCTTGCTGACACTCAGCGCCCAGCCGGCCGGGGCGTCGGCGCTGTTGGGGACGTAGCCGTTGAAGTCGTAGACCGTGAAGAAGTTGCCGCTCTGCAACTTCATGTCGGTCGGTAAGACGATGGCGTAGGTCCAGCGGAAGTTGCCGGCCTCGGGGGTCACGGTCACGTTGACGGGCAGCAGGCCGGCGGCGGCGCTTTGGCCGGCGAAGGCGGCGAGCAGGAGGCCGGCCGCGGTAGCCAGGAGACGCTTCATTGGGGTGGTCCTCACTTCGAGAAAACGGGGGCGGTCGCCGGGGCGTCGCGGGGGCCGACGCCGGAGGGCAGTTGGGGCCGCGGTCCGATACCCCGCGGAATCCGTCACGTCAAGCTCAAGTCGCCGGCGGCTCAGGCCGGGGCCGGGGCGCGGCGCAGGCGGCGCATCAGCGCGACGCACGGCAGGCCGAGGCCGACGAGCACGAGCGTCGCCGGCTCGGGGACCGGCGGCGGGACGACGCCGCCGCCGTCGGGGACCGGGACGTTCGTCGTGGTGATGTTGGTATCGACCTTGCCGTCGGAGGTCCGGTTGGTTTGGGCGGTGAAGAACGAGTCGGTTTTGAGGCCGAAGTCCGACACGGCCCAGAAGTTCCCGAGGCCCGTCTGGCCGGCGTCGATCGTCGGGCCGGTGTACTTGAAACTCAGGTTCGGCACGAGCGGGTCGTCGGCCGGCGAGACCAGGGCCGGCGTCGGGCCGACCTTGTCCGTCGTGAAGCTCCAGCCGGTCGGGGCGACCACCGACCCCTCGGCGAGGCCCTTGAAGTCGTAGATCGTGAAGTAGTTGCCGCTCTGCAGTTGCGAGTCGGTCGGCAGCACGATCGCGTAGGTCCAGCGGAATTTGCCCGACTCCGGCGTGACGGCCACGCTGACGGGCAGCAGGCCGGCGGTGGCCGGCGTCGCGGTGCCCCCGACGGCGGCGGTCACGGCGGCGGCGGTCAAGGCCCAGGCCGCGAGGCGTTTACGGAACATGGTGTGAGTCCTCCAGAAACAGTCGTCAGAATCCCCCCGGACCGTCGGGTCGAAGACCCCGGCCCATCGCGGTCGGGACTTTGCCCACAATCGCCCGCGGTGTCAACGCCGACTTGCCGCCACCGATCGGACCCGGTTCCAACGAGTTCCCCGTTCCGTCCACATTTCCCTTTCACATTTCTGGCAGGATGTTACGATCGACTGGCGTTCCTTAATTGGTGCTACGCTTGAAGCACCGCGAGAACGCCGGCTCCCTACTTTTCTCCTGGACAAGAGGTTCCCATGCTTCACTCGTCCTTCCGGCCGCGTCGGCTCCGCGCGGCGGCGTTCACGCTCATCGAGTTGCTGGTGGTGATCGCCATCATCGCCATCCTGATCGGCCTGCTCCTGCCCGCGGTCCAGAAGGTCCGCGAGGCGGCGGCCCGGATGAAGTGCAGTAACAACTTGAAGCAGATCGGCGTCGCGCTGCACGGCTACCACGATGTCAACCAGCAGTTCCCCGCCGGCGGCGCGACCGACCAGCCACCCTACGGCACCGACCCCAGCACTGCGAACAGCGCGAACTGGGGCAGCGCCTGGACGGTATTCCTCACGCCGCACCTCGAGCAGGGCAGCCTCTACGCCAAGTTCAAATTCACCGACGGGTCGGGCTGGAGTGGCACCTCGACGACGAACAACACGAACACGGCCGAGAACGTCGTCCTCGCGGCCTACATCTGCCCCTCGAGTACCGCCCCGACGACTTCTAGCGGCACCTTCACCGGCAAGACGATCGGCGTCAGCCACTACGTCGGCGTCGCCGGGGCCTCGAACGGCAACAGCACGGCGTCCGGCGGCCTGATCCCCGGCTACGCCGAGACGCGGTTCAACACGAGCGGGGCCAGCGCCGGCTGCTGCACCGGCGGCATCGCCGGCGGCGGCGGCACCCTCGTGCCCGGCGGCAAAATCAAGTTCGCCAGCCTCACCGACGGCACGAGCAACACCATCGTCGTCGGGGAGCAGAACGACGCCATCGTCACCCTGGACGGCAAGAAGAATTACTGGAACGCCAGCACGGCCAACGGCTGGGAGATCGGCTCGCGGTTCCGCGCCGGGGTCGCGCCGCCGGACCAGGGTAACGGCAGCGACGTCCGCCACTTCCAGATGACGACCGTCCGCTACGGAATCAACCAGAAGAAGGGCTGGACCAACGGCGGCGACTGCGGCGGCCAGGGCGTCTGCTCGAACATGGGCAACAACATCCCGCTCAACTCCGCCCACACCGGCGGCGTCAACGTCGGCATGGGCGACGGGTCGGTGCGCTTCCTGCGCGACGGCATCTCCATCGCCACCCTGGCCCAACTCGCCACCCGCGACGACGGCGTCGTCCTCGGCGACTTCTAACCCCCGCCGCGCGAGCCGCGACCCCCTCGGCCCGACCGCCCGGTCGGGCCGAACGTTTTCTCGACCCCCCCCCCCCAAAGTTCAAGGCCGCCCCATGCCCCGTCGCCTCCGACCCGTCGCCTTCGCCGTCCCGGCGTTCCTGATCCTCCTCGGCTGCGCCGAGAAGCCCAAGGAGCAGTCACGCGCCCAGGTGTCGGGGACCGTCACCCTCGACAAGCTGCCGTTGCAGTCCGGCAAAATCCTCTTCGACCCCGGCGACGGCACCCCGCCGGCGACCCTCGACATCCTCGACGGCAAGTACGAGGGCCTCGTGCCGGTCGGCAAGAACAACGTCCGGCTCAACTCCTTCATCAAGGTCAACTTGAAAGAGAAGATGAAGATGGACGGCCCCGGTTACGACGCCCCATCCGAGGAAAACGTGCTGCCCCCACGCTACAACTCCAAGAGCGAGATCAATCGCGAAGTCGTAGCCGGGGGGCCGAACGTCTTCAACTTCGACCTCGAAAAGAAGTAGCCCCCCGCCGCGGGGCGGTTGGCCCGCGAGTTGCACAGGCTCGCGGACCCTCAGCAACCCGACGGAGTTCTCGGCGTGAAAGTGTTTCACTGCGACCACTGCCAGCAGCTCGTTTCCTTCGAGAACACCCACTGCGTCACGTGCGAGCACAAGCTTGCCTACCTGCCCGACCTGCAGGCGATCGGCTCGCTGGAGCCGCTGCCCGGCGTCGCGAACTCCTGGCGGGCCGCCCTCGACGCGAAGCGGACGTACCGGCTGTGCGCGAACTACGTCACCCACAACGTGTGCAACGAGGCGATCCCGACGGGCGAGCCGCACGAACTGTGCGAGGCGTGTCGGCTCACACGCGTCATCCCCGACTTGAGTGTCCCGGCCAACCTGCCGCTGTGGGCGAAGCTCGAGACCGCCAAGCGCCGGCTGATTTACACGCTGCACGCGGTCGGCTGCGCGGTCGTCAACAAGACCGACGACCCGGTGAACGGCCTGACCTTCGAGTTCCTCGCCGACCCGCTGACGCCGGACGCGCCTAAGGTGCTCACCGGCCACGACGACGGCGTGATCGTGCTGAACATCGCCGAGGCCGACGACGCCGAGCGGGAACTGCGGCGGGTGCAGATGCACGAGCCGTACCGCACGCTGTTGGGGCACTTCCGCCACGAGGTCGGGCACTACTACTTCGACCGGCTGGTCAAGGACACGCCGCGGATCGACGCCTTCCGCGAACTCTTCGGCGACGAGCGCGCGGACTACGGCGAGGCGCTCCATCGCCACTACGCCAACGGGGCACCGGCCGACTGGCAGTCGCGGCACGTCAGCGCGTACGCCGCGAGCCACCCGTGGGAGGACTGGGCCGAGACGTGGGCGCACTACCTCAACATGGTCGATACGCTCGAGACGGCGGCGGCGTGCGGGCTGTCGCTGCGGCCCAAGGACGCCGCGATGCCGAAGATGAAGGCCGCCCCCGGCGACCCCATCGCGCAGCCCTTCGACGACCTCATCGCCAGTTGGTATCCGCTGACTTACGCGTTGAACAGCCTGTCGCGTGGCCTCGGCGTCGCGGACGTCTACCCGTTCGTCGTCTCCGCCCCGGCCGTCGAGAAATTGCGCTTCATCCACGAGACGGTCGCGCACCAGCCGGCGACGACGCTGGCGTCGAGGCCGGCCGAGGCCGCCACGCCGACGGCGGCCCGCGTGCTGTCGTGACGCTGGCGAGCCGGAAAGCGTGAGCGACCGGAGCATGCGCTTCCAGAACTCCGGGCGCTCACGCTTCCGGCTCGCCGCTCGTCGTACACTGACCCTTCGCAGTCGGGCACACCAACAGTGGAGGGCGAGTCATGGCGCACGCGGGCAAAGTGGTCAAGGTCGCGGTCACCGGAGCGGGCGGCAACGTCGCCTACGCCATGCTCGCCCGGCTCGCCTCGGGCGAGGTCTTCGGCGCGGACACCAAAGTCGTCTTGCACCTGCTCGAAATCCCCAAGCGGCCCGACTGGACCCCGCCGAACCCCTCCGCCCGGCAGGCCCTCGACGTGGCCGAGGGCAACGCGATGGAGCTGCTCGACTGCGGCTTCGCGACGCTCGAAGATGTCGTCGTCACCGACGACGCCAACAAGGCGTTCGACGGCGTGAGTTGGGCGCTGCTGGTCGGGGCCGCCCCGCGCGGGCCGGGTATGGAGCGCAAGGACCTGCTCAGCCTTAACGGCAAGATCTTCGTCGGCCAGGGCAAGGCCCTCGCAGCCAAGGCCGCGAGTGACGTGCGCGTGCTGATCGTCGGCAACCCGTGCAACACCAACTGCCTCGTGGCCTACCGCAACGGCCGCGAAGTCCCGGCCGAGCGCTGGCACGCCATGACGCGGCTCGACCACAACCGGGCCGTCTCGGCTCTCGCGGTCAAAGCTTTCGTGCGCAACGAGAACGTCACGCGGATGACGATCTGGGGCAACCACTCGAACACGCAGTTCCCCGACTTCACCAACGCCAAGATCGGCGGCGTCCCGGCGACCGAAGCCATCGAGGACCGTGCCTGGCTCGAAGGGACTTTCGTGCCGCAGTGCCAGAACCGGGGGGCCGCAATCATCAAGGCCCGCGGCCTGTCGTCGGCACTCTCCGCGGCCAACGGCGCGATCGACCACGTCAAGAGCTTCGTGGCCGGCACCCCGAGCGGCGACTGGACGAGCGCCGCGGTGGTGTCGAAGGGCGAATACGGCGTGCCGAAGGGCCTGGTGTTCGGCTACCCGGTGACGACCGACGGCCGCGGCAACTACGAAGTGGTCGAGGGCGTGACCTTCGACGCCTACGGCCAGTCGATGTTCGACAAGACGCTCGCCGAGTTGCTCGAAGAGCAGGACGCCGTCAAGCACCTGCTGCCGTGAGTTGTGCCGGCCCGGAACGTGAACTAGGCTGACCGCAGCCCGCGTCACGTTCTAGGAGGTCGCCGTGAAGAAGCTGTTCGGGATGCTCGTCGCCGTGGCCGGGGCGGGCGTGATCGTTTGGGCCGGGGCGTCGGTGCTGGCGACCCACCAAAACATCCTCGGCTACCACCCGGTCTACGCCGGCTTGGCCGGCGTCGCGGTCCTCGTCGCCGGGTTAGTGACGCGGGCCGACTGATCAGTCCGCCGGGATGACCTCGTTGCCCGCGCGGGTGCTGAGCGCCGCCAGGGTGCGGATGGTCATCGTGTCGCGCAGGAAGCGGACGCTGCCGTCTGCCATCGCCGCGTTCGCGCCGTTCGGGTGGAAGGCGTAGACCTCGAACGAGTTGGTGCAGTTGATCGCGCACTCGCCGACCGGCGTGAAGCCGTCGGCCGACGCGCCGTCGATGCCGAAGCCCTTCTGGTGGTCGGCCCAGACGCCGCCGAACACCGCCCCCAAACCCGCTGCGGCACCGTAGCCCATCGGGGCGCGGTCGGTGATGCGCTTGCCCTTGACCCAGAACTCCGGGCGGTTGGCGTCTTCCGTCACCAGGATCGTGTTCGACAAGCCGTCAGTGATCTCCGCGACCGCGGAGCCTTTGGAACTCATGACCCCACGCCACGTGTTGGCGAACAGCGGGCCGTCCGCGTAGCCGAGG
The DNA here is from genome assembly GCA_043744775.1 of Fimbriiglobus sp. Lineage (GTDB taxonomy): Bacteria > Planctomycetota > Planctomycetia > Gemmatales > Gemmataceae > Fimbriiglobus. The sequence continues at coordinate 8,885 of JAYTUC010000272.1, read as the reverse complement.
TACGTGAGGAGGGCCGGGGCGACGACGGCGACGTTGGTGTAGTCCCAGGCGGCCCCGGAGAATGGCGAGCCGGGTGCCCCCGCGAAGTCCGACAGGCCGGGGCGGCTCCCGTTAGCGCTCGGGCAGAGGAACGTCTTGACCGTCGCGGCGCGGGGCGTCGCGTTGACGGCGTCGTACCAGTTGGCGGTCATGTCGTAGCTGTTGCGGACGTTCTCCTGCTCCAACTGCGGCAGGATCAGCGCCGCCCAGCCGTTGAAGGGCGCACTCGTCGTGTTCGACGCCGGGAACTTCTGGTTGGTGCCCTCGTAGTTCACGCACGCCAGGGCCATCTGCTTCAGGTTGTTTGTGCAACTCATCCGCGACGCCGCCTCGCGCACCTTCTGCACCGCGGGCAACAGCAGCCCAATCAGGATCGCGATGATGGCGATCACGACGAGGAGTTCGATCAGCGTGAAGCCGTCGCGTGGTGAGGTTCGGGGGGGCCGCATGACTGGGTGTTCTCATCGGGGGCAGCGGGTCACGTCGCGGCGCGGTCCGCGCCACCCGGCCAATCTACGAAAACTCGCCTCTCCTGGGCGGCGAACGGCTGGCGACTACTTGCGGACGTTGGGGCCGGCCGACGACTTCGGCGGGTCGGTGTCGAAAGTTGCCTGATCTTGGAGGCCACCGGCCGGGCGGGGAGCCGCTTGCGTCGGCGGGGTTGAGGGGCCGCAGCCGCTGACGAGTGACGCGAGCAGGGTCGCGAGTACGCTGAGCTTCACGGGAGTCGCTCCGGCCGGGGAAACGGGGCGCGACGCCCGAACGGAGTCGCCCGCGTCGAGTCAGGAAATTCGGTGCCGGCGAGCGGGTTAGAGGCCGCCGGCGTCGAGGACCTCGCCGTCCGCCCGCCCGGCCATCCGCTGGAGGGCCAGCCACTCCGGGCTGACCGACACGCCGGGGACGAAGCGGCCGGTCTCCTGGGCGGCCCGGAGTCCGCGGACCGAGCCGTCGCAAAGCGTGAACTGCACGACGCCGGGGTGGCGACTCATGAAGCGCTGGGTCGCGGCGGAGTTGTCGGTCGCGTTCAGGATGTCGAGGCCCGTGCCGATCGGCCCGACGCAGATCCACGGCCAGGCCGCGCGCCGCGCGCCGGCCGAGAAGCGGCCCTCGACGCCCTCGCCGAACGCCAGCGTGTTGCTCGCCCCGTCCGTAATCGCGGTCATCCGGGTCTTGCTCTGGTCGTAGTAGACGCCGGCGTAGGCGCTGAGGTTGACGCCGGGGCCGTAAGTGGGCGACGACGTACTCGCGCGGTTGCCGAACGCGCCGGCGACGGGGGCGTAGTTGGTCTTGCCGACCCCGTAGTCCTTGAGCGGAAAGATCGCGAAGACCCCGAGCGCGGCGGCCCCGGTCGGCTCCGTGTTGACGAAGACGAACCGCGCGATCGTGTCGCTCCGATCGCCCGGCGGGTCGGACGGGCAGAGGAACGTCTTGATGGTGGTTTGCGCGACGGCGAATCCGGGGTCGTTCCCCGGCAGATACCAAACACTCGCCTGTGCGTAGGGCAGCGGCTGAGGGGTTGCCGTCAAACTCGCGGGCATTTGCTGGAAGATGTTGCCCTGCTCGAGGTAGGGCAGGAGGTACACGAGCGTACTGGTGCCGGGCCAGTTCAGGCTTGAGTACCCCGTTTCGCCGTTGTTGCGATCGACGGCAAGGCCGTTGTACCCCGGCGGCAGGACGCCCGCGACGGCCTCGTAGTTCAGCGCGGCGAGGCCGAGTTGCTTCAAGTTATTCTGGCAGACGTTGCGGGCCGCCGCCTCGCGCACCTTTTGAACCGCCGGGAGGAGTAAGCCAATCAGCAAGGCCAGAATCGCGATCACGACGAGCAGTTCGATCAGCGTGAACCCAGACTTGTGGTCAGTGACATCTGGGGAAGCCATCTCAAAACTCCGCAATGTTGTGCATGAGAATGTCGAACGGCACCCCGCCACGTCTCTCACGGATCGTTGTTGGGGAAAAGTAGGACAGAGTTGCGTGACACATCTGCGAATTGCGAAGATGGGTGAAGATAAGCGTCGGACAAATGGGCTGCTGACGTGTTCAGGCGGAGCAATAGCCTCTGGAATCGTCCTGGGTCTCAAACTCCGCCGAACGCGCTGTTATACCACTGCTTGACCGTGTGGCAGCTCAAGACGCGGAAAGATTTCTCCTGTCGATACGGCCGCGTCAAATACTAGTCAGACGACTTGGCGGTGACGCAATGAACCTATCGATTGGTAATCGACTTCTTCCAAACACCTTCGAGTTGCGCTAAACTTTCGAGGCCGTAGACTTGGCGGGCGGCCTTCTCGGGGCCGTAGCGGCGGGACAGGCTCAGGAACGACAGGAACTCCGCCTCGCCGCGCCACCGCACGAGCACGGAAACGAGCGCGGCGCTGCCGACGTGGAACTCGGTCGCCTGCTCCGCCGGCGGGGTTTGGCGTTGCATCAGGGCCGCGGCGGTCGGCAGCGTCCCGGCCTCGGCGCAGCGGGCGAAGGTCGCGCGGTAGCGGCCCTGCTCGGCGTCGCCGGCGGCGAGGACGGCCATGCCGAGCGCGGCCCACAGCGGAGGCGGCTCGGCAGGGAACAACTCGGCCAGCACCGCGTGCGTCAATTCGCGCGGCAGCACGTCGGCGGTGAGCGTGGCGAGGTCGCCGTCGAGCGCCAGGTCGAGCCGGCGGGCGGTGACGCGGCCCCCGGCCAGGTCCACCGCGGCGCGGCCACGCTGCCCGGCGGGCACCTTCGCCGCCAGGGCGAACGCCTCGCCGGTCGCGTGCAGCGTGACGACGCACTTCACCGGCCAGTCGGCCGCGGCGTGGCCGGTCCAGCGCTGGACGATGGCCGCGCGCGACTCCTCGGCGGCGCGGGCGACCGCCGCGGCGGCCGGCGCGTCGCCGCCGTGGACGACGCGGAAATTCGCCGTCTCGACTGTCCCGTCAGCGGGCGCGGCCGTCGGGGCAGAGGCCGGTACGACTGTCGCGGGCGAGCGACCGCCGCGGCGGGCGGCGTCGGCGATCAGCGTCGCGCCTAGGGCCTGCAACTTGTCCTGGGCCGGGGCGAGCCGCAGGGCCTCCTCGACTTCGGCGATGACTTCCGTCGCGGTCGCGGCGTCGGCCGGGGCCTTGTGCAGGCGGTCGTAGGCGAGCCGGACGCGGCAGTAGGCCCAGGCGTCGAGCTGGTCGGGCGACATCTCGACGGCCCGGAACGCCGCCGCGAAGAACTTGGCGGCCTCGGCGAACCGCGCCGGCTGGGCCGTGCCGAGTTGGAACAGCCGCGACGCCTCCTGGAGCGAGCCCGACGGGTCGGCCGGCGGCAGCGGCGGCTGGGGAGCCTGGCCGGACGCGGCGGCCATCGAGAGGAGTGCGAGCGTGAGGACTGCCAGCGGGCGGGCGAGCCGGGCCATGCGAGGTGCCATCCTGGGCGCGAGTACCTGCGGCCGCGATCCATCGCGAGCCGTTAGCGGAGGTGTACCCCGGCCTACGCGAACGCACAACGCCAACTCGCCAGTATCGACACGCCGTGGCCCGGACTTGAAGGAATCGCCAGCGCCCACTTTGCCCGAGCCGCAAAGTCGTCGTCGGCGGGCGCTGTCTCGGTGGGCTCGCGCCGAATTTCGTAGGGAATGATTGTTCCGCGTCCGCACGGGGTTTACGATGTCGGGGCACCCCGTCTTCTCGAAGGATCGCCCGATGAACCCCTGGCGCGGCCGGACCCTCCTCGTGACACTGCTCGCCCTCACCCCGGCGGCCGCGGCCGAGCCGGGCGCGCCGGCCCCGATCGAGGCGGTCGTGGCGCGGCTGGGGTCGGCCGACTTCGCCGAGCGGGAGTCGGCGCAGGCGGAACTCCTGGGCCGCGGGGCGGAGCCGGACGCGCTGCCGGCGCTGGGCCGCGCCGCCGCGACCTCGGACGACGCCGAAGTCCGCCAACGCGCCGCCGCCCTCCTCGACGCCCTGACCCGCCACGCCGAGGGCACGCGGCTCCTCAAGCCGCGTGCGGTGTCCCTCGACTTCCGCAAAATGCCGCTCGACAAGGCCGTCGCGGAGTTGCGCCGGCTCACCGGGGCGAACCTGCAACTCGACGCGGCGCGGGTCGCCGACCCGGCCCGCCTCGTCAGCGTGACGACGGGCGGCGTCCCGGCCTGGGAGGCGGTCGAGCAGTTCCGCCGGGCCGCGGGCCTCGTCGAACTCTTCCGCGAGGACGCCCCGCCCGCGCCCGGTGCCGCCGAGAGCGCCACGCCGTCCGTGCGGCGCAGCTACTACAGCGGCCCGGCCGGCCCCGCGGCGACGGCCAACCTCGTGCCGGTCCTGTGGGCCGACGCCGGGGCCGCCGACGCCGCGCCGCTGTCGGCCGACCGGGGCGGGCCGGTGCGGGTGACGGCACTTCCGGGCCGCTTCGCCGCCAACCGCGTGGTCCGCGGCTCGGGCCACGTCGTCATCCACCTCGACGTGGCGGTGCCGGCCGACCTGCACTGGGAGCAGACCCACGAGGTCCGGCTCAGCCGCGCCGAGGACGACACGGCCCGGCCGCTGACCGTCGCGCACGCGCTGCCGGCCCCGGCCGTGGCGGACTCCAACGAGATGGTGTTCCTAGGCGGCCGCGGCTTCCTGAACGGCAACTTCTCCGGCGGCAACGTCGCCGCCGATCGCGGCAACCCGCGGCTCGTCCCCGTGACGCTCAAGACCGACGACCGGCTCGCGCGCCGCCTGCGGGTGCTGGAGGGCGTCGTCGTCGGCACGGTGTCGCTGCCCAACCAGACGGTCATCGCCGTGGACGACCTGGCCAAGTCGGTCGGCGTCGGCTTCGACGGGCCGGGCGAGACCAAGTTGACGGTCCAGAGTTACGACGCCCTCGTCCTCGACAAGGTCGCGCTCAAAGTTGTCGTCGAGGGCCCGAACCCTTACAGCCAGATGCGCTTCGGCCGGCGTCGCGCCGCCGTTACGCTCTGGGAAGAGGGCGGTTTGGGCAACTCGGGGCTGAAGGGCTTCCGCTTTACCGACGCCGACGGCAAGCCGCTCACGCCGCAGGTGCAGGGCACGTCGGCCGCCGACGACGGCTCGCGCCAGACGGTCACGCTGGACATCCACTTCCCGCCGCGCGCGGACGCGAAGGCCCCCACGCGGCTCGTCGTCCTCGGCAGCCGCCCCGTGACGCTGGCGGTGCCGTTCAAGTTGCGCGACGTGCCGCTGCCGTGACACGTTGGGGCGAGTCGTCGGCGTGAGCCGGGGGTTTCCACGCGCTCGCGGGTCGAGAAACCCCGGCTCACGCCGACGGCTCGCCAGGCCGCTCGGCCAGCAACTCCGCCGCGCCCTCGCCCAGCAGCAGCGCGGCGAGTTCTTGCCCCACGGCGAGCGGCGAGTCGGCCGGGCCGCTGTGCGTCGCGGCGACGCGGCGACTGCCGGCGAGATTCAGTACCGACCCGCGCAGCGTCAACACGCCGTCGCGCACCGCCGACGTGGCCCCGATCGGCACGAGGCAGCCGCCGCCCAGCGCCCAGAGCATCGCGCGCTCGGCCAGGACGCGGGCCATCGTGTCGGGGTGCGTCAGGCCGCCGGCGAGGTGGGCCGTGTCGCCGTCGGACGCGCGGCACTCCAGCCCGATCGCCCCCTGGCCGACGGCCGGCAGCATCCAGTCTTGCGGCAGCAGCTCGGTGATTCTCGCCGCCAGCCCCAGCCGCGTCAGCCCCGCCTCGGCCAACACGATCGCGTCGAGGCCCTGCGCGTCGAGCTTGCGCAGCCGCGTCTCGACGTTGCCGCGCAGCTCGACGAGCCGCAAGTCCGGCCGGCGGTTCAGGAGTTGGGCGCGACGGCGCAAGCTACTCGTGCCGACAGTGGCACCCTGCGGCAGGTCGGCGAAGCGGGCGAACCGCGTCGAGACGAACGCGTCGCCGGTCGCCCCGCGCTCGGGCACGGCCGCCAACACGAGGTCGTCGTTGGGAATGGTCGGCAAGTCCTTGAGGCTGTGGACGGCCACATCGACGCGGCCGTCGAGCAGGGCCGTCTGGATCGCCTTGGTAAACACACCGAAGCCGCCCATCGCGCTCAACGCACTCGCCTGATCGCGGTCGCCGTCGGTCTCGATGACGACCAGTTCGACGGGCCGCGCCGCGGCCGCAGCGAGCCGCGCGCGGACGTAGTGGGCCTGCCAAAGGGCTAGGGCGCTGCCGCGGGTGCCGAGTCGGAGTGGTGTCATGCAGACATGGTAGAAACGACGCGGGCGGCCGGGGAACCCGACCGCCCGAAAAGTGCGTCACCAGGGCAGGGCGTTACCAGTCGCCACCGCCGGAGTCCCCGCCGCCCCCGAAGTCTGAGCCGCCGCCGCCGAAGTCGCCGCCGCCGGAGTCACTACCGCCGAAGTCGCCCGAACTCCCGCCCGTGTCGCCGCCGCCGCCGAAGTCGCCGCCGCCACTATCGCCGCCGCCGTTGTAGTCGCCGGCCCCGGTGTCCCCCGTCGTGCCGGAGTCGCCGTAGCCGCCGCCGCTCGACCCGCCCATCGAATCGTTCGAGTGGCTATTGCCACCCATGAAGTTGTTGTAAAGGTAGTTGCCGGCGACCGCCCCGAGCATGCCGCCGAGGAGGCCCGTCATGAGTCCGCCGCCGGCCCCCATCCCGCCGCCACCGCCACCCATCCCGCCGCCGCCGTAGTTGCCGCCGCCCCCGCCCCCGCCGCCCATCATCATGCGGACGACGCCAATGACGAGCCAGATCCCGAGAAGCGCCACGATGCCGATGCAGACGTAGGTCATGATGCTAGTGCCCTTGGTTTCCGCGCCGTTGTTGGCTGGCGCGTTGGCACGCCGGCCGTTCTGGTTCGCCGGCAGGGTCGTGTTCTTCAACTGGTCGGCAACGAAGTTGACGCTCTCGAGCAGCGCCGCGTCGTGCCGCGCCAATTTCGCGGCGTTGTCCTCGCCTGCGCTCGGCTTGAAGCCGGCGACGAACTTGTCACGGACGGTGCGGAGGTCCTGGTCGTCGAAGCCGCGCTTGAGTTCCGTCCGCCGGTCGTCGATCACGCGGACGGTCGAGCCTTCCATGCTGATGAAGACCAGCACGTCCGGAGTGCCGCTATTGCGGGCGGTTTCCTTGGCCCACTCGCCGAAAAACCGCTCCTTGTCCTGCTTGTCCTTGGCTGCCTCGAAACCGGCACGTTTCGCGTCGGGAACTTTGCCGAACGTGACGACGGCCAATTTCGTCGGGGCCTGGAAGGCGACGGCCTCGAAGGCGTCCTCGGCCTTGCGGATGCCGTCGGAGGTGAAGACTTTGCCGTCGTCCTTGACCGTCAGGGTGCCCTTCTCGGACGCCCCCGCGGTGCCGGGGCTGGCGACGCTGGCCGCCGCGGCGACGACGCTCCACAGGACGAGTCGGAGCCACTTCGAGCAACAAGTCATGGGGGTTCTCCAGGGTGGGCGTCACGGGCGGTCACGAGGCCCGCCCGCAGCAGTCACGGTGCCAATCACACTATACGGGGCCTGGGTGGGCCGGACGAACCGAATGGACGCCGCCGGGCTATTCGCCGCAGATGACACGATCTTGCTGCGAGGGGCCGCCCACTCAGCAGCCGTAGTGGCACGGAGCCAGGTCAATCCGGGCGACCTCATCGTGCGTGGAGTTACTTGTCGCCGGGGTGAAGACGATCGCAATGTCCGTTCGCAGGATCGTTGACGTGGGCGAGTGGGGGTGTTACCGTAAGAACTGTTGTGCAATAGCTTAATACCCCGAGGCTCATTGCAGGCTGCTTCGAATTCGTTCAATCTATTTCCGCGTCTCACGGCAGGAGGACTTCCTGATGTTCGTCTGGTCCAAGAGGAAGTTGCCCCACACGAATGGCCCGGATTACTCGACCGTCGATTGGCAGGCGAAGGCGGCGGAACTGTTCGGGCGGGGCGAGCTGGAGAAGCTGTTTCTGATGCCTCTGGGACTCGGTGGCGAGGACAGCCCGCTCAACACCCTGTACGTCCCGGTCGGGGTGGCCGACATCAAGGCGGGGATCGACAGCAACGTCATCGGGCCGCTGGTGGCTGACGGCAAGGTTACTGAGTACACGGCATCGCCGGAGTATCAAGGCGACAGTTTCATTCCGATCGCGATCAAGATCGTGGCGTCTAATCCCGGCCGGTTCGCCACCACAATCAACATCTGGGGCGAAGCACTATCCCGTGAGTAAGATGCCGAACCGGGCGCTGCAGCCACTGTGAGCCTGACGGTGTTCGCTTGCGTGATCGTTGCCCGTCACCCGGCGGCAGTCGAACTGGCCCGTCAAACAAGTGGAGGTTTCTGATGGCGGAGTCGCAACCCCGACCGATCCCGGCCCGCTGGTTGGTTGAGCGCGTGCGCTCTGGTGACCCGGAGTTCGGGCCGTTGCGGGCCGAGCTTGCAGATTTTTGGCAAGCAGGGGACGAGGTCTGGCGTTACGACGAGCCGGCCCCACCCGGTGTCAACGCGGGGGAGATGGGCGTCGCGATCGTGCGGGCCGGCCAGCCCATCCACGCGGTCATGCGTGGCATTCATTGAGTCGCTCGACGCTCACTCGGCACGAAAAAAGCCCCCGCCAGGTTATGGCGGGGGCTTTCATAAAGTGGCTGAAGCCAGGGTTGAACTGGCGACCTAGCGATTTTCAATCGCTCGCTCTACCAACTGAGCTATTCAGCCGTGTCACTTCCATCCTAGCACCCCCAATGTCGGCCGTCAACGCGACTTCGCGACACCGGCCGGCGGGCACCGAACCCATCAGTCGGGCGGCGTTGACGCGCCCGCGCCGCGCCGGATAGAGTGGTACTCCCGCGACCCGCTCTGCCCCCCGAGACGACGGTGCCCATGTCGGCGAAGACGAAACCCAACGCCGCGTTCACGGCCGCCCCGACCGCGAGCTACGACCCC
>JAYTUC010000271.1:0-16291 GCA_043744775.1 Fimbriiglobus sp. | reverse complement strand
GCAAGCTCGGCGAGATGCTCGTCGATGTCCACGGCCAGCGCGAGAGTTACTCGCTGTTGCAGCCGGCGTACCAGCTCGAACTGCTCGACGCCTTCGGCCGGCTCGGCGATTCTCGCGACGCCTACGCCCGCTGCGCCGAACGCCTGCGGGGCTTGCGGCGGCAGCGCAAGGAACTCTCCGACGCCCGCGCCACCCGGCTGCGCGAGTTGGCACTGGTGCGTTACGAGCGCGACGAACTCGACGCCGCGGCCGTGAAGCCGGGCGAACTCGGGGCGGTCCTCAAGGAGCGCGAGCGGTTGATTCACGCCCAGTCGGTGAGTTCGTTCACGGCGTCGGTCGCGTCGAGACTTTACGACGACGAGGATTCGGTCGCGGTGGTCCTGAGTCGCCTCGTCAAAGAGGCGGGCAAGTGGACGGCGCTCGACCGCAAGCTCGCCGACGTGGCCCGCCGGCTCGAAACCTTGAAGCCCGAAGTTGAAGACTTGGCCGACACCTGCCGCGACCTGAGCGACGCCTTCGAGGCCGACCCCGAACGGCTCGACGCCATTGAAGTCCGCTTGCAGTCGCTCAAAAAACTGGAGTCGAAGTACGGCAAGTCACTACCGGAGTTGATCGAGTACGGCCTGACGCTCGACGCTAAGGAGCGGCACTTGCAGCGGCAGGAGGACGACCTCGCCGGCATCGACGCGGCCCAGTCGAAGGCGTTCGGCGAGTTGAAAGACGCCGCGGCAACGCTGACGAAGGGCCGCGCGAAGGTCGCCAAGCGACTGGCTTCGGAAGCCCAGAAGCACCTCGCCGACTTGCACATGCCCAAGGCGAAGCTCGACGCGGTGCTCGAAACGACGGCGCTGTCCGACGACCCGACCGCCGACGTGCCGTCGAACGGCGCGGACTGCCTCGAACTGATGCTAACGGCCAACCCCGGCGAGCCGGCGCGGCCGCTGCGCAAGGTCGCGTCCGGCGGCGAGATGTCGCGGACGATGCTCGCGCTCAAGACGGTCCTGGCGGCCCACGACCCCGTCCGCACACTCGTCGTCTTCGACGAGATCGACGCCAACGTCGGCGGCCGCCTCGGCGACGTGCTCGGCCAGAAGCTCGCCGCGCTGGGGGCGTCGCACCAGGTCTTGTGCATCACGCACCTGCCGCAAGTGGCCTGCTACGCGCACCACCACTGGACGATCCGCAAGGCGACCACCGGCAAGCGCACGGCGACGACGGTCACGCACCTCGCCGACCGCGCCGACCGCGTCGAGGAGTTGGCGATCATGCTGCGCGGCGAGACGCGCTCTGAGACGACGCGGACGGAGGCCGCGGAGATGCTCAAGGGTGCGGGGATGTAGAGGCAAGGCGAGCCGTCGGCGTGAGCCGGGGGTTTCCCGACCTGCGTGCGGCCGGAAACCCCCGGCTCATGCCGACGGCTCGCCTGGAGTTGCTACCGCAACTCGCGCGGCATCTCGCCGGTGTACGAGGCGTACAGCGCATCGATGGGGTGCGCCGCCCAGACCTCGGGCAGGTCTTTCTTCAAGTGCCGCATGACCTGCATCAAGCAGCCGACGTTGCCCATGAACACCGCTTGCGCCCCCGTTGCCTTGACGTTGGCGATCTTGCGGTCGCCCAGCTTCTCCGCCATCTCGGGCTGCGTCAGGTTGTAACTCCCGGCCGCGCCGCAGCACAGTTCGCTCTCCGGCAGCGGCACCATTTCGAGGCCCGGAATCAGGTCGAGTAAGGCGCGCGGAGCCTTGTGGATCTGCTGGGCGTGCCGCAGGTGGCAGGCGTCGTGGTAGGTCGCGCGAATCTTCAGCGGGTGCGTCGGCGGGATCGCGCCCAGTTCGTACAGGAACTCGTGGATGTCCTTGACCTTGGCGTTGAACGCCTCGGCCGCGACGCGCCGGGGGTGGTCGTGCATCAGGTGGGCGTAGTCCTTCATCATCGCCCCGCAGCCGGCCGCGTTGTTGATGACCGCGTCGAGGTCATCGGGGAAGGCGTCGAGGTTGCTCACGGCGAGGTCGCGGGCCGTGCCCTCGGCCGCCGTGTGGTAGTGCAGCGCCCCGCAGCAGACTTGCGACCGCGGAATGTAAACGTCGCAGCCGTTGAGTTGCAGCACCTTGGCCGTGGCGTAGTTGGTGTGCGGGTAAATGGCGTCGGCGACGCAGCCGAGGAACAGGCCGACACGCGCCCGCCGCGGGCCGATCGCCGGCAGGAACTCCGGCAGGCTGCCGTAGTGCGGCCGCAGCGGCGGCAGCATCCCCTTCATGGTCCGCAGCGCCGGCGGCAGTAGGCGGATCAGCCGCGACTTCTCGAGCAGCCAGTCGAGGCCGGACCACTGCGACAGCCGCGCGGGGGCCAGCGCAAGCCGGGTTCGCCGGCGGGAGTGGAAGACGTTGAACATCAGGAAGCGTTGCAGGAAGTTCAAGGGCGCGACGGTGCGGCCCGGCTCGGCGTGCTCCATCGCCTCGCGGAACGGGTCGATCAGCCGGCCGTACTGCACGCCCGACGGGCAGGCCGTCTCGCACGCCCGGCAGTTCAGGCAGGTGTCGAGGTGGCCCTTGACGCTCGCGTCGAGTTCGAGCGTGCCGTCGATGACGCCGCGCATCAGGTAGATGCGGCCGCGCGGCGACGCCGCCTCGTTGCCGGTCTCGACGTAGGTCGGGCAGGCGCTCGTGCAGAGGCCGCAGTGGACGCAGTCGAGCAGCAGTTCGTAGTCGATCTTCGGGGCGAGTTTGCCGGGGGCCGGCAGCACCGCGAGTTCGGTCTTCATGGCGATTCCAGCGGGGAGGCGTCGCGGAACAGGCGGCCGGGGTTGAACAGGTCGGCGGGGTCGAGGGCGTGCTTGACCGCCCGCATCAACTCGAAGTTCACGCCCGTCAGGGGAGTCCCCGGCAGAACCGCGGCCCACGCCGGCGGGCAACGCCGCACGACCAGACTGCCGGCCGTCGGCGTCAGCCGGGCGAGCGTGCCGGCGGCGTCCTCACGCGACACGTCGGCGGGCAGGTGGGCGTACAGCACCCCGACGAGCGCGTGGGCGTGGACAGCGACGCCGTGGCGGCTCGCGGCGTCGAGCGCGAACGCGGCCAGGCGACTCGGCAGCACGCTCGCCTTGAAGCGGACGCCCTCGGCCGGCTCCGCCAAGTCCTGCGTCAACGCCTCCAACAGCGCGTTCGCCTCGGGGCCGCGGAACTCGGTCAGGTCGCGCACCGGGGCCGTCGCCAACTCGGCCTTCAGCGTGGCGACTTGGTAAGCGACCGTGACGCGCTTCTCCTCGAAGCCGGCGACGACGACCCACTCGTCGTGCCCCGGCAACGCCACGCCCAGCCGGCGGGCCGCGGCGGCGTTGAGCAGCTCGACGACGCCCGGCCGCGCCTGCGAGGCGTGTAGCCGGTCGAGCGTCGGGCCGACGGCGGCCCCCGTCAGCCCGAAGGCGACGAAGGCTCGCTCTTCGGCCTTGGGCGTGAGCTTCAGCGTGACTTGCGTCAGCAGCCCCAGCGTGCCGAGTGCCCCGACGTGCAGCTTCATCAGGTCGTAGCCGGCGACGTTCTTGACGACGCGGCCGCCGCCCTTGACCTCGACCGCCTCGTCGGACAGGAACGTGACGCCGATGAGGTAGTCGCGCAGCGTGCCGCGGCTCAGCCGGCGCGGCCCCGACGCGTTCGTCGCCAGCGCCCCGCCGAGTGTCGCGGCGTCCGGGTTTGGCACATCGACGGGCAGTTCTTGCCCCTCGGCGGCCAACAGTTCGGCCAGCGCGGCGACGGTCATGCCGGCCTGCACGGTCACGGTCAAGTCGCGGGCCGGGTAATCGATCACGGCACTCAAGTCGCGTGTGTCGATCACGGTGCCGGGGCGCGTCGGCGAGCCGCCGACGTGCCACTGCGTGCCGCCGCCGCGGGGGTAGATCGCGGTGCCGGCGGCTCTGGCGGCGCGGACCAGCTCGGCCGCCGCCGCGACGTTCGGTGGCCGGGCGACGGGGGGTGGGCCAAGTGCGGGCGGGGTCACGATGGGGTCCGGCGGGCGGGGCGAGTCTCGGTATCGACATTGTATGAACGGGGGGAATGGCCGTCGCCCGGCGACAATTCCCCTCCTAAATCAGGGGGTGCCAACGCCCACGCGGGACGGAGCCGAGCGTATGAGTGCCGAACTGACGAAGCTCCTGATGACCGCGCTGCACGAGTCGAACGTCGTCGAGCCGACCGCTTGGGCCGCGCTCACGAAATTCGTCGAAGAGAACCGCCCCGAACCGCCGGCGCTGGTGCGCGAGATCCGTCGCCGCGGGGTGCTGACCGACTTCCAGATCAAGGAAGTCTCGCGCGGCCGCGGCAAGGAACTCACGCTGGGGCCGTACACCCTGCTCGACCTCCTCGGCGAGGGCGGCATGGGCCGCGTGTTCAAGGCCCATCACAACCGCCTCGGCCGCGACGTGGCCCTGAAGGTCATCCGCAAGGAGAAGCTCACCAAGCCGACGGTCGTGCAGCGCTTCCACCAGGAGATCCGCGCCGCCGCCCAACTGTCGCACCCCAACGTCATCCTGGCGTTCGACGCCGACGAGGCCGACGGCGTGCACTACTACGCGATGGAGTACGCCGAGGGCATGGACTTGACGAAAGTCGTCCAGGGGTCCGGGCCGATCGCCGTGCCGCTGGCGTGCGACTACGTGCGGCAGGCGGCCGTCGGCTTGCAGCACGCCTACGAGCGCGGGCTGGTCCACCGCGACGTGAAGCCGTCGAACCTGCTGCTCACGCCGAAGGGGCAGGTCAAGGTCCTCGACCTGGGCCTGGCGATGCTCAACGAGAACCTCGGCGGCGGCGACGCCAAGCGCGTCACGCAGGAGGGCTTGGTACTCGGCACGCCGGACTTCCTCGCCCCGGAGCAGGCGCAAAACCCCCTGGGCGTGGACATCCGGGCCGACGTGTACGCGCTGGGGGCGACGCTCTACTACCTCATCACCGGCCGCGTGCCCTACGAGGGGGCGACGCCGGCGGACAAGCTGATGCAGCACGTGCTGGCCCCCCCGCCGCGACTGCTGGCCGTCAAGCCCGACGCGCCGCCGCAGCTCGACGCGGTGATCCAGTGGCTGATGGCCAAGAAGCCCGCCGACCGGCCGCAGACGCCGGCGCTGGCGGCGCTGGCGCTGCTGCCGTTCTGCCCCGCCGGCGGGGGCGGCGGCCCGGCCGCGGCCGTCTCCGGGTTCGCCCCGGTCGCCTACGTGCCGGCCCCGCCTCCGGTCGCCGCCGAAGTCGTGCCGACGCCGTGGGCCGGCCCCGAAGTCGCCGCGACCCTTGCCCCGACCGCCGACGACACGCCGCGGCAGACCTACAAGCCGCGGGCGCAGTCGAGCGGCGTCGGCAAGGTGCTGATCTTCGCCGCGCTCGGGCTTGCCGGCCTGGGGGCCGCGTTCGGGCTGGCCCACGTCCTCTACCGCGCCGCCGCCGACACGGCCGGGCCGTCGGGGCCGCTCGCCAAGGAGTTCACCTCGATTCAGGGCCTCAAACTCGTCCGGCTGGAGGGCGGCCGCGTCGAACTCGGCTCGGCGGCCGACAGCCCCGGCCACGACAAGAACGAGGCCCCGACCGCGACCGCCGAGGTGCCGGGGCCGTTCTACCTGGCCGCGACCGAGACGACGCACGGCCAGTACCAGCAAGTGATGGGCACCTCGCCGGCCAAGTGGGCGACGCGGATGCGCAACCCGAAGGCGATGCCGGTCGATAGCGTCACGTTCGACGAGGCGGTCGAGTTCTGCAAGAAGCTGAACGCCCTCGACAAGGCCAACGCCCGCCCCGGCTGGGCCTACCGGCTGCCGACCGAGGCCGAGTGGGAGTACGCCGCCCGCGCCGGCACGTCCGGGCCGTTCTCCGTCGGCGAGAAGATCGTCTACGGCCGCGGCGGCATTTTTAGCCTCGACAAGGAACTCGACGCCAAGGGCACCCTCGGCGAACCGGACCTGTCGAAAGCGCTCATGGAGAAGAACCTGCCGTACCCCGTGCGCTCGACCGACGCCAACGGCTTCGGGCTGTACGACCTGCACGGCAACGTCTGGGAGTGGGTCGGCGACGCCTACGAGCCGGGCCACGCCGCCACGCCGCGGGCGGGGGCCGCGGGCGACTGGCGCGTGCAGAAGGGCGGCTCGTGGCAGGAGCCGGCCGCCGGCTGCCGCAGCGCCGCCCGCCGCGGCGTGCCGCCCGGCACCCGCCACGACGACGCCGGCTTCCGCGTCGCCTACGCCCCGCTGGCGAAGCCGTAAGACGGCCCTTTTCCGCTTGCCAAGAACAGCGTCCGAGGGTACTCGCCCCCGGCTGGAGGTCTCTTCCGGGGGGAAGTCTCATGTCGCGGCGAATCGTAGTCGTGTCGTTGGCGGCTGTCGCGTTGGCCTGCGCGCCGGGGTGCGTGACGCTGTTCTCGAAGGTGGACGTGGTCCGCTCCGAGGAGACCCGCAAGCCGGTGCAGTTCGAGAACGCCGAGGCGGGGGCGTCGTTCGCCGCGACGCTCAAGAAGTGCGACGGCAACGTCGGCGGGGCCTACGTCGGCGTGCCGTTCGTCACGCTGTACTCCCGGCAGAAGTCGCTCTCCGAGTCGGCCCGCTTCAACGACGCGGTCGCCCGTTGCGACACCGACCAGAACGGCACCATCACGGAAGCCGAGGCGAAGATTTTCGCCGGCTCTGCCGACTAACTCCCGGCGGCGACGCGGGATGCGCGGCACCCGAAACGATTACGCCGATTCCCGCGAGTTTGACGGTTGCGGGCGGACGCCGTGACCCTAATATCAGGCTTACCCAACGGACGGGTCACGACGGCACGGAAGCCATTTTCGCTCATGTTTCCAGGGACGGCGATGTCGTCCCCCTACGCCACCCTTCGCCCCGATCTCGACGCCCGCACCCTCGACTACTTGCGCCTCACGCTCGTGCCCGGCCTCGGCTCGAAGCGGACCCGCGCGGCCCTCGAACACTTCGGCTCCGCCGCCGAAGTCCTCCGGGCCAGCGCGACCCAACTGCGGGCTGTGCCGCTCATCGGCCCGCTGCTCTCCGAGCGCTTCGCGGCCGACTTCCGCGACCTCGACGCCGCCCTCGGCCGCGAGGTCGCGCTGCTGCGCACCCACGGCGTCGGAATCACCCTGTGGGGCGACCCGGACTACCCCGCCCGGCTCACGACCATCGACGACGCCCCGACGCTGCTCTACACGCGTGGCACCTGGGGTAACGCGGACGCCGACGCGGTCGGCATCGTCGGCTCGCGCTCGTGTACGACCTACGGCAAGCGGATGGCCGCGCTGATCGCCGGCGGGCTGGCGCGGGCCGGGTTCACGGTCGTGTCGGGCCTCGCGTTGGGCATCGACGGCGCGGCCCACCAGGGGGCGCTCGACGCCGGCGGCCGCACCGTCGCGGTCCTTGGCGGGTCGCTGGCGAAGGTCTACCCGCCGCAGCACCTCGCGCTCGCCGACGCCGTCTCGGCCAACGGCATCGTCGTCACCGAGACGCCGATGGTGATGCCGCTAGCGGCGTCGATGTTCCCGGCCCGCAACCGCATCATCAGCGCGTTGAGCCGCGCCGTGGTGATCATCGAGGCCAACGCCCAGAGCGGGGCGCTCATCACGGCGCGGCTCGCCGCCGAGCAGGGTCGCGAAGTGTTCGTCGTGCCGGGCAACGCCGACAGCGAGTACAGCGCCGGCTGCCACGAGTTGATTCGCAAAGGGGCGCGGCTGGTCCGCAACGCCGACGACGTGCTCGAAGACCTCCGCGGCATCGCCCCGCCGGACCCGCCGCCGCGCCGCGCCGCCAAGCCGACGCTTTTCGACGGCCCGCCGGCCGCCCCCGCGCCGCCGGCGGCCCCAAGTGGCCCGCCCGCCGGCCTCGACGAGTTGCAGGCGAGGTTGTGGGACGCGCTGGCCACGCCGCGGCAGGCCGACGAGTTGTCGCGCGAACTCGCCCTCGACGCCGGCACGCTCGCGGTCGCGCTGATGAAGCTGGAGATGCGCAAGGCCGTGCGGCGGCTGCCGGGCAACAGCTACGAGCGCCGCTGACACCGTGGCGTCACTCGCCGAGTTCGGCCCACGCCTGGGGCTTCAGCCAGTACTCGGTCAGCGCGGCCTCGCGGCTGCCAGGCACGGGGCGGTAGTCGTAGACGTAGCGAACCACCGGCGGCAGGCTCATCAAGATGCTCTCCACTCGGCCTTCGGTCTTGAGGCCGAACAAGGTGCCGCGGTCCCAGATCAGGTTGTACTCGACGTAGCGGCCGCGGCGGTACTCCTGGAAGTAGCGCTGCTCCGGCGCGTAAGCCAAGCCCTTGCGGCGCTCGACGATCGGCAGGTAGCTCGGCAGGAATTGCGCCCCCGCGTCGCGCACGAAGTCGAAGGCCGGCTCGAGGTCGCCGATACCGTAGTGGTCGAAGAAGATGCCGCCCACGCCGCGGGCCTCGTGGCGGTGCTTCAGGTAGAAGTAGCTGTCGCACTCGGCCTTCATCGCGGCGTAGTCCGCCGCGGGGGCGTGCCGGCGGCAGACCGCGCGCCAGGTGCGGTGGAAGTGGACCACGTCGTCTTCGTGGGGGTAGTACGGCGTCAGGTCGGCCCCGCCGCCGAACCAGGCCGCGGAGCCGTGCGTCAGCATCCGGAAATTCATGTGGACCGTCGGCACGAGTGGGCTGCGCGGGTGCAGCACCAAGCTGACGCCGGTGGCGGTGAAGCCCAGGCCGTCGCCGGGCATCTGCTTGGCGAACTCGGGCGAGAACTCGCCGAAGACCTCGGAGAAGTTGACGCCGGCCTTCTCGAAGACGCCGCCCCCTTCGAGGACGCGACTGCGGCCGCCGCCGCCGCCGGGCCGCGTCCAGGCGTCCTCGCGGAAGCGCGCGCCGCCGTCGGCCGCCTCGAGCGCGGCGCAAATCGTGTCTTGCAGGCCGCGGAAGAACTCGGCCGCCCGCCCGTGCATCGCCTCGACCATCACGTCTCCCCCGCCTTGAACTCCGGGCGCTGGCGCTTCCGGCACACCGATACGATTCGCCCCGCGCCCGTGGCTCCGGCGTGGCGGTTCCCCTAGAGTAGTAGGCGTGACAGAGCTTGCCCCCCCGCTGAAGGATGGCCCGCGATGAAGATGCGAACGGTACTGGCGGTCGTGGCCGCCCTCGGCAGCCTCGGGCTTACGCCGAGTGTGCGCGCGGCCGAGCCTGCGATCGTGGCCCAGATGCAGCCGGTGGGCAAGACCCTCTCGGACGTGCGGGTCATCGCCGAGAAATTCGGCGGCAAGGACGCGCTCGAGAAAGTCAACGCCGGCATCACCGACAAGCTCGGCGAGAAGGGCCTGTCCGGCCTCGACCTGACGCGGCCGTTGTTGGGCTACCTCGTCAACGCCACCGACGCCGACAACATGGGCGGCGTGGTCATCCTGCCGGTCACGACCGAGAAGGAATTCCGCGACCTGCTCAAGCGGGCCGAGATCGACTTGGAAGAGGTCAAGGGCGCTAAGGGGCTGTACGCGGTCGAACTGCCCGAGGGGGCCAACGGGGCCGACAAGCCGGTGCGGCTGCGCTTCGTGGGGGCGAACGCCTACCTCGGCGTCAACGTCGAGGACGCCGAGATGGCGGCCGCCAAGCTGGTCGCGCCTGAGAAGGTCGCCTTCCCCGGCGAGACCTCGCTCTTCACGATGCGGACCTACGCCCAGCGCGTCCCCAAGGACGCGGCCGAGAAGAACAAGGAGCAGGTCAAGAAGGCCCTGGAGGCGATGGACGGCCTGCCGGTGCCGGAGCAGTTCAAGGAGGCCTACGCCGCCATCATGAAGCAGTCGATGCGTATGAGCGAGCAGGTCGCCAAGGAGGCGGACGTGTCGGACGTGCGCATCAACCTCGACCCCAAGAGCTACGACCTGACCTTCGACACGGTCATCAAGGCGCTGCCGGGCACGGCGCTGGCGAAGGACATCGCCGGCCGCAAGCCGACGACGAACCGCTTCGCCTCGATGCTCGGGGCGGACACCGTGTTCGGCTTCGCCACGAAGCTGCCGCTGTTCACGCCGGAGATCCGCAAGCTGGTCGCGGCGGGCCTCACCGAGGGCAAGAAGTCGCAGGAGGACAAGATCCCCGAGCCGGCCAAGGCGGTCGCCGACGCGGCCTTCGCGGGCCTGATCCGCACGGTCGAGTCGGGCAACTTCGACCTGGCGTTCGCCGTCAACGGCCCCAACAAGGACGACGTCTACGGCGTCAACATGGGCGTGTCGTTCGAGGACCCGGCGGCGATCGAGAAGGAATTCAAGGCGGCGCTCAAGGGCCTGCCCGACGGCGTTCAGGGCTTCGTCAAGCTCGACGCGGCCAAGGTCGGCAAGGTCAGCATCCACACGCTCAACATCGGCGGGTTCGTGCCGCCGGACGGCCAGAAGATCCTCGGCGACAAGGCGACCGTCGCCATCGCCTTCGCGCCGAAGGGCATTTACGTGTCGCTGGCTTCGGACGCCGTGGCGCAGGTCAAGGCGGCCCTCGCCGCGGAGCCGGCCGCGACCCCGGTGCTGAAAGTGGTGACCAACGGCAAGCGGATGATGGGCCTGATCGAGTTGAGCGGCCAACCGCTGCCGGAAGACTCCGCGGCGATGTTCGACAAGGAGGACAAGCAGACGACGGCCATGTCCGTGTCCGTCGAAGGCGGCGACACCCTGACCATGCGGTTCACGATCCGGCTCACGCCCTTCCTCTTGATGGGCGCGGCCAAGGCGAAGTAGTCGTCACTTCTCGATCGCCCCAGGCCCGGCCGGCATCGCCCGGTCGGCCTGCGGGCGGTACATCAGCGGCCCCACGTGCGGTTGCGGAGCCTTCGGCGTGACCGGCTCAGAGCCGGTACGCGTCAAGTTGGTGCCGGCCCGCAGCGACACCCCTTCGCCGCGCTCCAGGCCCGGCGGCGTCGAGCGCCAGCAGGGGGCCGCGGCGATCGTGGTCAGCCCCACGTCGAAGAGCTTGCGCATCGCCACCGGGTCGAAATCGGTGCTCGCGATCGTGATCGGCACCTCGGCGGGGATCGCCACGAGGTGGTAGTTCATCCCCGTCAGCACGCACGCGGTGTACAGCCGCATCAGGTCGCCGCGGCAGCCGGAGTAGAGCAGCGTCGAGACGCCGGCGGCGGCGATCGCTAGCGCCCGCGGCTTGACCGGCTCCGGGTCCGAGTACAGCTTGCCGGCGACGATCATGTAGAGGTCGGTGCCGTGCAGCGACGAGAACGACGGGTCGGTGCGGCGCTCCGGGGCGATCCACGGCGGCCGGAAGAACAGCGACGCGGTGACGCCGCCATCGACGTGCCGCTCCTCGTAGACGCCGCCGTCGATGTTGACGGGGATGCGCACCGGCGGGAAGAAGCCGGGGATCGCCGCGGAGGCCAGGACCGCACTGCGGAACAGCGCGAGGTCGGCCGGGGTGCCGCGCGACGCGATCGCGCCAAGGTCCCAGACGACCTGCCGGCGGCCGTCGAGTTCCGTCGTGCCGACGTAGAGCCGCCGGCCCTTGGCGTGCTCCGCGGCGACCGCGGCGAGCAGCGCCGGGGTGATCGTGGCTTCGAGCTTCTGCACGAGCGGCGCGTTGTCGGCGAGCGACTCGGCGAACAGGGTGCGCAAGCTCTTGCGGACGACGTACAGCTCGTCCTGCTTCACTTGGGTGTAGATTTCGCGCAACTGCGGGTCGTAGGCGGGGCCGAGGAAGGCGAGCGGCGCGATGATCGCGCCAGTGCTGATGCCGGTGACGGTGTCGAACTGCGGCCGCTGCCCCGACGCGGTCCAGCCGACGAGGACTCCCGCGGAGAACGCGCCGTAGGCCCCGCCGCCGGAGAGCGCCAGGACGGTCCGCTTGGGCGGCGGGTTGAGCGGGCGGTGCTCGGTGCGGATTTGCTCGGCGACGCGGAAGAGAGTCGCGGGGTCCACGAGTTGGAGCGAGTCGGCCTCGGCGGCCACGTCGGCGATGTCGCCTGGCGCGATCCCCGCAACAACCGGCGACGGCGGGGCGATCATGTGCCGGGTCACGCCGAAGCAACCGACGGCGAGCGACGCCGCGGCGACGGCGAGCAGTCGCGTTGCCCTGAAGTAACCCGTGCGGCGCATGGCGGACCTCGGAGTGGGGCAGCGTGATACCCGGAGGGGGGCGGGCGTGCAAGGCGAAGAAAAACACCACTCACCGCAGAGGGCACATGAGGGCGCGGAGAAAGGCATGAAGAGAGTTAGAAAAACCGTTGAGTTGCGTTACACTGGTGGGACGACTGTACGGATTTCTTTCTCGTTACCCGAGGTGTTCTTTCCATGTCTGCTACTGTTGACGATTTGAATCGCTTGTCGGAGCAGATCATCGGGGCGGGCATGGCCGTGCACCGCGAGTTGGGGCCTGGGCTCCTGGAGAGTGCATACGAGGCGTGCCTTGAGTACGAGCTGCGGGACCGGGGG
Source organism: Fimbriiglobus sp. (assembly GCA_043744775.1). Lineage (GTDB taxonomy): Bacteria > Planctomycetota > Planctomycetia > Gemmatales > Gemmataceae > Fimbriiglobus. The sequence goes on along the minus strand of JAYTUC010000271.1, from coordinate 3,906 downwards.
CACCACGTCAGTCGCCAAGTGCCGCTCCCGGTCGTGTACCGTTCGATGTCGATGGAGGCTGGCTTTCGGATCGACCTCCTTGTCGATCGCCTGGTGATCGTGGAGTTGAAAGCGGTCGAGAGGTTCGAGAGAATTCACGAAGCGCAAATGCACACGTACCTGCGACTGACCGGCCTGAACCTGGGGCTACTCCTGAACTTCAACACGGTACGCCTGACCGACGGCATCAAACGAGTCGTGCGAAACTTCCCGCAGTATTAACTCCTAATCTCTTTCTAACTCTAACTCTCTTCATGCCTTTCTCCGCGCCCTCATGTGCCCTCTGCGGTAGATTGTTTTGCTACTTCGCCAACCCCTCGCGCGTGAAGTCCTTCGCCGCGAACGTCGGGTTCAGCACCACGTCGCGGAAGTAGTAGCTGCCCACGATGTCGCCGTCGGCCCGTCGCAGTTCGGCCCCGACTTGCACCCACGTCTCGGGGTCGAGGAACACGGTGGCCGTGGCGAAGGGGTCGCCGGACGGCTCCGGGTCGCTCGCCAGGAAGCGGTCGCACTCCGGCGGCGTGCAGGTGCGGCGCAAGACGTGACAGCGCTGGCCGCCGAGTTCGGGGACCGGCCGGCAACCCAGGTACGCGATCGTGCCGGGGCCGCGCTCGCGGGCGGCACTCCAGGCGGTCAGCGTGCGGTTGAGCGTGTGGCCCAAACCGGCCTCGGCGAGGCTGTAGCGCGCCACCCCGCGGGCCGTGCCGTCGGTCGGCGACACGTCGGTGAAGCGCAGGAAGCTGACGAACGCGCTCGGCCGCCAGACGGTCATGCGGCCGCCGTTCTCGCCGGCCGCGTACAGCGCCCCCTCGACGGCGTTGCCCAGCACCTTGCGGCTGCCGCTCACCCAGAGCATCCGCACGGCGAACGGCTGCTCGCGCACCAGCACGTTCACGACCTCGGGCGGTTGCAGCACGCCGGCGAGGCGCTCGTGCTTGTACAGCACCGCGCGGACGCCGGTGACCTCGGCGGCGTAGCGGTCGCGGGCCGCTTGCAGCGCCGCCACGGGGTCGGCGGTCAGCAGCGCCTCCCACTCCGCCGCACTCGGCCGGCCGCCGGGGGTGGCGGCCGCGGGCGCGGGAGTGGGAGTGCGGTTCGGGCGCTCGGTCGCGGGCCACGGGGCCAGCACGAGCGTCAGCAGGGCGACGGCCGGGGCCGCGAGCAAGCGAAGGACCATGCGGGCGGCTCCGGGCGGGTCAGCGGGTCGGCAAAGCCAGGAAGTATCGCACCGCGGCGGCCGGGCCTTCGGCGTGGCCGAAGATCGCGGTCCCGGCGACCAGCACGTCGGCCCCGGCCGCCAGCGCCGGGCCGGCGGTGGTCAAGTCCACGCCGCCGTCGATCTCCAACTCGACGGCCGTGTTCTCGGCGGCAATGACGGCCCGCAACTCGGCGATGCGTTCGAGGCTGCCCGGCAGGAACGGCTGGCCGCCGAAGCCGGGGAACACCGTCATGCACAGCGCCAGGTCGATCGCCACGAGGTACGGGTGGATTCGGCCGGTCGGCACGTCCGGGTTGAACGCGAGTCCGACTTTCTTGCCGGCCGCCTTCACGCGCGCGATCAGTTGCAGCGGCAGCGGCACCGCCTCGAGGTGGAAGATGATCGTGTCGGCCCCGGCGTCGAGGAACCCATCGACGAACTTGGCGGGGTCCTGCACCATGAGGTGGACTTCGAGCGGCAGCCGCGTCACCGGGCGCAGGCCCTTGACGACGACCGACCCCATGCTCAGGTTGGGGACGAAATGGCCGTCCATCACGTCGATGTGGACGCGGTCGGCCCCGGCGTCCTCGACGAGGCGGACGAGTTCGCCGAGGCGCGAGAAGTCCGCGGCGAGGATCGACGGGGCGAGCTTGACCATGCGAAACTCCGGCGGGGTGCGGGCCACCCCCCCAGGTTACTTCGCCGACGTGTCCAGGAACACGTCCATTTGCTGGCCGACGTACAGCGGCCGCCCGGCGGTGTCGATCGAGTAGATCACCTGCAGCACGCGGGTATCGACGCGCTCGGTGTTGCCGCCGGTTAGCGAGCGCTTGGGGATAACGTACGGCTCGACGCGGACGAAGCTTAGCGCGAACTGCTCCTTGGGGTTGCCGCGCGGCTTCGCCACCCCGACGAGGCCCGGCGAGAAGCGCGCGATGTCGTTCTCGTCGATATCGACGCGGACGTGCAGTTTGCCGACGAAGCCCAGCACCACCAGCGCCTGCCCCGGCGACAGGCCGACGTACTCGCCGGGGCGGACGTTGACTTGCAGCACGTTGAACGACGCCGGCTCCGAGGCCGACTTGGACCCCGCCGGCGCGGACTCGGGGTAGCGGCCGAGCGGGGCCTTCATCGTCTGGCGCTCGAGTTCGATGCGCGTCTGGGCGAGTTGGGCCTTGAACTGCCGCACGGCAACCTCGCTCACCTTGCGGTCGTACTGCCACGCCCCCGCGAGCAGCAAGTCCCGGTCGGCCTTCGCCTTCGACCGCAGCGCGTTGGCGGTGTCGAAGCCGCCCTGCCGGCGGACGAGTTCCTCGCCGGAAATCGCGTTCGTCGCGGCCAAGCCCCGGTAGCGGTCGAGCAGCGCGACCTGCTCGCGCAGGTTCGCCTCGGCCTCGGCGAGCTTGGCGTCGATCGGCGGGATCTCCTCGGGCCGCGGCATCATCGTCAACTTCTCGAGCATCGCCTCGGCGTTGGCGACGTTCGCCTCCCGCACGCCGATCTCCGCTTTGACTTGGCGGTCGTCGAGTTGGAAGATCGGCTCGCCGGAGCGTACCGTCTGGCCGACCTTCACGAACACGCGCTCGACGACGCCCGGAAGGTGCGTGCCGACGGAGATGTTCTCCGTCTCCGGCTCGACGAGGCCGGCCCCGGCGAGTTGCGTGCCGTAGGGCGACTTGGCCGGCTCGACTGCCGGCACGACCGCCGGCGACTTCTGCTGCGCCAGGCTCATCTGGTAGAAGGCGAACGACAGCAGTGCCAGCGCGAGCACCGGCAGGCCGTAGCGAATCAGCATGATCAAACTCCTGGGTCGGTGACTGAATCGTGTTCGACGCGCTAGGTGTGCTGGAACGTCTCGCCGGGGGTTAGCGTCGCGATCTTGCCGACCTTGCCGTCGGCCATCTCGACGATGCGGTCGCCGAAGTCGTAGACGCGCGAGTCGTGCGTCACGACGATCACCGCGCGGTCCTCCTGCAAGGCGACCTCCTTGATCAGCCCCATCACCGTGCGGCCCGAGGCGGCGTCGAGCGCGGCCGTCGGCTCGTCGCACACCAGGATTTTGGGGTCGTGGACCAGCGCCCGCGCGATGGCGACGCGCTGCTGCTGGCCGCCGGAGAGTTCGTGCGGGAACGACTTCATGCGGTTGCCGAGGCCGACCTTCCGCATCACCTCGGCCGCCTTCTCCAACGCCGCGCGGCGGCCCCAGCCGGCGATGAGCAGCGGCACGCAGGCGTTCTCCACCGCGTTCATCGCGGGGAGCAGGTTGTACTGCTGGAAGACGAAGCCGATGTATTGCCCGCGGAAGTTGACCTTACGCGTGCCGGACATCCGCGTCAGGTTCTGGCCCAACACCTCGACCTCGCCAGCGGTGGGGTCGAGCAAGCCCGCGGCGATGCTGATGAGCGTCGTCTTGCCGCAGCCCGACGGGCCGACGAGCAGCACCAGCTCGCCGTAGGGCAAGTCGAGCGTCACGTCGTCGAGCGCGAGGGTTTTGGAGTCGCCGGTGCCAAACGCCTTCGTGACGCCCTGGAGGCGGATCGCCGAGTCGGTCGCGGTCAGGGTCATGGGCGGGACTCCGTCAGGTGAGCGGTCTTGTTGCTGCCGTTGACCGGCGAGCCGGAAGCGTAAGCGACCGGAGTTCTTCGCGTGTTGGGGAACTCCGGTCGCTT
>JAYTUC010000270.1:0-4175 GCA_043744775.1 Fimbriiglobus sp. | reverse complement strand
GGGCGGGCGTGACGGTCGAGTCCGCGCCGGCCGCCGGGCCGCTGGTCGCCCGACTCGACCCGGACCACTTCCTCTCGCTGCTGACCAACCTGCTCCTGAATGCCGTGGACGCGACCCCGCCCGGCGGCCGGGTCGAGGTCGCGGCGGGCCGGCCGACGCCGGGCACCGTCGCCGTGACGGTGAGCGACACCGGCTACGGCATCCCGCCGGGGGTGGCGGCCACGCTGTTCACGCCGTTCGCCACCAGCAAGCCGACCGGCACCGGCCTCGGGCTGGTGGTGGCCCGGCGGGTCGCCGCGGACCATGACGGCACGCTGGTCGCCGGCGACCGGCCCGGAGGCGGTGCCCGGTTCACGGTGACGATCCCCGCCGAGGAGGCCGCCGATGCCGAAGTTGCTGATCGTTGACGACGAGCCGATCATCCGCCACTCGTTCCAAAAAGCATTCGCCACCGACGCGGTCGAGGTGCTCACCGCGGGCACCGTGGCCGAGGGCCGGCGGCGGGTCGAGGCCGACGGCCCGGACGTGATCGTCGTGGACCTGCAACTGCCCGACGGCTCGGGGCTGGACCTGCTGCGGTGGGTGGCCGAGACGGACCCGCGGCGGCCCGTCATCCTCATCACCGCCCGCGGCACCGCCGACGCGGCCATCGAGGCCATGACCCGCGGGGCGTTCGACTACCTTCTCAAGCCGCTCGACCTGGAGTCCTTCACCCGCCTCGTGGGCCGGGCGTTCGAGGCCGCCCGGCTGATGCGGGTGCCGGCGGTGCTGCCGGGCGAGCCGGTCGCCGACCGCATCCTGGGCCGCAGCCCCGCCGTCCAGGAGATGTGCAAGGCCATCGGGCGGGTGGCCCCGCAGGACGTGAACGTGCTGATCCGGGGCGAGAGCGGCACGGGCAAGGAGTTGGTCGCCCGCGCCCTCTACCACCACAGCCGGCGGGCGAGCCGGCCGTTCCTGGCGATCAACTGCGCCGCCCTGCCCGAGGCCCTGGTCGATAGCGAGCTGTTCGGGCACGAGCAGGGGGCGTTCACCGGGGCGGTGCGGCAGCGGGTCGGCAAGTTCGAGCAGTGCGACGGCGGCACGCTACTCCTGGACGAGATCGGGGACATGCCGCTTCCGGTCCAGGCCAAGATGCTCCGGCTGCTGCAGGAGCAGCAGTTCGAGCGGGTCGGCGGGAACGCGCCGATCACCACCCGCGTCCGCGTCCTCGCGGCGACGAACAAGGACCTGGAGTCCCTGATCGCCGAGGGGAAGTTCCGGGGCGACCTGTTCTACCGGCTGAACGCGGTCACCGTCGCCGTCCCGCCGCTGCGCGACCGGCGCGAGGACATCCCCGAACTGGCCCACCACTTCCTGTACCGCTACGCCCGCGAGTTCGGTCGGGACGTGCGGGCCTTCTCCCCCGAAGTGTTGGACCACTTCCAGAGTCGGGCGTGGCCGGGGAACGTCCGCGAACTCCAGGGGGTCATCAAGGAGGCCCTCCTGCGGACCACCGGCCACACCGTGATCGCCGAGTTCCTTTCGGCCGCTCCGAGCGACACGGGCGGGCGTGTCGATACGACCGCGGCTGGGCCTCCCCCGGAGCCGTCGCTGGCCGGACTCGTCGCGGCGTGTCTGGCCGACGGGACCGGGAACGTCTTCAGCCGGGTCACCGCTCGGGTCGAGCGGGCGCTCGTGACCCAGGCGTTGCGGGCGACGCAGGGCCACCAGGCGCAGGCGAGTGACCTCCTCGGAATCAACCGCACCACACTCCGGACCAAGCTCCGCGAACTGGGCCTCTCGCTCGACAAGGTCGTGTCCGACGCAGGCGACCCGCCGGCGGAGTAGCTCAGTCCCGTTTACACAGTGCGGAAGTCTGCCGTAATCGCCCCGGTGGCTTTTTCACCGCCGCGGCGATTCGCTCACCGAGATCGACTCCAACCCCAGTGGCGTTCCGGCGACAAGCCTGGTCTTGTTGTGGGCGCAAACTGCGACTCGGCAACGCTTTGCAGGATTTTGTCCGGTGTCGTGGGCGACGCGGCACGGGGAATGCCTCTGGTGTAACGTGTCAGCAGGCGGGCTACCGCGCTGCACTACCACCACCGGTCGTACCACGCCATGAGTCGAATGCTGCTCCGAAGACTGGGTCGGGTCGTAGTCGCCGTGGCGCTCCTCGGCGGGGTCACCTTGCTGTGGTCGCAACGCGGGCCGATCTCGGCCACGCTCGGCCCGACCGCCCCCGCCAGCGCCGCGGAGTCCCCGACGCCCGGCGGTAGCGCCGTGCCCGTCGAGGTCACCCGCCCCCGCGCGGGCGGGATCGAGCGGGTCTGCGTCCAGCCGGGGACGGTCGAGCCGTTTGAGATGGCCGACCTGTACGCCAAGGCGTCCGGCTTCCTCGCCGAGCAGTCGGTGGACATCGGGAGTCGCGTGAAGGCCGGCGAGGTGGTAGCGCGGCTCTCCGTCCCCGAGTCCGACAAGCAAGTTGACCGCGACAAGGCTCGCGTGCGGAACGCGCAAGCCAAAGTTCGCCAGGCCGAGGCCAGCATCAAGGCAGCCGAGGCGGAGGCACGCGCCGCGGCGGCGGCTGTCGGACTGGCCAAGGTCACCGTGAAGGCGAAGGCGGCCTTCCGCCAGTACCGGGAGAAGCAACTGACCCGGATCAAGGAGTTGGCGGCGAGCCGGGCCGTGGACGCCCGCCTCGCCGACGAGCAGGAGGACTTCTACCAGTCCTCCGTCGAAGGCGAAAACGCGGCCAAGGAGCAGGTGAACGCGACCCTGGAGCGTGCGGCGGCGGCGAAGGCGAAGGTGGCTCAATCGGAAGCGGACCTTGACGAGGCCAAGGCCCAGGTCGCGGTGGCGGACGCCGACCTGGCCAGGTCCGAGGTGCTGCTCGGCTACGCGGTCATCAAGTCGCCGTACACCGGCGTCGTCACCCGGCGGAGCTTCCACCCCGGCGACTTCGTCAAGTCCGCCGACCAGGGCGGGGTCACCCCGCTCCTGACCGTCGAGCGCACCGACAAGATGCGGGTGGTCGTGCAGGTGCCCGACCGGGACGTGGCGTCGGTGGACGCCGGCGACCTGGCCTTACTGGAAATCGACGCCCTTCCGGGGCGGGCGTTCAAGGGGGCCGTCGCCCGGTTCGCGGAGGCGGAAGACCCGACGACTCGCCTGATGCGGACGGAGGTGGACGTTCCGAACCCGGACGGCAAACTCCGACGCGGCATGTACGGGCGGGCGACCCTTTTCTTGGAGGCCGGCGCGCCGGGGGCGGTGCGGGTGCCCTCCGCGGCGGTGGAGCGTCGAGAGGTCGGGGCCGTCACCGTCCGGGTCGTGCGGGACGGCAAAGTGCATGTGCAGCCGGTGACACTCGGAGCGGACAACGGCACGGACGTTGAGGTACTCTCCGGCCTGACCCTGGTAGACGTGGTGGTCGTCCGCGCGTCCGGGCCGGTAGTCGAAGGAACTCCGGTCACTGTCGGTCGATGATTTGGGCGGTCGGCTTGTCAGGTCATTCCTCAGAGACTCCACCATGACTGCTCGAATACTGGTGGCTTTGTCCGACGAAGTCTCGCTCCACACTTGCTGCGCCGAGATGTCCGCCTGTGGGTATGCGGTCGTGTCGGTTTGCACCGGACTCCTCTGCCTGAATCGGCTCGCCTGGTCTCATTTCGACCTGCTGATCGTTGACTCGGAACTGCTTTGGGGCGGTGGGCTTGGGGTCGTCGAGGTGATGGCCGCCGAGCCGAGGTTCCGTGACCTGCCCGTCATCCTGCTGTCCGCGGGTCAGCACACACCCGAAAGCTCACAGAACCTCACGGCTTGCGAACCCGGACCCTACGCGGTCGGGCTGCTTCCGCCATTGCTCCTCAAACTTTTTCCGAACTGGGAGTCGCCACAGTATGACCGGTCTGATCCGCTTCTCGCTCAATAACCCCCGCGCCGTCACCGTCCTGATGCTGACCGTGGTCATGGCGGGGGCCGCCGCGCTCTCCAGGATTCCCGCCGACATCCTGCCCGTCTACAAGTCGCCGTCGGTCCAGGTGCTGACGTTCTACGGCGGCATGTCGGCGACGAACGTGGAGGCCGACATCACCGCCCGCATGGAGCGGTGGGTCGGGCAGGCCGCCGGGACGCGGCGGCAGGAGAGCCGGTCGATCATCGGGGCCAGCATCATCCGCAACTACTACTCGGACGAC
>JAYTUC010000269.1:0-4179 GCA_043744775.1 Fimbriiglobus sp. | reverse complement strand
CCGAGATTCAGGGACTCCGGGCGCTGACGCTTTCCGGCCCGCCGGGGTCACTCGATCGCCTTCGAGTTGCCGGCGGTGTACGGCTTCCACTCCAGCCCCAGCGCGATCACGCGGTAGCGCTTCGCCTGGATGGCCCACGGCGTCCCCTTGTGGTCCGCGGCGATCTTGTCGAACAACTCGACCGCCGACTCGGCGAGGTCCTTGACCTCCTTCTTACTCTTCATCTTCTCCGTCGAGACGAGGATCAGCCCCGACTGGCCCTTGGCCTCATCGACCTTGGGGATGTTGTCGGTGCGGATGCTGCCGAGTGCCAAGTTGTACTCGCTCATGAACGCCAGCCGGGCCTTCAGCTGCGCCATCGAGTACAGGTACATCACCCGCCAGTATTTCGACGGCTCCTCGTCGAGCTTGTCCATCAGCTTGTCGGCCTTGGTGATGGCCGTCTCGAGTTCCTCGGTGATGCGGGCCGGCGTCTCCTGCTCCTTGATGATCGCCTTCTTGAAGGCGTCGTTGGTGCCGGTCGGGATTTGCGTCCGCAACTCGGTGGCCCCCTCGGTGGACGACTTCCACTCCTTGACGATCAGTTCGAGCGACGTGAGCGCGGCGTTGCGGATCGGGTACTTCTCGGCGTCCTTGCGGATGTCCGCGAGCGTCACCGCGTCGGGCTTGTAGTCCTTCATCACGTCCGCCGCGTAGGGCACCAGGCCTTCGAGGGCGTCGGACGCGGTCAGCTTGCCGCGGTACGGCGGCAGCTTGCTCATCGGCTCGATGATGCGCGCGACCTCGGCGACGGCCATGCCCTTCGGCGGCACCGCGAACTCGAAGCGCCGCGCCGCCGGCTCGTCGGGGTTGTAGGCGACGAGTTCGCCGGGCGGCGATTTGGTCAGCGTCGGCGCGGGGTCGGCCTTGCCGGAGACTTTGGCGACGACCGCCATGCGCTCCTTGGCGGCGTCGAACCACGCCGCCACCGGCAACGGCTCGTCGGGCGTCGGCTCCTTACCGGCCTTCACCTTGCCCTTGGCGGCGAGCGCGATGATCGTGCTCAGGAACAGGCTGCCGCCCTCGTCGGGGGCGTCCGGCGGGGCGTTGCGGTACTCCAGGGCGTTGACGCCCGTGCCCGCGGTGGTCAGCACCTGCACGCCCTCGGGGGCCGCCTGTAGCAGCTTCTCCAGCGACGCACTGAGGGCATCGGAGCCGGGCCGCAACTTGTCACCGTCCTCGTTGAGCCGGCAAATATCGAACACCACGAGCTTCTGCTGAGCCTTGCACTCCTTGACCTTGGCCCAGAAGTCGGCGAGCGGCAGGAGCGTCGTGGCGTCGGTCAGGTCGCCCTCGACCGGCACGAGGTACGCCTTGCCCTCGACCTCGGTGGCGTGGCCGCCGAAGTAGATCAGCACGCGGTCCTGCGGCCGGCTCGTCTCGCAGAACTCCTCGACGGCTTTCTCGACGGTCGCCTTGAGCATCGGCCGCGGCTTGGCCCCGGCGTCTTGCAGCAGGAAGAGTTGGTCACTCTCCTTGTCCATCGGCACTTTCCACTGGTACGCCAGCCGGCGGGCCGCGATGCTCACCATGTCCTCGTTCTTGGTGTTGCCGGCCGAGAGCGTGTTGCAGTACAGGTACTTCGTGACGCTCATCACGAGCATCCGCCGGGGGAAGCGCTTGGCCGCGTTGGCGAAGTTGGCGTTGACCGGCGGCGGCGCGACCTTGGTGTCGGCCGCGACCGCCATGCCGCCGTCCTTGCCGGCGAGCTTCTCGTACAGCGGCCGGCCGTACAGGGCCGCGCCGACGGCCACGCCGATGACGCTCAACGCGAGCAGCGCGTAAGTCACGTAGGGCGTCTTGCGCTTGCGGCGGCTGTGCTTCTTCGTCAACTCGCTGGCCTCGAACGCCATCGACACCGGCTCCGGCGCGGCGGCGTACACGTCGGGCAGGGCGTACTCGGCCGGCACCGCCTGCGGGTACGCCACCGCCTGCGGGTACGCCGCGACGGCTTGCGGGTACGCCACGGCTTGGGGCAGCGGTGCGGCGGGGGCTGCGGCGACGGGGGTCGCCCGCGCCGGCGCGGTTGGGGTCGCGCGGACGACCGTGCCGCACGACTTGCACTTCACCGGGCGGTCGGCCCACTCGGCGGGGATTTTCAGCACGCTGCGGCAGCCGGGGCAGGTGGCGCGGACGGGCGGGGCCATGGCGGTCATCCTTGAGGGCGGGGCGGGAGTCGCTGTCTCTTAGGAGGATTTTACCGCCCAGGGTTCCCCGGCCACGACATTCCGGCCGACTTTGTGGCCGACGCCACTCCGGCGGCGCAAGTTAGCCGCTCCCCTCTCCTAGGGAACTCGCGAGGGGCACGCCATGCAGATTGTCTTGATCGCCGGCGACGGCATCGGCCCGGAGGTCACCGTCGCCGCCTGCCGCGTTGTCGCCGCCGCGGGCGTGCGCATCGACTGGGTGCCGGCCGCGGCGGGGGTCGGGGCCGTCGAGACGCACGGCGAGCCGCTGCCCGAGGAGACGCTGAACCTCGTGCGCAAGCACCGCGTCGCCTTGAAGGGGCCGTGTACGACGCCCGTCGGCAAGGGCTTCCGCTCGATCAACGTCCGGCTCCGCAAGGGCCTCGATCTCTACGCCAGCGTGCGGCCGGTCAAGAACCTGCCGGGGGTCGTGACGCCGTTCACCGACGTGGACTTGGTGGTGGTCCGCGAGAACACCGAGGGGCTGTACGCCGGCATGGAGCACGTCGTCGTGCCGGGCGTCGTCGAGAGCCTGCGCGTGATTACGCGGCCGGCCTGCGAGCGCATCGTCCGCTTCGCATTCGAGCTGGCCCGCACGGGTGGGCGGCACCTCGTCACGTTCTGCCACAAGGCCGACGTGATGCGCCTCTCCGACGGCCTGTTTCTGGAGTGCGCCCGCGAAGTCGCCGACGAGTACCCGTTCTTACGCTTCGAGGAGAAGCCGATCGACAATGTTTGTTTGGAACTGGTGATGGACCCGACGAAGTTCGACGTGCTGGTCATGGAGAACCTCTTCGGCGACGTGATCTCCGACCTGTGCGCCGGCCTCGTCGGCGGCCTGGGCGTGGTGCCGGGGGCGAACCTGGGCACGCGCTACGCCGTGTTCGAGGCGGTCCACGGCAGCGCCCCGGACATCGCCGGCAAGGGCCTAGCGAACCCCATCGCCGTTGTCCGCAGCGCGGCGATGATGCTCGACCACATCGGCGAGCGCGGCGCCGCCGCCCGCATCGAGGCGGCCGTCATCTCGACGTTGCAAGCGGCCGACGGCCTGACGCGCGACCTGGGCGGCGTCGGCACGACCGACACGCTGACCGACGCGATTATCCGCCGGCTGAACGGGGGGGCGGCGTGATGCGCAAAGTCATCCTCATCCAGGGCGGCGGCGTCGGCCTCGACCAGGAGGCGGCGTTGCGGGCGATCCTGCACGCGGCCGGCGTCGAATTCGAATTTGAAGTCCACGCCGCCGGCCGGGCCGCGCTCGAGGCCGACGCAGCCGAGGCGATCCCGCAGGCGACCCTCGACGCGGTCAAAGCGTGCGGCGTCGCCTTGAAGACGAAGCTGTTGCAGCCCAAGGGGGCGGGGATGCCGACGGCGCACGGGCCGGCGGTGCCGAACAACTACAACGTCGAGTTCCGCCGCCGGCTGGGGCTGTTCGCCAGCGTGCGGCCGGTGCGCAACCTCGCCGGCCTGCCGAGCCGCTTCATGGGCGTGAACTTCCACCTCGTGCGTGAGATCACCGAGGACCTGTACGCCGCGTCCGAGCACGAGATCGTGCCGGGGGTCGTGCAGAGCTTCAAGATCGTCACCGAGGCGGCGAGCCTGCGCTTCTTCCGCTACACGTTCGCGCTGGCGCAACGGCTGGGTAAGAAGTCGATCCACTGCATCCACAAGGCGAACATCCTCAAACTCGCCGACGGCTTGTACCTCGACTGCTTCCGCCGCGTCGCCGCCGACTTCCCGGACATCACGCCGAAGGAAATGATCGTCGATAACACCTGCATGCAACTCGTGTCGAAGCCGCGGCAGTTTGAAGTGCTGGCCGCCGGCAACCTGTACGGCGACCTGCTGAGTGACTTGGGCGCGGGCCTCGTCGGCGGCATCAGCGCGACCTCGGCGATCAACGTCGGCGACGGCGTGAAGGTGTACGAGGCGGTCTACGGCGCGACCCACGAGG
>JAYTUC010000268.1:0-4199 GCA_043744775.1 Fimbriiglobus sp. | reverse complement strand
TCACAAGCGGCGGCGAAATCGGACCTCGGCGTTGGGGCCAGGGTCGAGGGCATTGTACAAACGGCGTGCGGGGAGCGGCCAGGGAAGTGCGGTCAATCGAGGCAGGCGAGTTAAACGCAGTCACAAGCGCTTCGTGACCGAGTGGTGTGTCGGGTCGGTCACGTTGCCGTCGATGACAGCGATGCGCGGAGGCGTCAAGGGTCGATGCAACATCGCACCGCGCTCGGGCTGGGCGTCCTCCGGGACCGAGTCCGGATCGACGAGCCAGGCGGCGACAACCGGCCCGTCGTGGCTCAGGTCCACGACCCACAGGTGCGATTGTCTTAGGGCATCCCGCACGCTCAACAAGCCGGCTTCGAGTTCGGCGACACTTGTCAGCGAAATCGGCACGACGAGGAAGCGGGAGAGCCATTCGTCGTCGTCACTCCAGCAAGCCAGGTACAACGCCCCTTGGGCGACGCGAAGTGTAAAGATGCGTGGGCCGTCGTAGGAGTTCATGACGTGCAACGGCTCGAACGGCTCGAATAGCGCGACATCAACCCTTGTCCCCACAACTTGCCACATCACCCGACCTCCTCGACGACGGTGAAGAGTGCTACGCGATCGACCCCGGCGCACGGCCACCACGTCGTGTGCGTCGGCTGCGAGCCTGACGTCGAACGCGCCTTGCCGTGGTCGGCCCGCAAGTTCCCAGCCGCGATCCAGCGGCCGAGTCGCGGCATCAGACTCCGCTGATTCTGGGCGTCCGCCAGTTCCCGGAACACCGACAGGCCGCACCGCAGACAAGGGTCGGCTCGCGGGAGTCGGCCGGTCTCGTGGTGGCTCAGTAGGTCGCCCGGCGTCGGCGGGTCGTTCTTGACAATCCGGAACATCACCCCTTGCGCGTTCGGAACGTCAGCACCCGGACAGCCGTCGGGCCAGTCGTCCGGGTACGTCATGCTTCGAGCTTTCTGTTGAACACGCAAGACGTTCGGGTGCGTCAGCGTTTATGATACCGCACGGGGTGAGCTTGTGTGAGGGAACTCCAGGCGCTGACGCTTCTGGCTCGCCGGGGGTTATGCCTCCGGCCCCAGTTCCTTCGCCGCGCGCATCTCGACCTTGCCCGCGCGGCCCACGGCGTAGACGAAGTTCGACTGCTCGGTCGCGGCGGCTCCGACCTCGCCCTTCGGGTTGAGCGCCAGGAAGGCCACCATCGGCGGGTGGACGCCGCGGCGCACGGCCACGCGGTGGATGCGCCTCACGGCCGCCTCGCACGCTTCTTGCGGACTCTTGCCGGCGCGCATCTGCTCGACGACGTACAGGCTGCCGCCGATGCGGATGACCTCCTCGCCGACGCCCGTCGCGCCGGCCGCGCCGGCCTCGTCATCGACGTACAGGCCCGCGCCGATGATGGGCGAGTCGCCGACGCGGCCGGGCAGCTTGTACGCCAACCCGGAGGTCGTGCAGACCCCGCCCAGCCGGCCCTCGGCGTTGACCCCGAGCACGGTCACGGTGTCGTGGTTGTCCTCGGCGATCGGCAGCGCCAGGTCGTCCGGCCCCTGGAAGGCCGCGCGCGGCTTGCCCTCCTTGTCGGCTTTCTTCAGTGCCTTCGGGTGCTTCTCGAACCACTCGCGCATCCCCTCCAAAGTCAGCGGCATCTCGAGTTCGTAGCCGTGCTTGAGCGCGAACCACTTCGCCCCCTCGCCGACGAGCAAAACGTGCGGCGTCTTGTCCATGACGAGCCTCGCCACCCCGGAGGCGCTGCGGATGTGTTCCAGCCCGGCGACGGCCCCGCACGAGAGTGTCTTGCCGTCCATGACGCACGAGTCGAGCGTGAGCCGGCCGATGCGGTCGGGCAGGCTGCCGAAGCCGACGGAGTGGACGGCCGGTTCGTTCTCGACCGCCTGCGCCCCGGCAATGACCGCGTCGAGTACCGGCTTCCCGGCGACGACCAGCGGCAGCGCCACGTCAACGGCGAGCTTGCCGAACGGCCAGGTGGCGATCACAACGGGCGTGGGCATGTTTCACTCAGGATCAAGTAGGGGGTGTTGGGTGTGGTAAAACATTTCCACCGCGGAGGAGCGGAGGAGCGGAGAAAACTAAACTCAAATGTTTTGGTCTTCTCCGCTACTCCGCTCCTCCGCGGTGAAAACTCTTACTTCCACTTCATCGCCACGCCCAAATATCCATCCTTGTCGTGCAATAGCCCCTCATACGCTTCGCCGAGTTGCTCCGGGGCGATCGTGTGCGTCACCAGGCCGGCGAGGCTCAGCCGGCCATTAGCCAGCGTGCGCAGTAGCCAGCGTTGGGCCTTGTCGATGTCCCAGTGGCCGGCCAGGCGGACGTGCGCCGGCTCGAAGAGCATGTTCCCGTGGGCACCGGTGACTTCGAGGTAGCGGCGGTGCAGGTCGTCGTAGAAGTTCACGTCCTGGGCCTTGCCGCGCGGCGAGCCGACCACCACGACCTGCCCGGCGTCGCACGCCAGGCCCATCGCCACGGGGATCGCGGCCGGCACGCCGGTCGCGTCCACGACGACTTCGGCCCCGCGGGCGTCGAGGTACGCCTGGAGCTGGGCCTTGGCGTCGCCGGCGGCGGGGTCGATGACGTGGTCCGCCCCGGCGGCGAGCGCGGCGGCGCGGCGCATCGGCACGGCGTCGATGCCGACCACCGGCGACGCCCCCGCGGCGATCAGGTTGCGCAGCGAGAACTGGCCGATGATGCCGAGGCCCAGTACCGCCGCCGACCGGCCCAGCGTCAGGCCGACGCGGATGCTCGCGCCGAGGCCGTAGCGGGCGACGCAGGCGAAGGCGGCGCGCTCAAACGTGAGGTCGTCGGGCATCGTCCAGACGCGGCAGCGCTCGTGGCCGACGGTGAGGAGTTCGAGCGAGGCGTGGTTGCCGGGGTAGCTGACGCGGTCGCCGGGCCGGTGGCCGCCGGGGAAGTCCTTGCCGACGGCGACGACCGTGCCGGCGGCCGAGTACCCGGAGCGGAAGGGGAACTTCCAATCGACCATTTTGGGGTCTTGCAGCCACTGGTGCGCGCCGGTGTAGACGGCTAACTCGGTGCCCGCGCTCAGGGCCGAGTACTCCGCGGCGATGAGGATTTGGTTCGGCGCGGGGTCGTCGAGCGGGACCTCGCGGACGGCGACCTTGTACGGCTCGGTGATGACGGCTTGGCGGGCAAGTGGCATGGCGACTCTCGGCTAAACGCGCGGGGACGGTGGCGGCATTGTAAGGACTCGCGCCGCGGTCAGCCCCGCCTGCTCGACCACGTCGTTCATCGCGACCCCCTTGAAGGCGTTGCCGGTCACGAACAGCCCCGGCGAGCGGGCCACGGCGGCGTCGATGCGTCGCACCCGGTCGAGGTGGCCGAGGTGGTACTGCGGGATCGCCCGCGGCCAGCGCACGACCTGCGTGAACACGGGGTCGCCGGTGACCTTCATCGTGGCGCGCATCTCGGCGTGGACGCGGCGAATTAGCGTCGCGTCGTCGAGATCGACGAGTTCGGGGCGCAACTCGCCGCCGCACAGGGCGCGCCACAACACGAAGCCGGGCGGGGCGCGGTCGGGGAAGATCGACGAGCACCACTGCACGCCGATCGCGTCGCGTCGCAGTGAGATCGGGGCGATGTAGCCGAAGCCGTCGAGGGCCGGGGCGTCGGCGGCGCGGTAGCCGAGCGCGACGACGGCGATGCGGTTCGAGCCGATGCCGGCGAGTTCGTCCGCCAGCGGCGCGTCCACGTCGGCCAACAAGCGTGCCTGCTCGTGGGCGGGGCAGGTCAGCACGACGGCGTCGCCGTCGTGGACCCCGGCGTCGGTGGTCAGTCGCCAGCGGCCGTCGGGTAGGCGCGCGAGTCGGTCCACCGCGGCCCCGCTGACGAGCTTGTCGGCGAGGCGGTCGCGCAGGGCATCGATGAGGGTTTGCAGGCCGCCGCGGAAGGACCACATGCGTTGCGGTTGCGACTGTTCGCCCCGCGCCTCGGCCTCCCGGCGCTTCGCCTTGCCGCTGCGTAGAACGCCGTGCAGGATGGAGCCGGCGTCGGCCTCGAAGGCGGCCAGGCGCGGGAACGCCGCGCGGACGCTGAGCCGGCCGGGGTCGGCGGCGTGGACGCCGGTGACGAGGGCCTCCATGAACACCGTCGCCGCCTCCTTGCCCATGCGGCGCGTGGCGAAGGCCCGCACCGACTCGTCCGGCGACCCCGCCTTGGCCCGGCGGCGCAGC
>JAYTUC010000267.1:0-16534 GCA_043744775.1 Fimbriiglobus sp. | reverse complement strand
AGTTATCGACGAACTGCACGACGCTGTGCTTGCCGCCGGCGAGGCCGTGCGTCTCGACGAGGTCGCGGGCGATCGCCGTGGCACTCTCGAGGTCGGCCGTGGCCCCCAGCGAAATGTCGTCGAGCAGCAGCCGCTCCGCCTCGCGCGCGCCCAACGCCACGCACATCATGTCGAGGTAGTAGTTGACGGTGTGGATGTACTTGTGAGCCGGGTCGGCGTACTTGACGTACCCGAAGGCCCACTTCATTTCGCTGGCGATCGTGATGCGTTCCACCGCTGGGGAGTGCTCGCAGAACAACGCGACGACGGCGTGCCCCGCCTCGTGAACGGCCAGCACCGTCTCCTCCTTGCGGGTCATCGTCGGCCGGTCGATCCAGGCCGTCATGGCCCGCTCGACGAGCTTCGAGTCGGTCGCGCCGTGCAGGTCCTCGCGCAGGCGCAACCGGGCGATGGCGCGGCACAGGGCGTTCAAGTGGTCGCCGCTGTACCGCGTCCCGCCGGCCTGGCCGACGACGTAGTCGTTGGTCCGCTTCACCGCGTAATCGACCGCGTCGGCCGTCATGGCCAGTCGCATCTTGGCGTTGTAGATGTCGAGGATCGCCCGGCGGTCCTCCGGCTCCGGGTAGGGGATGTGCAGGTGGAACTCGAAGCGCCCCGGCCGCAGGAGTGCGGGGTCGAGCGACTCGACGAAGTTGGTGGTGCCGACGACGAAAACCAGTTCGTCCTTGTGGAAGCCGTCCATCTCGGTGAGGAGTTGGTTGACCATCGAGTGCTCGACGCCCGACCCGGTGTAGGTGCCGCGGGCCGTGGCGAAGCTGTCGAGTTCGTCGAACACGATAATCGACGGCGCGGACTGCCGCGCCTTGTGGAAAATTTGGCGGAGGTTTTCTTCACTCTCCCCCACCCACTTCGACTTCAGCTCCGGCCCCGACACGATCGTCACCGCCGCGCCGATGGCAGTCGCGATGGCCTTGGCGAAGTACGTCTTGCCGGTGCCGGGCGGCCCCCAGAAGATCATGCCGCGCGGGATCAGCTCCTCCAGGCGCGTCACGTCCTCGGGCGTCGTCGCTTGGTCGCGGCGGGTCAGCACGTCGAGGATTTCCTCACGGAGACGCTGCTTGACCTTCTCGTAGCCGCCGATGTCGCGTTTCAAGTCGATGTCGGGGACTTCGAGCGTCCCAGTGAGGGTCGCCTGGCGGAGGTGCCGGTACGCCGTCTTGGGGTCGGCCGGGTAGTCCTCGCCCTCGAGCGTCGAGAGCAGTTTGCGGAGCCGCACGGCGTTGACGCCCGAGACGTACTTGTAGAGCTGCCACGGGTTGAAGTCGCGGCCGAACTTGCGCGACTCCTTCTGCGTGATCAGTTTCGTCAGCCGGCCGCGACTGACGCCCAGGATCGACAGGCGGTGCGGGAACAGGTTCTCGATCACCTTCGGCAGCGGGAACGACGGGTCCTTGAAGCCGAGCCAGACCAAGTCGGGGTTCTCGTACAGCAGCGGGATGACCTCCCGCGCCTCGCCGGTCAGGCCGCCCTGACTCGTAGTAAGCAGGTCGAGGTGCGGCAGCACGACGACGCGCCGCTCGACCGCCCCGCGCACCGCCTCGCGGAGTTGCGCGATCATCGTGCCCATCAGGCCGGTCGGCATCGGCCCGCCTTGGGCGTCGGCCTCGCGCGGCCGGCCGTCGAGGTAGATGCAGCGGATGTTCTGGTCGCGGAGCCGCGCGCGCAAGTTGACGAAAAGGTACGGCGCGAGTTCCTTGTCGCACTCGATGAGGCTCGGCAGGCCGCGGACGACCTGCCCGGCGACCTCGGCCATCTCGGCGGCGTAGGCGGCCTCGACCGACTCCTGCGCCGTCAGCGAATTCGGCAACTGACTCTCGGGGATGCTCAGGCTCATGCGGTCTCGGTCTAACGGCTGGCGGGGGCGGGCGGACACTTCCGACCGGACATCTTAGACCTCGACCTTGATGAGCAGGTCGCCACTCTGGGCGTCCTCGAAGATTTCGGTCACCGTGCCCATCTGCTTCGCCTTTTCCTTGAGGGCCTCGCGGGTGACCTTGTTCACGACTCGCGACAGCTCCGGCTGCAACTCGGCCAAGTGCTTCTCGAGCGCCTCGGTGGCTTGCGTCTGCAGGCGCTCCGTCTCGCGGTCGGCCTTCTTGTCGAGGTCCTTCTTGAGGTCGGCGCGGGTGCGCTCCCGGACCCCCTCGACGCCCGGCCCCACGTCGTCGTAGCCGGACGCCTCGCGCTTGGCCTCGATCGTGACCGCCTCGGCGACTTCGCTCTTGACCGAGACTTCGCCGTTGCACGGGTCCACCGTCACGGTTAGCTTGCCGTCCCGGCGAGTCAACTTGCCGTCTTCGGCCTCGGCGAAGCCGCGGGACTTCAACTCGTCGGCGAGCAGCTTGCCCATGTCCTCCGGCGGCAGGACGCCGAGGAGTTCGAGTTGGGTGCAGATCTCGTCCGAGCCGCGCAGTTCGCGGGTCTCGGACTCTTTCACGGTGATGCGGTAGGCGCGGCTCATGGCGGTCTCTCCTGTCGGTCAGTGCTAAACGCGCAGCGGGTCGAGTTGCTCCATCAGGCGGCGGGCCTTGGCGGCGGCCTCGTCGCCCCCCGCCGCCTCCCAGTCGGCCTTCCACAGTTGGCTCGCGGCGTAGTCGTCGTCGAAGTAGCCGACCCGCCGGGCGGCCCGGTCCCACTCCTGCAACTGGGCCAGTTGGCGCGGCAAGGCGAGCGCGATCCGCTGGGTCTCGAGGCGGTCGGCGAGGCGTTGCGGCCCCGCCCCTTGCAGCCCGCCGGTCCAGGAGTTGGGCGTCAGCTCGGTGCCGCCGCCCAACACCGTCGTGGCGGCCTTCAGCACGAAGCGGGCCAAGTCTTGCCGGTGACTCGCGTCGGCGGCCTTGAGGAAGGCACTGAGCGTCGCGTTCTCCGCGTGGCCTTGGAACCGCATCCGCCTCCAGTCGGCGATTTGCCCCTTGCCGCGCTCCGACCGCACCCAACGCTGGGCCAGGACCGGCTGGAGGCACTCCAGGATCGCCGCCCGCTCGCCGGTGAAGAGCGGGGCGAAGTCGGGCAGCTCGAGCGTCTCCGTCTCGCAGAAGTCTCCCGGACTCAGCAGCCAGCAGAACGGGTTCCGCTCGAAGGCCGCCTTGCGGACCAGCGTCGGGTGAACATCGTGCAGCGGACGCAAGGCGTCGAGGGCGTAGGCGAAAAACAACTCGTCGGCCGCGCTCAGCGCGCCGTCGGCCCCCTCCCAAACCTCCTTGGCGTCCGTCGGCTTCTCGGCCGTCAGCCAGAAGGTGAACGCGAGCGGCTGACGGCTGAACGCCAGCGTCCGTTCGCCGAGGGGCACGCGCTCCCAGACCCGCCCGCCGGTCGGCTGGCCGCCGCGCAGGAACTTCTCGCGCCGCCAGCCGCCGGCCCGCACGAGCGACAGCACCACGGCTTTCGAGAGCGTGTCCTGAGCCAGCGTGACGCAGGCGCGGCTCAGGCACGGCGGCGGCGGCGTCACGCGCTGGTAGATCAGCGTCTGCACCTGTTCCGCCGGCATGCGCCCCAGCAAGAAGCGTAACAGCCGCAGCAGGTTGTACTCGAAGCGCGTCACCGCGGGCGGGCCGGCCGGCTCGGGGCGCTCGTCGGGGGTGTCGCGGTCGTCCGTCGGCGTCATGAGTCGTGGGGTGCCCGTCGGTGTCAGGTCTTACGCTTCCAACCCTTCCACAATCCTACCGCTCCGAGCGCCGGAAAGCCATTGACCATGACCTCGTTGCCGCTCACGCGAATCTCGAGCGTATTCCGCTTCGCCCAACACGGGTCGGCCGGGTCGTAGCGACCGGTCAGGAAGTGCAGCCGCTGGTTCGTCGAGCCGACCCAGCGCCGCGAGGCTTCCGGCTGTTCCCGGACGTACGGCCCATCGACGAGGATGTCGGTCAACGCGAGCAGGCGGCGGCTGTCGCCATCGTCACGGTCGCGTAACTGCTCCAGCGTATAGCCGGAGTAGACCATCACGCTAAGCCCGAGTCGGCGGGCTTCGGCCGCGACTTCGGCGGCGGCGGCGGCGTGGGCGAACGGCTCGCCGCCCAAAAGGGACACGCCTTCCAAGTCCGGGGTGAAGTGGACTTGGTGACGCAACTGCGCCACGAGTTCAATGACCGGCACGGCCGTGCCCCCGCGGAACGGCAGGAACTCCGGGTTGCAGCAGCCGGGGCAACGCAACGGGCAGCCCTGGAACCAAACGGCGAAGCGTAGCCCCGGCCCCTCCGCCTCCGTCGCCGGGACGACCTGGGCGACTTGGGCGACCTGGGCCGTGGCGACGCTCGGTACGATTTCCAGCAATCTTTTCACGAAACTTCGCCCCCAGTTCATCGCGCGATCACACGCATCCCACAGGCACTTTTCACTCTCAGTAAGTCGCAAATCAATCTCTCGCACTATGAATTATCATTCCTTGAAACCGACTCACTCACTCAGTCGGCTGGGAGCATAGATTCATGAATGAGCCTGAAATGCCGGTTTAAATTCCGTGAAGTGCCTTGAATTACCCGGCAGGCGGTGGCTGAACTTTACGCTGGCGGGACCGATCAGTCTAAATTATGCTCCCGGACTAATATTGTGCATGATTTGGACGTATCGAAACGGCGACACTTCTTGACCGCATGAGTTTGTAGGCAGAAAATTATTTCAGCGTATCATTTCCCTTAGCTCAGATTTGATGTCTGAATCGGAGCCGTTCCCAGTCCCCCTCAGACTGTTGGAGAAGATCATGAAGATCAAGTTGAGCCTTTCGAGTCTCGAAACCCGCGAGAATCCGTCGGCCTCGCCGTTCGCCGCCAACGCGAACCTGAGCGACTACGATGTCCTCTACTTCGAGGGCCCGTGCTACATCGGGTTCGCGGACCCCAACCCGCAGTCGGACTTCCCGGCGGGGACCGTGCCGTACGCGTCGCCGACGAATGAACCGCTCGGGTCGGGTGGTGACATCACGCCGGACTTCATGTCCGGGACGAGCGACACCAACCCCACGGCACCGGACGACTTGTCCGTCCTCCCGCCGCTCTACACGACGCCCGACGCGGCGACCCTGCCGGACGGCAACTAACGCCCGACTCCCTGGGCAACCGGCCCGGCGGGACGCGAGTCCCGCCGGGCCGCGTCGTTGGTGGCCCCGCAGTCACGCCATGAAGTCGCGCGGGTCTTCGATGACGCCGGTCAGCGCCGACGCGGCAACGGTCAGTGGCGACGCCAAGAAGACTTGCGCCTCCTTGTGCCCCATGCGGCCGGGGAAGTTGCGGTTGGTCGTGCTGATGCACGAGATCGGCGTGTTGAGCCGGCCGAAGGTGTCCGACGGGCCGCCCAGGCACGCTGCGCAACTCGCGTCGCCGATCTTGGCCCCGGCGCTCAGGAAGATTTCGCGCAGCGTCTTGCCGCCGATCGTCTCGGTGTCGAGGCCGCGGGCCACTTCGGTCGTCGCGGGCACGATGAAGGTGTCAATTTTGACCGACTTACCGCTCAGAATACCGGCCGCGGCGCGGAAGTCGGTCATCTTGCCGCCGGTACACGAGCCGATGTAGGCCCGGTCGAGCTTGGTGCCGCGAACCGACCGCACGGTCGCCTTGTTGTCGGGTGAGTGCGGCTTGGCGATCACCGGTTCCAACTTCGACACGTCGTAGACCTTCTCGTGAATGTAGCCGGCCCCGGCGTCGGCCTTCATGACCGTGTACGGCTTGCTGCCGGACTTCACGCCGCGGGCGTTCACGTAGTCGAGCGTGACTTGGTCCGGGGCGATGCAGCCGTTCTTGCCGCCGGCCTCGATCGCCATGTTGCACAGCGTCATCCGCTCCTCGATGTTGAGCGCGAAGACGCCGTCGCCGTCGAACTCCATCGCGCGGTAGGTCGCCCCATCGACGCCGATGTCGCCGATGACCGCGAGGATCAAGTCCTTGGCCATCAGGTACGGGGGCATGACGCCGGTGAAGACGAAGCGCATCGTCGGCGGGACCTTGAGCCACGTCTTGCCGGTGCCCATGACGAAGCCGGCGTCGGTGTTGCCGACGCCCGTGGCGAACTGCCCGAAGGCCCCGGCAGTACACGTGTGCGAGTCGGTGCCGAGCAGCACCTCGCCGGGCCGGGTGTGGCCCTCCTCGGGCATCGCGATGTGGCAGACGCCCTTGTAGCTCTCCGTACCCACGTCGTAGTAGTACGGCAGCCCCTGCTCCTTGGCGAAGGCCCGCAGGACATCGACGTTGCGGTTGGCCATCGCGTCGGACGTGAAGATGTAGTGGTCGGGGATGATGACGATCTTCTCGCGGTCCCAGACCTTCGCCGCCTGGCCGAAGTGCTTCTTGAACACGCCGATCGTGCCGGGGCCGCAGACGTCGTGCGTCATGAGGACATCGACGTTGACCCAGATGTTGTCGCCGGGCCGGGCCACGTCGCGGTCGGCGGCTTTCGCCAGGACTTTCTCGGTCAGGGTCATCGGGGAAGGCATGGGGACTCCAAACGGATTAGGCATCGGTTTCAGGGACAGGGTTGACGTTACGGCTCGAAAAAAGCCGCTCGAGCGGGATCGACAATCCGGGTAAAACGCTCCCGCCGTCGAGGGTATCGCTGCGGGTCAGCGTAGTCGAGTCAACTGAGCTAGTGTAAACGACGACCGTGGCGGCCCTGGGGTTGAAGACCCAGACTAGTTTCGTCCCGTCGGTGAAGTACTCGCTGATTTTACGCCTCGTAGCCCCAGGGCGATCCGACTCGGAAAGAATCTCGACGGCGAGGTCGGGCGGGTAGCCCGCCACCGATTGGATGTGGGCCGTGCTATTCGGCAACGACCTCCACGCCGTAAAGCTCAGATCGGGCGACCGAATACTCCCCGAAGTCAATCGGTACAACCCGTCAGTAACGGCGACCTCGCCAGCGCTCTCGTCCGGGTCCCACATGACGAAAAACTTACACAGGCTGTAGACGAAATTACTCTCCCGCTTGCCCATCGTTTTCCTCACCAGCGTGCCGTCGATGAGTTCCACGAGTTTCAAGCTGCACGCGAGGAGGTCGGCCTCGGTGGCGGTGCCGGGTCGCGGCGTCCACAAGATACGGGACGGCTCGACATCGCCGAGTTCTTCGAGGTATTCGGCCAGCGTCGCCGGGCCGGGGGCCACAGCCACTTCGTCGGTCAGTTCGAGTTCGGCGGTCATCGTGGCCATTCGGTCGCCCTCCGGAGTTCGTTGCCATTGTACCGCGCCGATAGAATCCCCGCACCGCACCTCCGAGCCGACCGCCCATGCACCCCGCCATCTCGCCGCCGCTGCTCACCGCCGACCTGCCCGGCATCGGCGGGCGCATCAAGGTCGAGCCGGAGGACTTCGTCGTCGAGGAGATCCCGGCTTACGTGCCGTCCGGCGAGGGCGACCACCTGTACCTCTGGGTCGAGAAGCGCGACGTGGGGCCGGAGTTCTTCACCCGCACCATCGCCGAGCGCCTCGGCACGCACGCCGGGGCCGTCGGCACCGCGGGGTTGAAGGACCGCCGGGCCATCTCCAGGCAGTGGGTCAGCGTGCCCAAGGAGTGCGAACCGCGCCTGAAACACCTCGACGGCAAGGGCTTCAAACTCCTGAACGTCAGCAGGCATACCAACAAGTTGAAGCCGGGGCACTCGCAGGGCAACCACTTCACGATCCGCGTCCGCGACGCCGACTTCGCCCACCGCGACGCCGTGACGGCCGTCCTCGACCGATTGCGAAGCCACGGCATGCCGAACTACTACGGCCCGCAGCGCTTCGGCCGCGGCGGCTCGACGGCGGCCCTCGGCTGGCAGTGCCTCGCCGGGACGCAGCCGAAACGCCTGCGGCCGTTCGTTTACAAGTTCGCGCTCTCCGCCGTGCAGTCGCTGCTGTTCAACGACTACCTCGCCCGCCGGCTGACCGACGGGCTGTTGCGCAAGGTGTTGCCGGGCGACGCGATGATGAAGCGGCCGTTCGGCGGGCTGTTCACGGCCGAGGACGTGTTCGCGGAGCAGGCCCGCTTCGAGTCGCGCGAGACCGTGACCGGCGGGCCGATGTTCGGCACCCGCACCTTCCCCGTCCACGGCACCGCCTTGGCCCGCGAGACGGCCGTGCTGACCGCACACAAGCTGCACGCCAAGTCCTTCGACCACTTCGACAAGCTGATGGGCGGCACCCGCCGGCACAACCTCGTCTACCTCGACGACCTGACGGCGAAGTGGTCCGGCACCGACCTGACCCTCGACTTCACGCTGCCCGCCGGCTGCTACGCAACGATCCTGCTCAAGGAAGTGATGAAGGTGGAGCCGGACGAGGTTGAAGAGTAAGGCGAGCCGGAAAGCGTCAGCGCCCGGAGTTGTTGACGCGCGACACGCGGAGAACTCCGGGCGCTGACGCTTTCCGGCTCGCCGGGTCAGTACCGCGGTACGCCAGGGTCAACCAGCAGGCTCCACGCCTCGATGCCGCCTTCGAGACTGGCCACGTTTTCGAGGCCGCTTTGCGCCAGGAAGTACGCCGCCTTGAGGCTCCGCACCCCGTGGTGGCAGTAGACGACGACCGCCGCACCGTCGTCGGGCTGGATCTCGCCGAGACGCACCGGCAACTCCATCATCGGGATCAGCACGCCGCCGCTAATGCGGGCGACGGCGTACTCCTCCGGCTGACGCACGTCGATCAGCGTGAGCGTGTCGCCGCGGTCACGCATCGCCTTCAAGTCGGTCGCCGAGAGTCGCCGCACCATTGGTCACGCCCCCGCGATGTCGGGCAAGTTCAGCAGTTGCAGGTAGTGCCGCTCGCGCTCGCGCATGCGGGCCTCGGTGGACTCGTCGGTGTCGTTGTAGCCGCACAGGTGCAGGCAGCCGTGGATGACGTACAGTTGCCGCTCCAACTCGACGGCGTGGCCCCGGTCGGCGGCGTACTCGGTGGCGATCTCGTCGCCGATGACGACCTCGCCCTCGAGCTTCTTGGCCCCCTTCACCGAGTACGGGAAGGTCAGCACGTCGGTCGGCTCGTCGTGGCCGAGGAACTGCTTGTTGAGGCGGTGGATGTGGGCGTTGTTGACGAACGCGATCGTGACCTTGGCCGACGCGACCCCCTCGCCCTCGAGGACCGCCTTAGCGACCTCCTTGAGGCGGGCGAAGTCGAGGGCGTACTCGTAGGGGTTGGCGACCGAGAGTGTGAGCATTCCGGCATTGTAGCCCCCCGCCGGCACTTGGCGCTTGACGACGGCCGGCGGCCGGGCAGAATCTCTAGCAGGCGGAACCGCCCGGCCCGGCGGCCCGTCGAAGCCGGGGTGAAGTGCGTCCCTCGGAGTCCCGGCCCATGTCGCGCCTTGCCGCCCTCGTCGTCGCCGTGCTGCTGCTGACCGCCCCGCCCGCGCCCGCCCAGCCCGCCGAACCGATCGACCTGGCGCGCGGCTTGCGCGAGAACGGCCTGCCCGACTTGGCCCTCGAATACCTGCAAGACCTCTCGGCGAAGCGGCTGTCGCCGGGGGCGCTGGCGGTGATCCCGCTGGAGCGCGCCCGCGCCCGGCTCGAACTCGCCGCCGTGGAGGCCGACGACGCCAAGCGGGGTGGGCTGGTCAACGAGGCCAAGGCCGACTTCGACCGCTTCCTGGCCGCGAACGCCACGCACCCGCGGCGCGCCGAGGCGGCTCTGTCGCTGGCCCGGCTCGTGTCGGTGCAGGCCAAGGGGATGGTGTCGAAGGCCAACCGGCGGGCCGACGACAAGGACCGCGTGCGCGACCTGCTCGCCGCCCGGCCGGTGTTCGACGACGCCGCCAAGCGCTTCAGCCAGGCGGCGGCGGAGTTCGCCAAGAAGCTCGACGACGCCGGCCTGACCCCCTCCGCCAAGCGGGCCGTGCAGAACGACCTCTACCAGGCCCAACTCGACCAGGCCGTCAACAAGTTCCAGTTGGCCATGACCTACCCCAAGTCCGGGGCCGCCAACGTGGTCGAGCGCGCCAAGTCGATCGACGAGTCCCGCAAGCTGTTCCTGGCACTCGGCGACCGCGACGCGACGCACCCGCTGTGCTGGGTCGCGCTGGCCTGGGCCGGCGAGTGCGAGGCCGAAAAGGACAGCCCCGTCGAGGCCCAGAAGCGCTTCGACGCCGTCAAGAAGGAGGCGGTCCGCGCCCCCACCGTCGCCGGGTTGGGGGCACGCACGGCGCGGTTCTTCGAGCTGCGCAGCGAGTTCCTGAACGCCTTGTCGGACAAGAACCCCGCGGGGTGGCGCAAGTCGCAGGCCGCCATCGAGGCGTGGCTGGCCGACCCCGCCGGCCGCTCCGCCGCCTCGGCCCCCGAGGCGGCCGCCGCCCGCTACTACCTCGCCAAGATCAAGATTCGCCAGGCCGAGCCGCAGATCAAGACCGACCCCAAGACGACGCAAGTTACGCTCAGCGGCAACGCCCGCGAGTTACTCCAGAGTGCCGAGCGCGACTTCCGCCGGCTGCTCGACCCCGAGAACGACTACACCGCCCGCGCCGCCGACGACCGCGCCAAGACCATCCGCACGCTCATCGGCGACCCCGACAAGGTGGACCCCGCCAAGCTCGCCGACTTCGAGACCGGCCTGATGGTCGCGCAGGTGCAGTACTACCGGGCCGTCAAGGAGGCCGACACGGCCGTGGCCCGCCAGGACGCCGCCGCCAAGGCCGTCGCGACCTACGAGCGGCTGCAGCGGATGCCGGTGCCGCGCGAGTTCGCCCGCGACGCCCTGGAGGCCCAGGCCAACCTCGCCTACGCCTACACGCTCGCCGACAAGCCGTACCAGGCGGCCGTCCTCGCCGAGTCGATCGCCCGCACCAGTCGCAGCCCCGCCACGGCGTCGCGCGCCGGCTTGATCGCCATCACCGCCTACCGCCAGGCCGGGGCCAAGGTCGATCAGGCCGACGCCAAGGGCCGCCGCGGCGACCTCGACCGCGCCATGGCCGTGGGCTTGTGGCTCGACAAGCAGTTCCCGCTGGAGGCCCACACCGACAACGCCCGCGTGCAAATCGCCCGCGACATGGTGCAGAACCGCCGCTACCCCGAAGGCTTCAAGCTGCTCACGCGCGTCGCCAACGGCAGCCCGTCGGTACTCGACGCGCGCTACCTCGAGTCGATCGCCGCCGTCGAGATGCTCCGCGCCGCTCCCGCCGCGGCCGAGGGCGTACCCGCCCTGTCCCCGGCCGAGAAAGCGGAAGTCTACCAGAAGGCCCTCGCCGACTTACAGAACCTGCCCGAGACGCCCGCGGCCGCCCCGCGCGGCGACGCCCGGCTGGCCGTGCTGCTGACGCTCCAACTCGGCGAGTTGCACTTCCTCAACGGCGTCGAGGAGTTGCCCAAGGCCGAGGCGACCGCGGGCCTCGCCGGCAAGAAGCTGGCGACCTTCACGGAGCTGACCCCCGAGGACAAGGCGGAACTCGAGTTCCGCGTCGAACTCTCCAGGATGCGTGCCCTGTGGGGCCAGGCGGTGATCCTGTTCCAGGCCAAGAAGTACGGCGAGGCCGTTGCCAAGGTGGCCCCGGTGCTCCAAGAGGCCAAGGAGAAGGGGCCGGTCTTCAAGGACAGCATGGAGGGCGAGGTCGCGGCCGTCGCCAAGCGGGTGGACGAGTACCGCCGCGAGAAGATGCTGGGCCTCGCCATGCAGGCCCGCATCCGGGAGGGGGCCGTCGATCAGGTCGGCGAACTCCTCGACGTACTCAAGAAGCTCGGTGGCAGTCTCGCCAACAGCGGGGCCACCCTGGGCGTCATGATCGACGGCGTCCGGCCGCAGATCGACGCCCTCCGCAAGGAGGGTAAGGCCGCCGAGGCCGACGCGCTGATGGTCGGCATCGGCTCCATCCTCGACAAGGTCGCCGCCGAGCCGGACGTCAAGCCGCCGACGATCATCGTGCTGGCCCAGGGCCTCAACTCGATCGGCAACCACGACAAGGCGGTCGAGTTCCTCAAGAAGATCGCGGCCCCCGCCGACGCCACCCTGATGAAGAAGCGGCCCGACGACATCCCCGCCGAGGCCGACAAGCTCGCGGCCTTACGCTACCGCATCGCCCAACTCGAGATGGCCCGCGCCTACCGCCAGGGCAAGAAGTACGCCTTGGCCGACGCCATCCTCAAGGAGGCCGTCGGCGACGGCAAGCCGGGCAGCGGCTGGACCAACAACGCCGACTTCAAGCGCGAGGCGGCTTACTTGCTGGAGGCCAAGGCGACTGGCGACCCCACCCCGGCCTCGGCCGTGAAGTTGTGGGGCGAGGCCCGCGCGAAGTGGACCGAGATGGCCAACCAGTACTTCGGGCCGCTCAAGAACCTCTCCGGAGGCAAGAACGACCCGCGGCTCGCCATGCGGGCGCTGCTCGACTTGAACGCCTTGCCGAAGAGCGACAAGTTGCCGCCGAAGGTCGCGGACATTCGGGCCGCGCTGACCGCCAACCCGCCGCCGAAGTGGCTGACCGACTTGACCGTCGAGCGCGTCAAGGGGGCCGACGGCAAGCTCGTGGAGCAGCCGGAGGCGATGGCCTACGTCGAGGAGATGCGCAACACCAGCAAGCGCCTCGAGACCACTCTGAAGCCGCTGTACCACGACCTGGTGTTCGAGTCGATTCGGTGCGGCGTGAAGGCCAACCTGAGCCTGCTGAAGGCCGACCCGGCCAAGGTCGCGGCCAAGCTCGAGCCGTTCGCCAAGCAGCTCGTGCAGCTCGAGACCGGTAACCCGGACATGGCGGACGAGGTGAAGGCCAAGTTCGCCGACCTGCTCGACGAGACGCCGGCGCTGAAGGACCACTACCAGAAGGCCGGCGGCAAGGCGTTCCTCAAGGACGCCCCGCCCGCGCCGGCCGTTGCCAAGTAAATCGACCCCGCCCCCCTCCCCCCGGAGTCCGTTCATGCCCCGCCCGTGGTTGACTCGCGCCTTGTTGACGGGCGGCCTCGTCGCGCTCGCCGTCGTGCCCCCGGCGCTCGCCCAGCCGCCGGCGGCCGTAGCCGAGAAGGCGACCGTGACCTTCCGCACGTCGGAGGGCAAAGTGCTCACCGAAGTCGCGGACGTCAAGGAGTTCGCCGGCCGGCTCGAACTGACCTACGGCAAGACCAAGGCCGTCGTCAACGCCCCCGACATCCTCAAGGTCGAGCCGACGCAACTCGCCGGGACGAACCCGGTCGAGATCGCGAACGCCCGCACCCTCGAAGACGGCAAGGACGTGGGCAAGGCCGCCGCGAGCTACGCCGACCAGGCCAAGCGGTCGGTGGCCGCGCCCGACCGCACCAAGCGCTTCTTCGCGTACAAGGACGCGGCGCTGAGCACGCGGCTGGCCGACTCGAAGACGGGGGACGACTTCAACGCCGAGGCCAAGAAGGCGATCGACAAGTGGGCCGCCGTGTCGCCGCTGTCGCGCAAGAGTTACGAGGTCTGGCCGGCCGCGAAGACGACCGCCCGGCTCCAAGCCGAACTGAACGACTACGGCAAGGCCGCCGCGACCCTGGGGGCCTTGGCCGCGACGCCCGACCTGCCGAAGGAACTCCGCCACGAGGCCCTGCTGCTCCAGGCGGCGATGAGCCTGCGGGGCAAGCAGAACGCCGCCGTGGACGCGACCGTCGGGCAGTTGGAGGCGGACAAGGACTTCCCCGCGACCGGCGGCCTGCGCGACCGGCTGAACGTGTTCAAAGTCGCCGCGAAGGTGAGCCTGCCCGCGTCACCGCCGGCTGCCCCGTCCGGCGAGGACGCTGCCAAATTGCAGGCGGCCATCGACGCCGCGAAGGACCCCGTCGCCAAGGGCGTCGGATACGCCGCCCTCGGCGAGTTGCACCTGGCGAACGGCCAGCCGCGCGACGCGATGTGGGCGTACCTGTGGGTCGATGTCGTGTACAACCAGGAGCACGACGACCAGGTGTTGGCGGTGGCCCGGCTCGCCGTTTGTCACGCCTTCAACTGGTTGCGGTTGAAGTTGCGGGCGACGAAGACAAACGCCACGGTGACCACGAGCGACGCCACCGTTAACATTCTGTAATAGCCGACGGGCGAGTCGAACTGGTCGTCGGGCTTGTGCTCGGGATACAGCCGGGTGACCGACATGTTAATGAACAGGTTGGCCAAGCCGACCATGAGTAACCACAACGACGTAACGAACCCTTTCATCGAAGTGGGAGCGGCCGTAAAGGCGAGTTCCAGCCCGGTAACCGAGATCAAGATTTCTGCCATTGTGATTACAAAGTAGGCCAGTATCTGCCACCAGACGGTGACTTTCACGATGCTCTGGTCGGGTTGGATTGCCAAATACGCCGCTAACGAGTGAATCGCCATTGCGAGTGCGGTGAGGATGAAGCCGAAGATCATTTTGTCGGTGGCGCGGATCCGGTAGCCCGCTTTCGACAGTTGGCGGAACGCGAGGCTGACAATGGGTGCGAAAATCACGATCAACAGCGGGTTGACGGCCTGAATGGCGTCCGGGGCCAGTAACTTGGTGTAGCCGAGTACGGAGACGTTTCGGTCGAGGTAGTCCCTCGCGAAGTACGTCCACGTCGAGCCGTGCTGATCGAAGATGGCCCAGAAGAACATGACCAGGATGAACAACCCCAACAGTTGACGTATCACGGCGATTTTCTGCTCGCGAGTCTCCCCCCCTGACTCTTGCGGGCCGGGCTTCTTGCGGTAGCCCAACTCTTCAAAGGCGTAGAAGCGCTTGCCGAGCGCGAAGAAGACCAACGCGAAGCTCATCAGCACCGCCGGGAACAGGAACGCCGCAAAATACCCCGCTTGGGGGTCGGCAAGTTTGTTCGTCTCGGCGTCCACAACGACGCCGTAGTGGTTGCGAAGTTCGGGGCAAATGATGGTCGAGAGGAACGAGCCAATATTGATGGCGACGTAGAAGAGCGTGAACGCCATGTTTCGCAAGTGCTCCTGGCCCGGCCGCTGTTCGTCATAGGTCAGGCCCATCAGCGTCGAGATATTCGGCTTGATAACGCCGCTGCCCAGCGCAAGTAAGGCGAGTGCGCCGAACAATAAGTATTCGTTCGAAAGGCCAACCAAGAACTGGCCCAGGACGTAGGGCACCGCGAAGGCAACAATCGTCCAATACTTGTTCAGAAAACGGTCGGCGATCAGACCGCCGAGGAGTGGCGCGAAGTAACACGCGGCCATGTACAGTGACACGATACTGGAGGCGTTTTTCTGGGCGTAGCCGAACACGTCGATGAGGTACAGCGCGAGGACCGCCCGCATCCCATAAAAGCTGGCGCGCTCGGCGAGTTCGCCAGTGAAGATGAACCAGAAGCCGATCGGGTGGCCGGTCTTCAACGGCAACTCGACGGCGGGCGTCGTCGCCAGGATCGTTGCGGCGGTGGCCAAGGGGGCGTCTCCGGTGGGGGGCGGGCCGGGGAGGCGGCCGGATGTCGTGCGCGTCCCGATGATACCGCATCGGCCGCCGCGGGGGCACGCCGAAAATGGCGCGTTCCTTTCGCCGGCCGACCGGGTACGCTACGGCGACCCCCGCCCCGTACCCGAGGTGCCCCATGCCCCGACGTTTCGCCCTCGCCGCCGCCGCGGTCGCCGCCCTGCTCCTGGCGGTGTACGCCGCCGAGGACAAGCCGAAAGCCGACGCCCTCCCGGCGATGAAATTCAACGACGTGGCCGAAATCGCCCCCGGCGTCTTCTTCCGCTACTCGTCGATCAGCGCCACCGACATGACGGTGCCGTTCGGCGGCAGTAACAACGTCTGGGTCGTGTTCAAGGACTACGTCGTCGTCATCGACGCCAACTTCCCCAAGGAGGCGGGTGATGTGATCGCCGACATCCGCAAGACGACGAAGCTGCCGATCAAGTACGTTCTGGACACGCACCACCACGGCGACCACGCCTACGGCAACTGCGTCTGGGCCAAGGCCGGGGCGCAAATCGTCGCCCACACCAACGCCGCGCGGCTGCTCAAGACGACCGGCCCGGCCGACTGGGAGAAGGCCGGCAAGGACCGCGCCGACATTCGCGACAACACGCTCAAGCAGGCCGACATCACCTTCGACGACCTTTACGTCCTCGACGACGGCACGCAGCGGGTCGAGTTCCGCCACTTCGGCCACGCGCACACCGCCGGCGACGCGGTGGCGTACCTGCCCAAGCACAAGTTACTGTGCACCGGCGACGCCTGCGTCAACGGCGCGTTCAACTACATGGGCAACGCCGACACGGCCTCGTGGGTGCGGGCGCTCGACGGCATGGCAAAGCTCGACGTGACCCGCGTCGCCCCCGGCCACGGCAAGGTCGCGGGCAAAGGCCTCCTCGCTACGCAACGCCGCTACTTCGTCGAGTTGCGGGAGAGCGTTAAGCAGGGCGTCGCGGCCAAGAAGTCGGCCGAGGAGGTCGCCGCGGGGCTGGAGATGGCCTGGTACGAGGCGTGGACCGGCAAGCCGGCGAAGCAGAACGGCGACAACGTCAAGCACGTCTACGACGAGGTGACGGGGAAGATCGACCCCGCAAAAAACCCGTAGTGGCTATGGGTGTCCACAGGCGAGGTCAGAGTATTTTGCCGCGGAGACGCAGAGTCGCGGAGAAGACCAAATTGGAGTTTTGGTCTTCTCCGCGAC
>JAYTUC010000266.1:0-49293 GCA_043744775.1 Fimbriiglobus sp. | reverse complement strand
AAGACGCCGAGAGCGCCAAGAGATCTAAAAAATAGGTTTGGTTCTCTTGGCGCTCTCGGCGTCTTGGCGGTTCCCGTTCGGAATTTTGACACCCGGCGTCAGATACCGCCCGCTCACGCGGACGGCTCGCCCAGCGTCCACATCTTCACGACGCCGCCGACGACGGTGCCGACCGCCCGGCCGGTGACCCGCCAGCCGTCGAACGGCGTGTTGCGGCTCTTCGACAGGAACTTCGACTTGTCGATTGTCCATTCCAGGTTCGGGTCGATCACCGTCACGTCGGCCGCCGCCCCGACGCGCAGTGTGCCCCGCGGCGTCTCCCCGGCGTCAAGGCCGAGGACGCGGGCTGGGTTGTGCGTCATCGTCGCCAGCAGTTGCGGCCACGTCAGGTGCCCCGCACTGACGAGGTGCGTCGCGCTCACCGCCAAGAAGGTCTCCAGCCCGACGACGCCGTTGGGGGCCTGGTCGAGTTCGCGTGCCTTCTTGTGCTCGGCGTGCGGCGCGTGGTCGGTCGCGATCACCGTCAGCGTGCCGTCCTTCAAGCCCTCGATGATGGCGTCCACGTCGGCCTGCGTGCGCAGCGGCGGGGCCATCTTGTAGTTGCTGTCGAAGCTACGGAGCCGCTCCTCGGTCAGCGTGAAGTGGTGCGGGCAGGCCTCGCCGGTCACCTCGAACGACGGCTTGCCGGCGGCGAGCAACTTCGCCGCGCGCGCCCGGCCCTGGCGGATCAGCTCGACCCCGCCGGCGCTACTGACGTGCTGGATGTGCAGCTTGCCGCCGGTCAACTCCGCGAGCGCGATGTCGCGGTAGATCATGATCTCCTCGGCGACCGCCGGCATCCCGCGCAGGCCCAGTTGCGCGCTCACGACGCCCTCGGCCATGACCCAGCCGCGCGTCAGCTCGCTGACCTCCGCGTGGACGACGACCGCCTTGCCGAACATCCGCGTGTACTCGAGCGCCCGCCGCATCAACTCCGCCGACTCGACCGGCGCGCCGTCGTCGGTGAACGCCACCGCGCCCCCGGCGACGAGGCCGCCGATCTCGGCGAGTTCCTGCTGGGCGCGGCCCTTCGTGACCGCCCCGCACGGGAAGACGTTGCAGTGCCCAGCCCGTTGGGCTTGTAAAATGACGAATTCCGCGGCCGCCTGGGTGTCGAGCGCCGGCTCGGTGTTGGGCATGCACGCCACACTCGTGACCCCCCCGGCGACGGCCGCGGCGGTCCCCGTGGCGATCGTCTCGTCCTCCTCGCGGCCCGGCTCGCGCAGGTGGACGTGCATGTCGATCAGCCCCGGCGACACGATCATCCCCGTGGCGTCGAGTGTCCGCGTCGCCACGAGGTGCGGCTGGGCACCGAGGCCGATCACGCGGCCGTCGGCGAGCCAGACATCGGCCACGGCGTCGAGTTCTTGCGAGGCGTCGATAACGCGGCCGTTGCGGATGCGGAGGGCGTTCGGCGTGTTCATGCGGGAATTGTACCAACTCGCGGGAGCCGGGTGCCCGCCGCCGGCGTCACGCCTTGCCGAAGCCGGGACGAGTCTGCCGAGCGGTCCTCGCGCGACTTTATCGAAACCCACACGACCTCTTCACCGACCCTACTTTTCGGCCCTCTATCGTTCTCGGTGTGCCCACCTCCGGTGCCGGCGACCCCACAACTCCGAGGACGTAACGCGATGCGGACGAGTCAACGCAAGGGTTTCACCCTGATCGAACTGCTGGTGGTCATCGCGATCATCGCGATCCTGATCGGCCTGCTGTTGCCGGCGGTCCAGAAGGTCCGCGAGGCGGCCGCCCGGATGAGCTGCACGAACAACCTGAAGCAGATCGGCCTGGCCCTGCACAGCTACGAGAGCTCGTACCAGCGATTCCCGACGAGCGGCGAGGGCAGTGTCTCCGTGGCCGGGGTCCCCGACACCGCCTTCGACATCCAATCGACGTGGATCCAGATCCTGCCGCAAATCGAGCAGGGCAACGTCTACGCGCAGTGCGACCTGAGCAAGTACTACCTGTCGGCGGCCAGCCAGACGCCGTACCAGACCGCCATCAAGACGTTCATCTGCCCGAGCAACCCGTCGGGCGGCTCGAGCGGCAAGGACACGGCCGGGTACGGCACCTGCGACTACATGCCGATCGCCTACACCGACATCCACAAGACCGAGGGCTGGCGGGCCAACGGCGCGTCCAAGGCGACCCACCGCGTCGAGGGCCTCCTGACCGTCGGCAAGGGCGTCGCCTACACGCCCGCGTACAGCAAGCCGACCTACCAGCCCAACGTCCCCGGCCAGCGCAGCATCGCCGGCGTGACCGACGGCCTGAGCAACACCATCGCGATCATCGAGGACGTGAGCCGCGGCTACTTCAACAACGTCAACGGCACCTACACCGCCCCGACCGGCGGGGCCACGCAGGTCGGCCGCTGGGCCGAGCCGGACCAGGCCAACGGCGTCTCCGGCCCCCCGACGCTCACCGACGGCACGACGCAGTGCTACGAGACGAACGGGGCCGGGGCCGGCAGCACGTCGTGCAACGGCCGCAAGGCGATCAACAACAGCGCGACCCCCAGCGGCGGCCCGGCCTACTGCCTGTGGAGCAGCAACAACTGCGGCCCCAACGACGAGGCCTTCAGCTTCCACACCGGCGTGGCGCTCGCGGTGTTCGGCGACGGCCACGTCCAGGGAATCCGCGACAGCATCAGCATGACCAACATGCGCTACCTCGTCACCCCGGCCGACGGCGACATCATCCCCAGCGACTTCTAAGCCCTCTCGCAGAACCGGGACCGGGCGGCCGCCACGCGGCGACCCCCCGGTCCGCCCGTTTAACCCCGATTCGACCCCTCAACGAGGCACATCATGCGTCATTGGACTTCCGGGCTGTTCGCGGCCTGCCTCGCCCTCGCCGCCGCCGGCTGCGGCGAGAAAGGCGGCAACTCGACCAACCTCTCGCCGATCGTCGGCAAGGTCGTCTTCGCCGACGGCAAGCCGGTGGCCTTCGTCGAGGTCTGGCTGCTGCCGCGGGAGGCGTCCGGGGCGCTGGCGTTCGGCCGGACCGACGCCGCCGGCGCGTTCACGCCGAAGTCGCTCGGCGACCAGGTGGGCATGGTGCCCGGCAAGTACGTCGTCGCCCTCAAGCCGGTCGCCGGCAAGGGCGGCACCCCGGCCGCCGCGATCCCCAAGAAGCTGACCGACAACGACACCACCGACCTCGCCGTCGAAGCCCGCGGCGGTCAAGAGTTGACCGTCACGGTCCCCAAGTGACGCCCCGGCGTGCCGTGGTGCACACCGCGGCACGCTCGAATCGCCACTAGACGGGTGAAGTCGGGGCGATATAGTGAGGCTTTCGCCGGGGCACGTCTGCGGGCGCGATTGGCCGGTTACACACTCTACGCACTACGGTTCGGGGTTTGCCATGGCGCTCGGTCTGCTCGGGACGAAGGTCGGGATGACTCAGGTTTACAACGACAAGGACGGCCTCGTCGAGCCGGTGACCGTGCTGCAACTCGGGCCGTGCCCGGTCCTGCAAATCCGCACCGCCGACCGCGACGGCTACTCGGCCGTGCAACTCGGCTTCAAGGACAAGCCCCGCAAGAACGCTATTCGCGCCGAGCAAGGCCACGTCGCCTCCGGCCTCAAGTCGAAGCGCAAGGACGCCCGCCTCAAGGGGGGCGTGCAACTCCTCGAGAAGGCCGACTGCGAGCCGCAACGCTTCATCCGCGAGTTCCGCGTCGATGCCCCGACGGTCAAGGTCGGCGAGAAGCTCGCGGTGTCCGACATCTTCGGGACCGTCAAGGCCGTGGACGTGATTGGCACCTCGAAGGGCCGCGGCTACCAGGGCGTCATGCGCCGCCACGGCTTCCACGGCCTGCCCGCCGCGCACGGGGCCAAGAAGGTCCACCGCCAGGCCGGCTCGACCTCGTCGCTCGCCAGTAACCGCGGTAGCGGTCGCCCCAAGAAGGGCCTGAAGCGCGCCGGCCAGTACGGCAACACCCGTGTCACGATCCGCAACCTCGCAGTCGTCCGCATCGACACCGAGAACAACCTGCTGCTCGTCCGCGGGGCGATCCCCGGCCACAACGGCTCGTACATCATCGTCCGCCCGACCAACAAGTACGGCAGCACCCACGGCATCGTGCGCGACGCCGGCCCCGCGAAGAACAAAGTCGTGCTGGCCAAGAAGGGCAAGTAACGCGACGATTGGCGAGCCGGAAAGCGTCAGCGCCCGGAGTTCTTCCCGTCAACGATGACGCGAAGAACTCCGGGCGCTGACGCTTCTGGTTCGCCGAAATTCTAGAATCGCGGCGGCTCTTTCCGCACCAGCTCGTTCGCTACGTCGAGGCTGTCGAGCGTCCCGGCGTCGGTCCAGTACCCGTCCAGCACACTGTAGCCCATGCGGCCCTGGCTCAGGTAGTGGTTGTTCACGTCAGTGATTTCGAGTTCGCCCCGGCCACTGGGCTTGAGCGTCTTGATGACGTTGAACACGTCCGGCGGGTAGATATAAATCCCCACGACGGCCAGGTTCGACTTCGGCTCCTTCGGCTTCTCCACAATACTCACGACGTTGTCGCCGTCGAGTTCCGCGACGCCGTAGCGACCGGGGTCGTGGACCTCTTTCAGCCCGATCCAGGCCCAGTCCGGCCGCGAATTCGCCTTCTCGACCAACGCAATCAGCGGGTCGCGGAAGATGTTGTCGCCCAACAACACTAGCGAGCGCGAGCCGGTGCAGAAGTGCTCCGCCAGCCCCAGGGCTTGGGCGATGCCGCCGGCCTCGTCTTGAACGCGGTACGTCAGCCGGCAGCGGTGGTCCTTGCCGGAGCCGAGGAGTTCGATGAAGTCGCCCATGTGCTCCGTGCCGGAGACGAGCAAGATTTCGCTGAGGCCCGCCCCGGTGAGCTTCTTCAAGGGGTGGTAGACCATCGGGTACGGCCCGACGGGGAGCAAATGTTTGTTGGTGACTTTCGTCAACTCGCCCATGCGGGTGCCCTTGCCCCCCGCGAGAATCACGCCGCGAATACTCATACTGCACCTGTATTAACGTTGTCAACGACACGCGGCTTGTAGTAGCTCAAATATTCCTTGGTCCGGATGCCGTCGATCCACGCCGCGTTGGCTTGATACCACTGAATCGTCTCGGCCAGCCCGGCGGCGAACTCGACCTTCGGTGACCAGCCCAACTCGCGCTCGGCCTTGGCGCAGTCGATGGCGTAGCGGCGGTCGTGGCCGAGGCGGTCGGCGACGTACTTGATGAGCGTTTTCGGCTTGCCGAGTAGATCGAGGAGTAGGTGCGTC
Organism: Fimbriiglobus sp.; assembly: GCA_043744775.1. Classification (GTDB taxonomy): domain Bacteria; phylum Planctomycetota; class Planctomycetia; order Gemmatales; family Gemmataceae; genus Fimbriiglobus. The sequence continues at coordinate 44,011 of JAYTUC010000266.1, read as the reverse complement.
AGGTCGAGGTTGGCCTTCTCGCAGCGGCCGCCGAAGTTGTAGACCTCGCCCGACTGGCCACGCCGCCAGGCCGCCTCGACGCCGGCGCAGTGGTCGGCGACGTGAATCCAGTCGCGGATTTGCTGGCCATCGCCGTACACCGGAACCTGTAGGTCTTGCATCAAGTTCGTGATGAACAGCGGGATCAGTTTTTCGGGGAACTGGTACGGGCCGTAGTTGTTCGAGCAGCGCGTAATCACCGCGTGCAAGCCGAAGGTGTGGTGGTACGCCTTCACCAACAAGTCCGACGCGGCCTTGCTAGCGCTGTACGGCGAACTCGGGTCCAGCGGCGTCGTCTCGGTAAACAGCCCCGTCGGGCCGAGGCTGCCGTACACCTCGTCGGTCGAGACGTGGACGTACTTCTCGACCTTGAACTCGCGCACGGCGTCGAGCAGGATTTGCGTGCCCAAGACGTTGGTGCGGACGAACGGCCCCGAATCCACAATACTGCGATCGACGTGGCTCTCGGCGGCGAAGTGGATCACGTCGGTGACGCCGAGTGTCATCGCCCCGCGCACGGCGTCGCGGTCGGTCACGTCGCCCTTGACGAAGCGGTAGCGCGGGTGGCTTTCCAGCCCGGCGAGGTTGGCGAGGTTGCCGGCGTAGGTCAGCGCGTCGAAGTTGACGACGTGGGTGGTCTCGTCGGTCGTCAAGAGCCGGCGGACGAAATTCGAGCCGATGAAGCCGCAGCCGCCGGTTACCAAGAGCGTGGCCATGCGGCCCCTTCTGTTCGTCGGAGGAGTCGGCACCGGACGGCATCGGTTTACGATGGCGACCTGCCCTCGTCAAACGCCGGGGGCTGTTATAATGGAGGAATGACACCCGCCCCCCACCCCACCGCCGTGGCCCTGGCCGTCGGCCTCGAAGTCTGGCCGCTGAGCGTCCCCGCGGACAAACTCGTCCCCTTCGCGGTCGCCACCCCGCCGACGCCCGGCAACCCGCGCGAACTGGCCCGCCGCGCCGTCGACTCGCCGTTCGGCGTCGCCGCGCAGTTGCGTCAGGCGGTCACGCCCGAGGACCGCGTGGCAATCGTCCTTGACGAAGGCATCCCCGATGCCGTGGCCGTGCTCACGGTGGTGATGGAACACCTCGTGAGTGCCGGGATCGCGCCGGCGGCCATGACAATTGTCGTCCCGCCCGGCGGGGGTACGGGCACCTGGCTCGACGACTTGCCGGACGAACTCAGCGACGTGAAGCTCGAGGTCCACGACACCGAGGACCGCAAGAAGCTCGCCTACCTGGCGACGACCTCGACGGAGCGGCGAGTCTACCTGAACCGCAGTGTCGTCGAGGCCGAGTTCGTCGTCGTCGTCACCCGCCGGCGCTTCGACCCGACCTACGGCTACTCGGGCGCGGAGGCGGCACTGTTCCCGATCCTGGGCGAGCCGCAGGCGATGGTCGAGGCGGTCGGCAAGTTCACGTCGAAGCCGCCGGGCGAGGCCGTGCCGGCGGTGACCGAAGTCGCCGGGGAGGTCGTCTGGCTGCTGGGGATGCCGTTCTTCGTGCAGGTGATCGAGGGCTTCGGCGACACGGTCGCGGACATCGTGGGCGGCCTGCCGACGAGCCGCGAAGAGGGCGTGCGCCGGCTCGAAGCGAGTTGGCGTGGCCGCGTCGAGGAGGCCCCCGACCTGGTCATCGCGGCACTCTCCGGCGACCCGAAGCGGCACACTTTTCTCGACCTCGCCAAGGCGGCGATGGCCGCGGCGCGGGTCGTCGCCCCCGGCGGCCGAATTGCCATCGTGACGGCCGCCGCGCCGACGCTCGACGAGGGGGCGATGATCGTCCGCGGCACCGACGAGCCGGACAACGTGCGGGCGATCCTGCGGCAACGCAAGCCCGACGACTGGCCGGCCGCGGCGCTGTGGTGCCGGGCGGCGCAGAAGGCCCGGCTGTTCTTCGCCAGCCCGTGGCCCGACGAGGTGATCGAGGAGTTCTTCGCCACGCCGGTGCGCGGCGCGGCCGAGGTGCAGCGGCTCATCGACGCGGCCGGGCGGGTGCTGGTGATCCCGGACGCCCACAAGACGATAGTTGACCCCCCGACGGCTGATGAGGAATAGTCACAGGAGTCGGAATTTACCGCGGAGGAGCAGAGTAGCGGAGAAGACCCAACCTTGAATTTGGATTTCTCCGCTACTCTGCTCCTCCGCGGTTAAGTCGTTTTTCGCGAACTCTTAGGACCAGCACCATGACCGACGACTACCACGCCGCAACCAGTGGGGCCGCACTCTTCGACCGCTCCGCCGTCGGCAAGCTGCTGCTCACGGGGCCGGACGCGCCGACGGTCGTCCACAACGTCAGCACCAACGACGTGAAGGCGTTGCCGCTGGGCGGCGGCTGCGCGGCGTTCTTCTGCGACGCCCGCGCCAAGGCGCTGTTCGCGGCGACCGTCTTCCACATTTTGCACGACGGCCAGCACGCCCTGTGGCTCGAAACCGCCCCCGGCTTCGCGGCGGGACTCTTAAAGCACCTCGACCGCTTCGTCATCTCCGAGGCGATCGAGCTAGCCGACGTGACGGAACAGTTCGCGCAGATTCACCTGGCCGGGCCGCTGGCGAAAGACGTGCTCGAAGGGGCGCTCGCCGACGAGTTCCCCGAGCTGACGGAGTACGGCCACGCCGAGCGCACCTTCGGCTCCGCGGCGACGGTCAGTATCCGCCGGCGCACCCTCCTCGGCGTGCCGGGGTACGACCTCGTCGGCCTGCCGGAGCGCGTCGAGGGCGTGACGCGGATGCTCGTCGCCAACGGGGCCAAACTCGGCACGCCGGAGACTTACGAGACGCTGCGCGTCGAGGCGGGGACGACACTGGCGGGGGTCGATTTCGACGCGACGCGGTTCGTCATGGAGGTCGGCGGGGCGGCGGCGGCGGTCAGCTACGCCAAGGGCTGCTTCCCCGGCCAGGAGCCGATCGTCATGGCCCGCGACCGCGCCGGCCGCGTCAACCGCAGCTTCCTACGCCTCAAGGCCGATTCGCCCGACGCCTTGGCCGTGGGAACGATTCTGAAGGCGGGCGACGAGGAGGCCGGCGTCGTCACGTCGGCCACGGTTTCGCCGCGGTCGGGGAGTGTCGCGGCGGGATACGTCCGCTGGAAACACGTCGAGCCGGGGACGCAGCTTACGACCGGTGCCGGGGTGCCGGTCACGGTGCTGGGTCCGCCGGCCGTGTGAAGTCGAGTTCCGGGTTGCGCTCCTCCGGCACCGCCTTGCGCCGGCGGGCCTCCAGCCGCTCGCGGAATGTCGGCCCCGAACCTTGCGGGTTGCGCCGTGTCATAAGCAGGCGGATCAGGTTGAAGAGGGTCAATCCGAGCGCGACCCACGCCCCGAAGGACAAGTTGTCCGCGTTCAGGCGTTCTAACAAGTTGGCAGGCGCCCACCACTCGCGCGTGAACAGCGCGAGTGTCGCCCCGAGCCAGAGTAAGACCATCCCCAGGCGAACCGTCCAGGAGTTCATCGCCGCAGCCCTTCCGTTCGACGCCCGACTCTTGAGACACTATACGCCCATGCTCTTAACCATCACGACGACCCACCAGCCCGCCACCGACCTCGGCTTCCTGCTGCACAAGCACCCCGACCGCGTCCAGACCTTCGCGCTGAGCTTCGGCGCGGCGAGTGTCTACTACCCCGAGGCGACCGCCGAGCGCACCACCGTGGCCCTGTCGCTCGACGTGGACCCCGTGGGGCTGGTGCGCGACGGCAACTTCGACCGCCGCTTCACGATGGGCCAGTACGTTAGCGACCGGCCGTACACCGCGACCTCGTTCCTGAGCGTCGCCATCGCCCAGGTCTTCGGCAGCGCCCTCAACGGCACTTGCAAGACCCGCCCCGAGCTGGCGTCAACGCCGATCCCGCTGACCGCAACCATCGAAGTCTTGCCGGCGGCCGGCGGCGAGGGGTTCGTCCGCGCCATCTTCGAGCCGCTGGGTTACGCCGTCACCTGCCAGGCCCACGCGCTCGACGCGCACTTCCCTGAGTGGGGCGTCAGCCGCTACCTCAGCGTGACGCTGACCGGCACGGTCACGCTCGCCGAGTTGCTGACGCACCTGTACGTCTTGGTGCCGGTGTTCGACGGCCAGAAGCACTACTTCGTCGGCGAGGCGGAGGTCGAGAAGCTGCTGGCCAAGGGGGCGAAGTGGCTGGCCACGCACCCCAAGCGTGAGGCGATCACGCGCCGCTACCTGCGGCACCGCCCCACGCTGTACAACGACGCCCTGACCCGGCTCGACGAGGGCCGCGTTGACCCCGCCGACGGCGACGACGACGCCCCGGTGAAGGCGAGCGAGGAGTCGCTCGAAACCCCGCTGCGTCTCAACGACCAGCGCTACGAAACCGTCACCGAACTTCTGAAGGCGACCGGTGCCAAGTCGGTGCTCGACCTCGGCTGCGGGGAAGGGCGGCTGCTTCGCCGCTTGCTGCGCGAGCCGCAGTTCACGAAGTTGCAGGGCGTCGATGTCTCGGTCGCCGCGCTGCAAATCGCCGCGCGGCGGCTGCGCCTCGACGGGATGGTCGGGCCGGAGCGCGAGCGCGTGCAACTGCTGCACGGGGCGCTGACCTACCGCGACGCCCGCTTCGCCGGCTTCGACGCGGCGGCGCTGGTCGAAGTGGTCGAGCACCTCGACCCGCCGCGGCTGGCGGCCCTCGAACGGGTCGTGTTCGAGTTCGCCCGGCCGCGGTCGGTCGTGGTGACGACGCCGAACCGCGACTACAACGCCGTCTGGCCGAGCCTGCCGGCGGGCAAGTTCCGGCACGCCGACCACCGCTTCGAGTGGAGCCGTACTGAGTTCGCGGCCTGGGCGTCCGAGGTGGGGGCGGCGCACGGCTACGCGGTGGCCTTCCACGGCGTCGGCCCGGAACACTCCGAGCTGGGCACGCCGACGCAAGCGGCCGTGTTCACGGCGCGGTGACCGGCGAGCCGGAAAGCGTCAGCGCCCGGAGTTCCGCGTGCGGAGACTCCGGGCGCTGACGCTTTCCGGCTCGCCTTTCTGGTATCATCGCCGGGGTTCCGCCCCCCCGGAGTCCCCGATGCTGACCACCCTGCACGCCGGCGAGCGCGACTGGCTGACCGCCGTCGTCGCCGACCCGCTCGACGACCTCAAGAAACTCGTCTACGCCGACTGGCTCGAAGAGCGCGGCGACCCGCGGGCGGCGTTCCTGCGCGGCTACGTCGAGGCGACGAAGTCGATGACGCCCGCAGACTTCCCGCCGGCGGACGGCCTGCCCGAAGAGTGGCTCGCGCTAATCGGCTTCCGCATCACGCAGATGCTCGCCGGCACCGCCCCGGCGCTGCGCGAGGCGGCGTTCAAGCTCGCGCGGCCGGCCCTGCGCCTCACCGAGACGAAGGTCAAGGAGGCGACGTTGGCCGACGGCGTGAGCAAGCTCGGCGGCCGTCCCGACCTACCGCCCGGCTTCGCTTGGCCGACCCGCCGCGACTGCAAAGTCAACTACAACGGCCTGCACGAATCGAACCGACCCGCCGGGTTCTTGGGGCAGATCAACCTCGACGAGATCGCTCACACGCAGGCCGCAAGGGTACTGCCGCCGACGGGGATGCTGTCATTTTTTGCCTCGGTAGACGGCCCGAACCCCGACAATCTCGGCGTGAAGTGTGTGCATTTCCCCGACGTGGCCGCGCTGGTTCGCACGACTTCGCCCAAGCCATTGACTACAGCAAACAGGCGGACGCAAGCGCGACGACTGAGTTTTGAGGAGACTCTGAGCCTCCCCCTTTACCCGTATTACGACATCGGCGGTCTGCGATCCAGTGACCCGAAATGGGGCGGGTTGTTCGAAGTGGAGGAGGTGGTGAAACCGAGTTACGCCTCAAACGCACTGCTTTGCGGCGTCATGAGGTTCAATTCGGACGCGATGATGGGGTACTGTAGCAAGTTTGGCGTACACGACGATAACGTGACGCCGAACGTTCGAAACCTCATCAAGCTCACGGACGCTGACGGTCGGGGGTTATATCTATCGATCAAGGCCAACGACTTGGCGGCCCGCAACTTCGACGCCTTGCGCTTGACCCATTTCGATTACAACTGCTGAGCGGTCCCACAATCCGCGGCCGGCGAGCCGGAAGCGTTAGCGCCCGGAGTCTTGCCCGTGCGGAGACTCCGGGCGCTGACGCTTCCGGCTCGCTGGTCTTTCCCCGCCGACGCGCGGCCGCCGCCCCTGCCGGAATTGCCGGTTTCGCGGCTTCCGCCGCGGCCATTCGCGTTCTACGGTTGCCGCGTCGGACGCCCCGTTGACTCGACGAGTCCCGCCCATGACCCCGACCGCCACCACCGGCCCCGCCAGCGGCGTGCGCCTTCTTGCGGCCGCCCCCGCGGACCCCCGCAAGAAGGCGCACGCCCGCCTCGCCGAGCGCATCGACCTCGTCCGCAACCGCCACAAGCCGCTGTCGATCCTGCGCGCCGAGGGCAAGCGCACCCTCGAGCAGTTCTACGACCAGGAGGGCACCGCCCTCACCCGCTCCGACCGCGACCGCCTCATCGAAGACCTCCTCGCCGAGTCGGTCGGATTCGGGCCGCTCGAGGAACTCTTCCGCGACGAGGCGGTCAAGGAAATCCTGATCGTCAACGCCACGACGGTGCTGGGCCGCAAGGGCGACGGCTGGCTGCCGGTCGGCGGCCGCTTCCGCGACGACGAGCAGCTGCGCGCTGTGCTCGCCCGCTGGGCCGAGGTCGGCGAGGCGTACGTGGCCGGCGGCGGGCCGAACTCCGGCGGCTTCGACGTGCGGCTCGCCAACGGCTTCCGGGCCGTGGCGACGCTGCCGCCGGCGGTGCTGGAAGTCGCCCCGCAAGTCTGGCTCGCCCGCGCCGCCCCCGCCCCGGCGGGCGCCGCGCCGCCGACGCCCGCGCCGCTCGTGAACGGCAACGCCTACGGTGCCGGCCCTGCCTCGGGCGTCCACCGCATCCTGACCACGCCGATGCCACGCGGCTCCGGGGTGATGGCGGCCCCGTCGGCGCGGCAAACCCTCGCCACCGTGCCGGCCGCGGACAACCCGGACTCGGGCGTCATCAGCCTCGACTCGCTCTCGGCCGCGCCGACCTACTCGGGGTCGCACTCCGGCAACCTCGGCCGCAGCCCGGTCTCGGCCGGCGCGACGATGCCGGCCACGGCGACGATGCCGGCCGACCCGCTCGCCAAGGTGCGGCAGCGCGTCACCGGGGTCATCATCGGCAAGTTCGCCGCCGCCGGGATGTACGACCTCAACGCCTTGCCGATCGCCGAACTCGGCCGCATCATCCTGGCGCAAGTCGCCGAGATCGTCGCCGTCGAGCGGCTCAACTACGACGAGGCCACCGTCCGCCGGCTCACCGCCGAGATCGTCGCGTCCGTGAAGCCGTGACGGCGCACGGAACGCTTCCACTTTCGGGCCGCACAACCGAGCTTGCCGTTACACTTTCTTGGCGGACGATGGGCGGGCGGGAAACTTCCGCCGGCGGCCGAAAGCATTCGGCCGAACCCGCGATTCGGCCGGGAAAACTCGTGGAACCCGCGGCATTTCGCCGCTATCAAAAGGCGAGTCGGTGCGGCCGCCGCGCCCGGCAGCGTCGGGGTTTTCGGCAGTTTCGCCCCGCGCGAAAGAATCGGTTGCCGGCGACTGAACTGTGACCTACAGATTTCTGCCCCCGACGGATTCGTCTCGACGACGGGCCCCGCCTTCGGGGCCGCGGGCTGACGGTTGGTGGGGCTGTGCCTGCACTACCGCGTCGATTTTCTGGTGCCGGCCCCGATGGGGCGGGCACGCTGCCGGATGATCGTTTTACGGCCGATGAAGAACTCGGGTCTCCCTTCGGTGTCGATGACGCCGGTCGGGGGGCGGCCATTGTGATTGGCCCTTGACGGAGTGGGCGGCGGACCGATCCGCCCGCGGAGCCGATTCGGACACCTAACGCCAGGACGCCACCCCATGTCTCGCCTCCGCCGCTACCGCTCCGACGCCGTCCAGTCGCCGCTGGAAACCTACCTCCGCGAAATCAACGAGACGGCGCTGCTCAGCGCCGACGAGGAAAAAGAACTCGCCCGTGCCATCGCCGTCGGCAACCCCGACGCCCGCGACCGCATGGTCCGCGCGAACCTGCGCCTCGTGGTCAACATCGCCCGCGGCTACACCGGCAAGGGCCTGGCCCTGCAAGACCTCATCGAGGAGGGCAACCTAGGCCTGCTGCGCGCCGTCGAGGGCTTCGACCCGACGATGGGCACCCGATTTAGCACCTACGCCAGCTACTGGATCAAGCAGAGCATCAAGCGGGCGCTCGTGAACACGGCCAAGACGATCCGCATCCCGGCCTACATGGTCGAGCTGATCGCCAAGTGGCGACGGGCGACCAACAAGCTGACCGACGAACTCGGCCGGCCTCCGCTGCCCGAGGAGGTGGCGAAGGTCCTGGGCCTGCCCAAGAAGAAGTTGAGCATCATCAAGAAGGCGATCCGCGTCTACAACTCGACGCCGCAGTCGGACCAGGGCGACGCCGGCTGGTCGATTGAAGAGATGCTAATGGACACCAACGCCAAGTCGCCCGACACCGAGATGGTCGAGAGCGACGACTTGAAGCAAGTCATGGTGCTGCTCGAGAAGATGGACAAGCGCGAGGCGACCGTGTTGCGGATGCGCTTCGGCCTCGACGACATCGAGCCGAAGACGCTCAAGGAGATCGGCGAGAGCCTCGGGCTGACCCGCGAGCGCGTGCGGCAGATCGAGAGCGAAGCCCTCCAGAAGCTCAACGAGAGCCTCTGCGCCGACTGACGCGTGACGTTTGGCGAGCCGGAAAGCGTCAGCGCCCGGAGGGTTTTAAGACCTCCAGGCGCTGACGCTTTCCGGCTCGCCGTCACTCCGCCGGCTTGGCGGGGTCCTCCTGGAAGCGGTAGCCGACGCCGCGCACCGTCTCGATCATCTCCGTCGTGCCGCCCGCGTCCTCGAGCTTTTTGCGAAGCGTCTTGACGTGCACGTCAATGGTGCGCTCCAGCACGATCTGGCCTTCGCCGATGGCCGCGTCCATCAGTTGGTGGCGGTTGAACGCCCGGCCGGGCTGGCGCAACATGCACTCCAAAAGCTTGAACTCCGTCGGCGTCAAACTCACCTCGTCGTTGTGGACCGTCACGCGGTGCCGCACGCGGTCGATGCGGATGCCGACGTGCTCGATCACGTCGCCCGTCTCGACCGGGCCTTCGACGCGCCGCAAGAGCGCCTTGATTTTCTGGAGCAGCACCTTGTTGCTGAACGGCTTGGTGACGTAGTCGTCGGCCCCCAGGTTGTAGCCGGCGAGTTGGTCGGTCTCCTCGGACTTGGCCGTGATGAGGATGATCGGGATCTGCTTGGTGCGCTCGCCGGCGCGCAGCTCGCGGCAGATCGAAAGGCCGTCGAGGCCGGGCAGCATGATGTCGAGGAGCACCACGTCGGGCAGGAGGGTTTGGGCCTTGCGCAGGCCGTCGTTGCCGTCGCTGGCGGCGTGGGTCTCGTAGCCCTCGCGGTCGAAGTACCACGACAGCGACTGGACGAGGCCGCGCTCGTCCTCGACGATCAGAATCCGCGGTTGGCTCATGGCTCGCGTCCCCTCGGCAGGTCCTGGAGTTGGCCGGCTCGGCCCGAAGTCTCGCCGCAGTTGAGTTTAAGACCTGATTGTGAAGGACCGGCTAAGGAAGTGAGAAGAAGCCCGGACGCGGCCGCCCCTCCGCCGGCCCCTTCGCCGGCCGGGGCCGTTCCGCTAAACTGGATGGGGCGAGTCAACGGACCACGGCACGGGGGCCTCATGAAAAGCGACCGCAAGTACCTCTTCCCCAACGTCATCGAGCTGAACCTCCAGGCCGGCCGGCCGATGGGTGTGAACGTCTACCTCATCGACGGCGGCAGCGAGTACGTGCTGCTGGACATCGGCCAGAACTCGGCGCTCGACGACATCATCGAGATGCTGCGGCACCTCGACTTCCCGCTGTCGCGGTGCAAGATGGTGATCGCGACCCACGCCGACGCCGACCACGTCCAGGCGCTCGCGGGGGCGAAGGAGCGGCTCAAGACCAAGACCGCGGCCCACCCGCACGCCGCGGCGGTGCTGCTCAGCGGCGACGCGGTGCAGACCTACGCCAGCATCCCCGCGCAGAACTTCCACATCGACATGCCGGCCTTCAAGGTCGATAAGAAGCTCGACGAGGGCGACATCGTCAAAGTCGGCGACCTCGACTTGCACGTCTGGCACACGCCGGGCCACACGCCGGGGCAGCTCAGTTTCAAGCTGCGCAACCTGCTCTTTAGCGGCGACACGCTGTACGCCGACTCGTGCGTCGGGGCGATCGACGCGCACCACGGCTCGAACTTGCCGGACTTCTTGAAGAGCCTGCGGCGCATCCTGGCCGACGACGCCGAGTTCGTCGTCCCGAGCCACGGCCCGGCGTTCCGCAAGGACCCGGCGATCGTGCAGGCGGCGATCGACCGGCTGACGGCGTACCAGTACCTCGCCGACTTCGGCACGTGTGCCGTGAGCTGGCCGCTGCAAGAGCAGTGGGAGCGCGACGTGCTGGCGGGGCGGATGCCGGAGTTTTAGGCACCGTAAGCGAGCCGTCCGCGTGAGCGGGAGGTTTCTCGACGCTCGTAGTCCCGAGAAACCCCCGGCTTACGCCGACGGCTCGCCGCAACCGTCCCCGCCGGCCTGTCGAACTCATCCGACGAACGCCCGGTAGGCCGTCGCCAGCTCGCGCCCGTAACGCGGCAGGCCGAAGCGCCCGACGGCGGTGGCGCGGGCGTTCGCCCCGAGGCGGGCGCGCAGCCCGGCGTCGGCGGCGAGGCGCGCGATCAAGGCGGCGAGGTCGCCGGGCGGGTGGCCGAGGGCGTCGTGGCCATCAGTGAATAGCTCGGCCGCGCCGCCGGCCGCGGAGACGATGACGGCGCGGCCGCAACTCATCGCCTCCGCGACGGTCAGGCCGAACGGCTCCGGGCGGACGCTGGCGTGAACCACGATGTCGAGGGCGCAGTAGACGCCGACGGGGTCGGGTTGAAACGGGACGAAGCCGACGCGGTTGAGCAGCCCGAGGTTGGCCGCAATTTGCACGAGTTCGCCACGGGTGACTTGCGACCCGGCGGTTGCGGAGACGGGGCCGCCGACGACGTAGCCGCGCACCGCCGGCACGCGGGCGAGGGCTTCGAGGAACACGGCGTGGCCCTTCCAGTTGGCGTAGGTCGCCACGAGGCCGACGCGGACGCCGGCGAACGGCGGCAGGCCGGCGAGGGCGTCGAGGTCAGCGCCGAAGCCGGGGGCGAAGTGGCCGGTATCGAGGCCGTTGCGCACGGTGAGTATGGGCACGTTCGGCAGGGCGGCGGCTACGTCTCGGGCGACGGCATCGGAGACGGCGATGGCCCCGCGGACGTGGCAGGTGAGCCGGCGCAGGAGCTTGCCGGCGAGGGGGCGCTCGCCGAGGAAGTCGTGGACGTGCCAGGCGACCGGCAGCCCGCGCGGGGCGACGAGCGCCGCGAGCAGGTGCGCCTTGACGCCGTTGGTAACCAGGAGCTGCGGCCGCGTTCTGGCAATGGCGGCGTGCAGTCGCCGGGCGTAACGAAGCAGCGCGGGCGTCGCGCGAACGGCGTCAAGTAAAACGGCGGCCCGCGAAGAGTTGCCGCGGAGTTGCGTGTCGCCGAGGCCGGCGAGGGCGTGCGGCAACGGGACGATGAGCACCGTTGCCCCGAGGCTTTCGGCCGCGGCACGGAGGGGGCCGTCGGCGAAGAGGACAACCGTCGGGGCGTAGCCCGGCAGGGCGTCGGGGAGGGCGCGGAGGGCAGCGAGCAGGACGCGTTCCGCGCCGCCGACGGTGCCGACGGGACTGAGGTACGTCACCCGCACCGGCGGCCCACCAATTCCGCGTAACCGGCGGCGACGGCCGCGGCGTGGCGGGGCCAGGTGAACTGCCCGGCCCAGGCGACCGCGGCGGCGCGTCGAGCCGGGTCGCGGGCGCGCGTGACGACGCCGTGGACGGCGGCCACCCACGCCGCCGACTCGCCGGCGGGGGCGTAGGTCGTGACGGGGCCGCCGACCTCGCGCAGCACCGCGAGGTCGCTGGCGACGACGGCCGCGCCGCAGGCGAGCGCCTCGACCACCGGCAGCCCAAAGCCCTCGGCGTCGCTGGGTTGCAGGACCGCCGACGCGCCGCGGTAAACGGCGGCGAGTTCGCGGCGGCTCAGGCCGCGGACGTGCGTGATCGCGTCGGCCAGGCCGTGCCGGGCGACCCGCGCCCGGTGGGCGTTCGTGAAGGTGCCGCCGACCTTGACGAGGTGCAGGCCGGGGAACTGCGGCCGCAGCCGGGCGACGACTTCGAGCAGCAGATCGACGCGCTTACGGGGGACGCAACTGCCGACGTGAACGACCCACGGCCGGCCCGTCAGCGCGGCGAGCCACGCCGGCGGCGCATCGGTCCCGACAGGCGTGAACTCGGGCGCGACGCCGACAGGGGCGTAGCGCAGCCGTGCCGGGTCGATCAGGTTGGCGCGGCGCAGCTGGTCGCCGACGGCGTGCGACGGGACGAAGACGACGGCCGCGTTCTGCACGCCGTCGAGGACGCGCCAGGTGAGGCCGCGGAACCAGCGCGGCCGCGGCTCGGCGGCCGGGTCGAGGAGGCAGCGGAAGGCGTCGAGGTCGAAGACGGTCACGCCGGCGCGGCCCGGTGGCAACGCGCCAACGAGTGCGGCGTAGCTGTGGTCGGAGACGTGGAAGGCGTCGAAGTCCGCGGCGATTCGGCGCGCGAAGCGCGGGTAGCGGACGTAGCGGTTGAAGGCGCGGTCGGCGTTGACGGCGACGCGGCCTCGGCCGACGACCGGCAGCCGGCCGAAGCGGCGCGCGAACGGCGGGGCGACGCGGGTCAACGTCCCGGCGGCCGGCGGCCAGTGGGCGTGCAGCATCTCGGCGCACAGGTCCATACTCGGCCAGCTCTCCTCGGCGAAGTCCGGCAGCAGGGCGACGCGCACCGTCAGGCCTCCGCCAAAAGTCTGTTGAAGAAACTCAGCGTCTGCCGGGCGACGACGGGCCAGGCGAAGACGGCCGCGCAGCGCTCGCGCCCGAGGGCACCGAGTTCACGGCGGCGGGCCGGCGAGTCGAGCAGCGCCCCGAGCGCGGCGGCCCAGGCGGCGACATCCCCTTCGGGCACGACGACCCCGGCGTCGGCGAGGACGTGCGGGATCTCGCCGGAGTCGCTGCCGACGACAGGGACGCCGACGGCGAACGCTTCGAGGAGCATCCGGCCGAGTTGCTCGCGCCACCGCGGGGTCGTGAGGCTCGGGGCGGCGAGCAAGTCGAAGGCGTTGACGTAGGCCGGCACCCCGGCGTGCGGCACCCCGGTGACGACCCGGACGCGGTCGCCGTGCCGCGCGCCCCACGCCCGCAGTTGGGACTCCATCGGGCCGCCACCGACGAGCAGCATCCGCCAATCGGACTTCAAAGCATCCGCCGCTGCCATCAGCAGCGTCAAACCCTTCTCGGGGACGAACCGACCGAGGAAACCGATGACCGGCGCGTCGACCGGTGACCAACCGAGGCGGGCGTACACTGTGGCGCGGGCGGTCGGGTTGGGGGCGAACGCAGCCATATCGACGCCCGGTGAGATGACGGCGTGCGGCTTGCGGTGGTAGGGCGGGCGGCCGCGCAGCGTCTCGGCGACGGTCACGCCGCTGGCGACCCAGCCCCGGCTACGGGCGACGGCGGCGCGCTCCATCCAGGCCATGGGTAGGGGGTAGGTTTTGGTCAAGTTCTGGAAGGTGGTGTGGGCGTGCGGCGTGGCGCCGGCCCAGCTACCGAGCTGGTGCCCGGCCCAGGTGTACGGCTCCTGCCAGACGTGGACGAAGTTCCACGCCGTGCCCCGGATCAGGCCCCGAGTCGCGCAACCGTAACTCAGAGTGTGGGGCGAGCGTGAGCCGTAAACCGCGACGCCGACGGTCGGCGCGGCCCCGTCGAGCGGGGGTTCGAGGGCGATCGGCCGCAGGTCGCCGCGGACCAACAGCGGGGCGGCGACGGTCACCTCCCACGGCGGCTCGCCGGGCAACGCCGGGGCACGGTGCATCTCGTCGGCGAGCCGGCGATTCAAGGCGACTACGTAGGAGTGCCCGACGGTCAGCAGGCGGCGTGGCCGGGTCACGACGCACCGAGCAGGGCGTCGAGCGTGTGGCCGACCGCGAAGTGCGCGTCGTAGTACGCCCGCCCCGCCGCGGCGAGTCCGGACCGCCGGTCGGAGTCACCTAGAATCTGCAACGCGACCCGCGCAAGGTCTGGAATCAATACGACGGATAATCCGCTTACGAGCCACGCCGGTTCGGACAACGCCCCGGAGTTGGTGACGACGGCGACGCCGTTGGCCAGCCCCGCCATGACCGATCCTCGCCGGCCACTCACGCCGTCGGGGTACGGCTGCACGAGCAGGTCACACGCCTGGAGTGTGAGCGAAATGTCGCCCGGAGTGGTCGCGTCGGCACCGATCAGTTGGTGTGCGATGTCGGGGTGCCGCGTGGCGAACCCCTGACGCCAGGCGTGGTTGCCCCGGCCGATGAGGACCAACCGGAGGGTCGGCATGGGACGGCACAACTCGACCGCCACCGGCTCCAACATCCGGCCGACGTGGTCGCCGTAGGTGCCGAAGTGGCCGACGACGGGGCCGCCCGCGGCGAACGCCTCCCGCAGACGTGCGACCCCAAGCGGGTCACAGACTCGCGGGACGTTACTCGGGACCGGGGTCACGGAAACCGGCGTCGTCGCCGGGAGTCCGCAGGCCCGTAACAGCGGCTGCCAGGCGGGGACGGTCGCGAAGACGCGCGTGGCCGCCGGCAGGAGGGTTTGCACCATCAGACGGTTCACCGCGGCGATCAGGTTGTGACGCAGCGGCGACCGCACCCACGGGTAGGCGACCTCGTGAAACATCAGGTCGATGGCGTCCTCGGAGTTCGCGGCGCGGCGGCGCAGCCAGTGGGCGAACGGCAGGTTCATCCCCTTGAACCCGTAGCCGTGCGGGGTGTACTGCACGAAGAGCCGCCGCGGCCGGGGCGAGGCGTCGAGCCGCGCGGCCAGCTCGTGTAGCCCCGCGCGGCCGAAGCTCGGGCCGACGCGGTGGACGGTGACGGGGCCGTCCGCGTCGGTGCCGATCGGGCCGCGCGAGTATACATGGACGCGCTGCCCCGCCCCCGACAGCGCGTGGGCGATGACCGACGTGTACCCGGCGACGCCGCCGGTGTCGGGCGGGTACTCGGAGGTGACGAGGTGCCACGACCTCAAGGCGACCCGCCCAGTAAGTCGAAGCAGGCGGCGACGATCGCGTCGGCGGCGTGGCCGTCGCCGTAGGGGCTGCCGGGCGTCAGCGGCGGGCCGCCGCCGTCGAGGATCGCACTCGCCGCGGCGACGATACGGGCGCGGTCGGGGCCGACGACTTGGACGTGGCCCGACGCGACCGCCTCGGGGCGCTCCGTCGTGTCGCGCATCAAGACGACCCGCTTGCCGAGGGTCGGGGCCTCCTCCTGAACCCCACCGGAGTCAGACAGTACGACGGCGGCTTGACGGAACAGCGTGAGGAATTCGAGGTATCCAAGTGGTTCGAGTAACGCGACGTTAGCCGCCCCGGCCGCGCGCAAGACGCGATCGACGGGGCCGCGGACGTGGGGGTTCAGGTGGACCGGGTAGACGATCCGCGCGGCGGGGTACAGCCGGGCCAGGTCGGCGACGGCGTGGCAAATCCCCTCGAAACTGGGGCCGAAGTTCTCCCGCCGGTGACCCGTCACGAGCACCAGCGGCCCGCCGCCGTCGAGGAAGCCGGGCGGCAACCCCGGCACCGCCACCGGGTCGCGGTCGAGCCGGGCGAGCGCTAAGTGCAGGGCATCGACGACGGTGTTGCCGACGAGGCGGATGTGACCCGCCGGCACGCCCTCGCGGAGTAGGTTGTCGCGGGTCGCCGGGGTCGGGGCGAAGTGCAGCGCCGCCAGCCGGGTCAGCAGCACGCGGTTCGCCTCCTCGGGCCACGGCGACCGCAAGTCGCCCGTGCGCAGGCCGGCCTCGACGTGGCCGACGGGCGTGCGGTGGTAGAACGCCGTCAGCCCCGCCGCGAAGGCCGCCGTCGTGTCGCCCTGCACGAGCAGCAGGTCGGCGGGGTGGTCACGCAACTCGGCGTCGAGGGCGGTCAGGGTGCGGGCCGTCAGCCCGGCGAGCGACTGGTCGGGCGTCATCACGTTCAGGTCGGCGTCCGGGGCGATCTCGAAGGTGGCGAGCACCGCGTCGAGCATCTGGCGGTGCTGCCCGGTGACGACGACGCGCGCGGCGAAGCGGCCGTCGGCGCGGAACGCCCGGACGACGGGGGCCATCTTGATCGCCTCCGGCCGCGTGCCGAAGACGAGCGTCACGCGGGGCAGGGGTGGTGTCATCGGCGGAGTGTGGCCTCGTAAGCGGCGAGGGTCGCGCGGGCGGCGCGGCCCCAGGAGAAGTCCGCGGCGCGAACGCGGCCGCGGGCGGTGAGGTCGGCGCGGTAGGCGGCGTCGGTGGTCAGCCGCCGCAACATCGCCGTCAACGCCGCCGGGTCGCCAAGCGGGAAGAGGTCGCCGCCGCGGCCGAGGACTTCGGGCAGGCTCGTCGCGTCGGCGGCGAGTGTTGGGCAGCCGGCCGCCATCGCCTCGACGAGTTGCAGCCCGAAGCCCTCGTACTCACTAGGGTACGCGAAGCCCAGGGCACCGGCGTAGAGCGCGGGCAAGTCGGCGTCGGCGACGTAGCCGACCGCCCGCACCCGCGGCCCGGTACACGCCCCGAAGTCGCCGCCGCCGGCCAGCACCAACTCGACGCCCGGCAGGTCGGCGGCGGCGAAGGCCCGCGCCAGGAAGCCGACGTTCTTGCGCGCCTCCGCGCCGCCGACGTACAGGAAGTACGGCCGCGCCAGGTCGTAAGTCGCCGCGACGCGCGCCGCCTCGGTTGGCGTCGGCGGCCGGTGGAAGCGTTCGTCGGCGGCTTCGGGAATCACGTCGATGCGGCGGGGCGGCAGTCCGAAGCGGCGCACGAAGTCGGCCTTGGCGTGCTCGCTGACCGTGACGATTCGGTCGCCACTGCGCCGCGCGACTTGCAGCATCAGCCGGGCGCGGGCGTGGCCGGGCCGCAGCCATTCACGCCACGGCAGGCGGTCGTGGCCGTGGACGGTGTCGATGGCGTCGTGCAGGGTCAGCACGCGCGGCACCGGGCATACCACGGGCAGGCCGAAGTTGTGCGGGCTGTGCAGGAGTGCCACGCCGTCGCGCCGGCACTGCCGCGGCAGCCACCATTGCTCCCACAGGGCGTAGCGCATCGTCGGTGCGACGCGGACTTCGCAGTCGCCCGGCCCGAGTTCGGCCAGGTGCGCAAGGTCGAGCGGCGTGCGGGCGTACAGCCGCAAGCCGACGCCCAGCTTCGACAACTCGCGTAACAAGTTGACGGCGTAGCGCGTCCAGCCGCGGACGTGCGGCGCGGTCAGTGACATCGCGTTGACACCGACGATCACGCCGGTTCTCCCGCGGGGGGCGTCGTCATCCGGGCGTAGGTCGCTTCGAGGGCGTCGAGGGCCGCCGCCGGGTCGCCGACGCGCTCGACGAGTCGCCGACCGGCTTGGCGCTGGCGGTTCTGGGCGGCGGGGTCGTTGAGCAGAGTGACCGTGCGCTCGATCAGTCCCGCGTCGTCGTCGGCCACGCCGAGTTCGACGCCGTCGGTGCCGCCCAGCCCCTCGTTGCCTTCGTTGGTGGTCACGACGGGGGTGCCGTAGGCGAGGGCCTCGAGCACCTTGACCTTCACGCCGCTGCCGCGCTCCGGGGCGTAGAGCAGCACGGAGGCGCGCTCGAAGTGCGGCCGCGCGTCGGGCACGTCTTCGGCGATCGTCACGTCGGGCAGGTGCAGGAAGTCCCGCAGGGCGACGCGCGCGGACCAGCCGGCGATCTCCAGCCGCGCGGCGGGGAGGCGGCGCTTGACCGCCGGCCACAGCCGCGTGAGTAGCCGCAGCGCGGCGGAGTGCGACGGCGACCAGCCCATGCTGCCGATGAGCGTCACGACGGGGGATGTGGGGCGGGCGGCGTCCGGGGCGTAGGGGTAGAGGCTCGCGTCGAAGCCGAACGGGTTCGTGGCGACGTTGGCACGCGGGTTGACGAGGCGAATCTCGGCGGCGACGCGCGGGGTGTTGACGCGGAAGTGCTTGAAGTCGCGCAGCAGTCGCCGTTCCGCCGTGAGCGTTAGGCGGCCGCGCCAGGTGCCCGGCCGCGTCAACTCCTGGTCGAGGCGCGTCAGGGAAAAGACGTTGACGAGCGCCTTGTTGGCGTGGCCCAGGCCCAGCCAGCCGGCCCACAACTCTTCGAGGTGCAGCACGTCGAAGCCGGCGTTGAGTTCGCGCGCCAGGTCGGCCTTGAGGGCGTCGCCGAACGGGTACGAGTGCGGCCGGCGTAGGGTCGCGAGCTTCGACACCACGCCACGTCGCGGGGGGAATTCGTACAGCCGCAGGTCGTAGGCGGGGGCCGGGAAGAGCCGCGCCGCCTCGGCCATTTGGCCGGGGTCGCTGCACGCGGCGAACGCCGCCACGCGGTGGCCGCGGGCGACTAACCCCTTCAAGAGCACGGCGTACCACCGGCCGACTGCCTTGCCGAACGGCACCGGGGCCTCGACCATCACGATCACAATCCTCACGAGTCGCCCGCTTCCACGGCGCGGACGAAGTCGGCGGCCATCGCGTCCCAGGTGTACCCACGCAACCGCGCGGCGAAGCCGGCGACGCGGGCGGGCCAGGCGTCGAGGGTGCCGCGCCAGTGCCGCAGGCGGTCGGCCAGCTCGCCGGCGTCGGTGGGGTTCTGCAACAGCAAGTCGGCCAGGCCCGGCGGGTAGCGCTCGGCGACGCCGGCGCTCGCGCTCACGAGCGTCGGCAGGCCGCGGCACAGGGCCTCGTGGACGGCCAGGCCGTAAGGCTCGTAACGCGCCGGGTGGGCCAGAGCGTCGGCGGCAGCAAGGATTCGCGGCACGTCGGCGCGGAAGCCGAGGAACGCGACGCGGTGTGTGAGATCGTCGTCGATCGCCTGCTTGCGCCAAATGTCGAGACTCGCCCCCGCGCCGACGACGGCGAGCCGGGCGTCCCAGCCGGGGCCGGTACACAGCGACTTCCAGGCGGCGTACAGCGTGCCGAAGCCCTTGCGTGTGTCGCCGAGCGCGCCGACGAACGCGACCCACGGACCGTCGCCCCAGCCGAGCGCGGCGCGGGTAGCCAGGCGCTCCGGCGGGGTCACTGCGGCGCACGCGACGGGGTCGCACCCGTAGTAGACGACGCGGACACGATCCATCGGCGTCGGGAGCCGTTCAAGAACGTCGCGGGCCGTTTTGAAACTGTTACAGACGGCGATGCGACTGGTCGGGATGATTTCCCGCTCTCGCCGCAGCGCCCGGCGGCGGTGCCAGCGGGACTTCACGCCCGAAACTGGCGTGTCGTCGGCCGCGTGGATGTAGTGCAGCCAGTTGATGTCGGGCCAGCGGCAGTTACCGCCGTTGACGACGACCCGGCCGCCCCGCGCAACAGTGATGGCGGCTTGCCGTCGGCCGAGGCGGTCGAGCAGCGGCTCGCCCAGGAAATGCGAGCCGAGGGGCCGGGCGGCGAGTGCGACGGTGACGCCCGGCCGGGCCGCGAGTTCGGCGGCGACGCGGTGGGCGACGAGCGTCACGCCGCCGCGGCCGGCGAGGTGCGCCGCCAGCCCGGCGTTGGCCGCGTCCATGCCGCCGAGCGCGGTGAAGTCGCCAGCGACGACCGCCCAGGGCGCGCTCACGGCCTCACCCCCGACGCTCGCGCGGCGGTCACGACGGCGGCGTTGAGCAGCCAGAACTCGAGGCCCATCTGCCCGGCGAACGGGGCGTACGAGAAGGTCACCGCGACCACGCCGAGGTTGTACGCCGTGAGCAGCGCCCCCCAGCCGGCGACGCGGCGGTCGGGGCAGCGCCGCGCCACCCGCAGCGTGGCGAGGCAGGCCGCGGCGACCGCGCCGGCGTAGGCGAGCATCAGCGGCGCGCCGCCGTCGAACAGCCAGGCGGTCCACTGGATCTCGACCCACAGCGGCGGGACGGCCGGGTCGGCCGGGTCGCCGAAGGTGGCGCTCACCACGCCCCAGCGGCCCAGCCCCGCGCCCAGCGGGAACTCGCCCAACAACTCGCCGAAGGTCGCCTCCAGGAAGTGCCCGCGACTGTCGTAGTACACGGCGTCGGGGCTGCTCTCGACGAGCGTTTCGAGCCGCCGCAGCGGGGCCTCGCCGCCGACCGCCAGCGCCGCCACGCCACCGCCGGCAACGGTCAACGGCAACAGCACGGCGACCCAGAGCATGTCGCGCGTTCGCCCCGCGGCCACGAGCGCGGCCGCCAGGGTGAGCGTCGAGAGGGCGGCGAGGACGGCGTGGACGCGAATTTGACACAGCGCGACGCAGAACAGCCCGACCGCCATGCCGCCGGCCGCCGCGAGCCGCAGCAGGGGTGACCGCGCGGTGGTGAGGAAGCCGAGGCCCAGCAGGTACGCCGTCAGCCCGGCCGGGGCCGCGCCGCCGGGGGCGTCGGTCAGGCCCATCGGGCGGGTCATCGCGGTGCCGTCGGCCAGGACGATGCGCAAGCCGTCCCCGGACTCGCCGCGGTAGGCGGCCGCCACCGGCGGGGCGAAGTCGCCGGGCGAAAGCGCTTGGAGCACGCCGACGGCGGCACTCGCCGTCTGGAAGCCCCAGATGAGCAGCAGCAGCGCGACGAGCGTGCGCGGCGTGACGCGCAGCCGGGTCACCCAGACGACCGGGGCGGCCACGGCGACCGCGAGTGCGAGCGACGCGAGGCCGGCCAGGGCGCTACTGGTTTCGGGGCGGAAGAACTGCACGCCCATCACGACCAGCGCCACGAGCAGCCACGGCCGGCTCATGTGGCGCGCCGCGGTGCCGGGGGCGAACGCCAACGCCGCGAGACTCGCGCCGAAGGCCGCGACGCGGAAGGCCGGCCGCGCCCCGCCGAGCGTCGGCACGAGCAGCGCGAGCTGGCAGGCGATTTGCAACCCGACGAAGCCGAGCAGCCACGCCCGCGCCGTCGCCTCGTCGCGGTCGGGCCGGCTCACGACTCGGCCCCCGCGTCGGCGAGCATCCGGTGCAAGCGTGGGATCGTCACGGCCGGGTCGCACAGCTTGCGGGCTTGTGCCGGCCCCGATGCCCCGAGCCGTTGACGCTCCGACGGGCTGGCGATCAGGGCGCGTAACGCGTCGGCGAGCGCGACCGCGTCGCCCGACTCGACGAGAGTACCGCAGTCGGGGGTGACGACTTCGGCCGCCCCGCCAAGGGCCGACGTGACGACCGGCAGTCCGGCGGCCAGCGCCTCGACGAGCGCGACGCCGAACGGCTCCGGGGCGGTGTTCGGCTGGCAGAACAGGTCGGCGGCTTGCATCACGCGCGGCACGTCGTCGCGCTGGCCCAGGAAGCGGACGCGCAGGGCGATGCCGTGACGCCGGGCGGCGCGGTGCAACTCGGCGAGGTAGGCCGCTTCGCCGGGCTTCTGCACGCCGCCGGCGAGCCAGAGCGTCCAGCCGGGCGTGTCGGCCAATCGGCCGAGTGACTCGACTAGCACCGCCGCACCCTTCCAGCGCTCGAGCCGGCTCGCGTGCAAAATTACCGCGTCTCCCGGCGGCGTGTCGAACTCGTGGCGCAACTTCGCCACGTCGTCGGGGTCGCGCTCCGCGGCCGGCTCGACGGGCAGGTACGCGACGCCGGCCGGCGCGCTGGGGAAGACGCGGGGCACGGTGCCGAGGGTGTAGCGGCTGTTCGCCAACACGAAATCCGGGGGCGTGCGGGCGGCCCAGCGTTCGAGCCAGTGGCGGCCGGCGAGGGCGTCGTGGGCAAAGGTCACCAGGCCGACGCCGGCGGATTTGACCGTCGGCGCGAAGACGGCGTGCGGCCAGCAGGCGTGGGCGACGACGACATCATAGCGGCGCGCTTCGAGGAGTTTCCGCAGGCGGCGGCGGGCGGCGACGACGGTCCACGGGCGGGAGAACCGCGCCGCGTCGAGGTCGTGGACCGCGACGCCCGTGGCCGCGAGTTCGCCCCAGAGTCGGCCGGGGAAACTCAGGCCGAACTCCGGCTCCGTGTCGGGGGCGAGGTGCCGGAGTTTCGCCAGCGTCACCAGCATGCGCTCGACGCCGCCGAAGAGGTTGCCGGCGGCCAGGTGCAGCACCCTCACGCGGCCACCCCCGCCGGCTTGCGGGCCACGAGCAGCGCGTTGTCGGACAGCAGCCGTGGCAGCCGGCGGCTCAGCGCGGCGGGGTACTTCCGCGCGGTGCCGGGGACGCGGCCCGACCCGCTGTAGGCGACGCGGATGTCGGTCAGCCCGCACTCGGCGGCGATCCGACGCAGGTCGGTAGCGAGCAGCGCCGTGCGGTGCGCGGGGTAGCTGCCGGCCCGGAAGGCGTTGAACTCGCCGAACGCGACGAGCGTCAGCAGGTTCAACAGGCTGAGTTGGTTCGGCGTGGTGACGACGACCCAGCCGCCCGGCTTCGTGAGCCGCACCAGCTCGCGGACGAAGGCGCGCGGATTTTCGAGGTGCTCGACCGTCTCGACGGCGGCGACCACGTCGCCGAGGGCGTTGGGCAGCGGCACGCGGCCGGCGTCGAGGTCGTGGCGGACGAACTCCGCGCCCGCAGGGAAGCCGACATAATGGGCCGCATCGACGCCGACGTAGCGGTCGAACTGCGCCGCGACGACGGCCCACAGGTCGCCGGCCCCGCAGCCGACATCGACGAGGACGCCCCCGCGCGGCCGGCCGGCCAGGGCGTCGGTCACGGCGCGCAGGATTGCCGCGCCGCTGGTGCCGCGGCTCAGTCGCGCGCGGGCCTCGACGTTCGCGTCAGTCATAGACGCGCCACCCGCGGGGTGCCAAGATCGCGGCCGCGCCGGCGGGGTCGAGCGTCGCCAAGAAACTCGGAGCCTCGTAGCTTCGGCACAGCCGCGGGGCAGTCAGGGCGGCCGTCGCCGGGCCGCGGAGCGTCCAGCCGAGTTGCCACAGCGTGTAGCCGGCGGCCGTCAGAATTGACGCGGCGGCGCTCGTCGCGATGGCGTGGTCCTCGAAGACGACGTGGCGGATCGCGCCGCGACCTAGCAAGCCATTCGCCCCGCGTAGCACCGCCGCCTCGTGGCCCTCCACGTCGAGCTTGAGCACGTCGAAGCAGGTCGCCGGGAACAGCGCGTCGAGTGTCGCCGTCGGCACCTCGATGCCGTCGGCGGTGGGGCCGTCGGCAAGTCGGCCGAGGCCCTCGTTCGTGGCGAAGTCCGGCGGGGAGACGAGCCGGGCGAAACCCACGCGGTCGCTCAAGGCCACGGCGTGAACGCGGGCTTGCGGGGCGTAACGGGCGAGGTTGTCGCGCAATCGCCCCGCGAGCAGCGGGTGCGGCTCGAAGCACTCGACGCGGCCGGTCGGCCCCGCCCTCGCCGCGAGTAGAGTCGCCAGGACGCCGACGTTGGCCCCGGCGTCGATCGCCGCCCCGCCGTTCGGCATCAGGCGGGACAGTACCTCGCACACCGCCAGGTCGTAGACCCCCGTCGTCCAGACCGCCCGGCCGATCGTCTCGGCGGGGTTCACGCGGACGGTCGCGCCCCACGGCAGCGTCACCGCCACCAGGCCGACCGGCGGCACGGCGAGCATTTGCCCCAGCCGGCGGGCGAGTTGCCGCGGCCGGCACACGAACCACGGCTTTCACGGCGACCTCACGACACGACTCGGCGGTAGAAGTCCTCGCAGCGCTCGGCCATGACCGCCGCGGTGAAGCGCTCGCAAGCCTCGCGGCGGCCGCCGACGCTCAGGCGGTCGCGCAGGCCGGGTTCGGTGAGCAGCCGGTTCGCGGCGGCGGCAAGGCCGGCGGGGTCGTTGACGGGCACGGTCAGGCCGCCGACGCCGTCGCGGCAGACCCAGCCGACGCCGGAGTGCGGGACGTTCGCGTTGACCGTCGGGCAGCCGCTGGCCATCGCCTCGACTTGGGCCAGCCCGAAGCCCTCGGCGCGCGTGTTCGACGGGAACCAGTGGGCCGTCGCCGCGTGGTAGCCGCCGACCAGCTCGTCGGGCGAGACGCGGCCCCGCCAGACGACGCGGTCGGCGACGCCGAGCGAACCGGCGAGGCTCCGCCAGGTCGCCTCCATCGGCCCGGTGCCGGCGACCAGCAGCGTGCCGGGGACATCGCGCAAGGCCCGCAGCGCCACGCCGAGCGCCTTGTACGGCACCAGCCGGCCGACCGTCAGCCACAGCGGGCCGGGGTCGTTGTGCCGGTAGCAGTTGGCGCACGTCAACGCGGCGGGACTCGGGTGCGTGAACGGTCGCAGGTCGAGGCCCAGCGGCAGCACCTCGACCTTGGCCCGGAACTGCGTGAGCCGCGGCGAGCCGTCGAGGTACGGCGGACTCGTCGCCAGCAGCAGCGCCGCCCGCCGGTACAGCCGCGCCTCGAACGGCCGCACGAGGTGACTGAGCAGCCTCCGCCCGTCGAGGTCGGCGTGGTGCGTCACGATTAGCGGGCGCAGGCGCGGCAGCGCCAGGACGGCGAGCGTCATCGTGACGTTGGGCGCGTGCAGGTGCCAGATGTCCGGCGGGTCGGCGAGCATCCGCCGCAACGCCCTCGTCAGCCCAGGGGCCACGTCGAACTTGGAGACGCCGGCCCACCGGCCGACGCGCACCACCCTCACGGGGCCGTCGAGTTCGTGGCGGACCCCGGCGGGGCCGGCGGGGTCGAGGGCGACGACGGTCACGGCGTGGCCGCGGGCTGCGAGGCCGTGCGCGAGGGCGTGCGTGTGCGTCTCGACGCCGCCGATGGCGGGCGGGTAGTACTTGCCCAGGTGGGCGATTCGCAGCGGCTGGCGGTCGGGTTCGTTCAAAAGCGGGTGCGGCTTCGCCACGGTCGGGGGCACGCGAAGTCGCACGCCGCCGGGCCAAAGTGTTGGAACGACTGAGGGGTCAGCACGGGCAGACTAACGCCGGGGCGTTGCGAGAGCAACCGGCAAGTTGCCGCATTCGCTTCCTCCGGCCGCGTATCGTAATGTCGTCGCCGCACCCCCCGGAGAATCGCCATGCGCCTCGCCGTACTTGCCGCCTGCTTGCTCGCGCCGTCGCTCGCCGGGGCCGCGCCGCCGGAGCCGCCGCGCGAGTTCCGCGGCGTCTGGGTGGCGAGTGTGGCGAACATCGACTGGCCGTCGAAGCCGGGGCTGCCGGCCGACGCGCAGAAGAGGGAACTCGTTGCGATGCTCGACCGCTTCCAGGCGTTGAACTTCAACGCCGTCGTGCTGCAAGTCCGGCCGATGGCCGACAGCCTGTACGAGTCGAAACTGGAGCCGTGGAGCGAGTTCCTGACCGGCACGTCGGGCCAGTCCCCCGGCTACGACCCGCTCGCGTTCGCGGTCACCGAAGCCCACCGCCGCGGCCTCGAACTGCACGCCTGGTTCAACCCGTACCGCGCCCGCAGCCCCAAGTCGAAGGGCGAACTCGACCCGACGCACCTCGTGAAGCGCCGGCCCGACCTGGCGAAAACTTACGGCAAGCACGCGTGGCTGAACCCGACGAGCCGCGAGGTCCAGGACCACTCGCTGGCGGTGATCGCCGACGTAGTCAAGCGCTACGACATCGACGGGGTCCACCTCGACGACTACTTCTACCCGTACCCCGAACTCGACGCCGCGAAGGCCGAAATTCCGTTCCCCGACGACGACACCTGGGCCGCCTACACCGCCGCCGGCGGCAAGCTCGCCCGCGACGACTGGCGGCGCGACGCGGTCAACACGTTCGTCAAGAAGCTGTACGCCGAGACGCACGCCGCGAAGCCGTGGGTGAAGGTCGGCGTCAGCCCCTTCGGCATCTGGAAGCCCGGCCACCCCGAGGGGATCGCCGGTTTCAGCCAGCACGACAAGCTCTACGCCGACGCCAAGCTGTGGCTCAACGAGGGCTGGGTCGATTACTGGACGCCGCAACTCTACTGGCCGATCGCCCAGGAGAAGCAGAGCTACCCCAAACTCCTCGGTTGGTGGGCCGGCGAGAACACGAAGAAGCGGCACCTGTGGCCGGGCAACATCCCCAGCCGCGTCGGGGCGGCCAAGCCGTGGCCGGCGAGCGAAATCGTCGAGCAGATCAAGCTGACGCGGAAGGTCGCCGGCGGCAACGTCCACTTCAGTGCGAAGCCGATCCTGGCCAACGTCGCCGGCATCGCCGACGAGTTCGCCAAGGTCTACGCCACGCCGGCGCTCGTCCCCGCGTCGCCGTGGCTCGGCGGCACCAAGCCGGCGGTGCCGGTCCGTGACGACGCCAGCTCGGTTGGCACTGGACAGCCGCGCTACAACTTCACGTTGCCCAAAGATTGCGTCGTCGTCGTCCAGACCCGCGTCGGCGACGTGTGGACGACGACCCGGCTGGGCAGCGGCGTCTTGGCGTGGGGAGAGACGCCGCACGCCGCCGAGACGTGGGTCCGGTCGCTGAGCCGATCTGGTATCCTGAGCGACGCCGTGCGATTGCCGTGACCCCCCGGAGACCCGCCATGCCGACCGTGACGCCGCCGGGAAGGCGTGCGCCCCCCGCGACGATCGGCGAACACCTCGACCGCCTCGGGGGCGTCTCGCCGCACCGCCTCTGCGCTGACCCGCCGCCGGGCACGGCGACCGTGCGCGACTTCATCCGACGCGACGGCCGGGCCGCCTTCGGTGGGCTGTTCGAGTTGATTGACCGCACCTTCGTCCTGAAGCCGATGGGGGCACCCGAGTCGGTCATCACGATGCAAATGGCGTGTCACCTCTACCGCTACCTCGACAGCAACCCCATCGCTTTCGTGGTCGGGGCCGCGTACCCCATCAAGGTCGCGCCGGGGTTGGTGCGGGTGCCGAGTTTCAGTGTCACGATGTGGGCGACCCGGCCGACGGGCTTCTTCACGAGTGACCCGATTGCCAAGGAAATCCCCGCCCTCGTCGCCGTCCTGTTGAGTCCCGAACACACGGCTGCGGAGATCGCCCGCGCAGTGACGGACTACTTCGCCGCGGGCATGCGACAGTTTTGGCTCGTGGACATCCGCAAGCGCGAAGTCTGGGACTACTCCGCACCCGACGCGCGGACACTGGTCCGCGGCGACGCGAGTTTGACGGCCCCGTCAATCCTGCCCGGCTTCGAGTTGCCGCTCGCGGACGCGTTCCGGTACTTGCCCGAACCGTCCGCGTGGGAAACCGCGACGTGACCCGAACCCCCGACCCCGACCCGGAGACTCGCCGTGCCGCAAACCGCCGCCTTACCCGCTGGCTTGCTGCGCCGGCTGGGGGACATTCCGCCCGAACGCGTCCGGGCCGACCCGCCGCCGGGGACCGCGACCGAAGCCGACCTGATTCTGCTCGACGGCCAGAAGCCGAAGTGCGAACTCATCGACGGCACGATCGTCGAGAAGACCGCCGGTTGCCCGGAGTCGTACCTATCGTCGCAACTCATTGGCGAACTCGGCGTCTACCTCAAGGCCAACCCCATCGCTTTCCAGTCCGGGGCCGGCTACTCCGTCCGGGTTGGCCCTCAGCAGGTCCGCGTGCCGGACGGGGCGGTCGTGCTCTGGAATGCCGGCGAGCCGCGGCGGGTGAAACGCTGCGTCATTACCGACGACGTGCCCGCGCTGATCTTCGAAATCCCGAAGCCGTCGAACACTAAGGCCGAGATCGCGCGGAAGCTGGCGGAGTTCTTCGCCGCCGGCACCCAAGTCGCCTGGGTCGTCGATTCGCAGACGGGCACCGCGGACATCTACACCAGCGCCACGGACAAGGTCGCCGTGCCGCGCGACGGCGTGCTGACGGCCGAGGCGGTGTTGCCCGGCTTCGCCCTGCCGCTCGCGGTCGTCTTCGAGGAAGGCCCCGACTTGGACGAGACGGGGGCAAGGTCGTAAGGCAACGGGAGCGACTCCGGTCGGGGTCGAAACCGAGGGGGTGTGGGATGCGTCGATCGTTACTCGTGTTCGTGGCCGGAGTGAGCCTTGGCGTCGGCGGGCTGGCGCTCGCGCGGCCGACACACGGCGACGCGAAGGGGCCGGACATCAAGGTCCTCTCGTCGGTCGAGGTCGAGGAGGAGGTCGGCGGCAAGAAGGCCAAGGCGACGACCTTCGAGGTCACCTTGGCACCGGGCGTCGCGGGGACGGCGCACCGGCACCCCGGCCCGGTCTACGGCTACGTCCTCGAAGGCGAATTCGAGTTCGCCGTCGGGGCCGAGAAGCCGCGCACGCTCAAAGTCGGCGACACCTTTTACGAGCCGGCGATGTCGCTGCACGCCGTCTCGCGCAACCCGAGCGCCACGGCGAAGACGCGCATCCTGGCGGTCCTCGTCCACCCGCGCGACGCGAAGGATCTCGTCATTCCCGAGCCGGCGAAGAAGGGGGAGTAGGCGTGACAACCGTCGAATCTCGACCGAGCACCGGCACGGTCTCCGTGCCGTTCGCCACGATCGGTGAACTCTGCGACCGCCTCGGTGGCGTCTCGGCGCACCGCGTCTGCGCCGACCCCGCCCCCGGCACCGCGACCCTCCGCGACTACGCCCGGCGCGACGGCCGCAGTGCCACCGGCGCAATTTGCGAACTGGCCGACGGCACTCTGTTGGAGAAGCCGATGGGCGCGTCGGAGTCGGTGCTGGCCCAAGAGATTGCGTTCTGCCTCCGGCTGTACCTTCGCGACCACCCGATCGGCTACGTCGGCGGCGAGGCGTACCTGATCCAACTCGCGCCGGGCCTGGTGCGCGTACCGGACATCAGCGTCACGCTGTGGAAGGGTCAGTCACCGGGGCTGACCTCGGACGACGCCGTGACGAAGGAGATTCCGGCGCTGGTCGTCGAGGTCGTGAGTCGGTCGAACACGGCGCGGGAGATGGCCCGCAAGGTCGGGGAGTACTTCCGCGCCGGCGTCGTTGTCGTCTGGATCATCGACCCCAAGCGCCGCAGTGCCGCAGTCTACACCGGCGTGGCGACCGTCACCCGCCTCGACGCGGCCGGCACGCTAACGGCCGACGCCGTGCTGCCCGGCTTCGCCCTGCCCCTGGCGACCGCGTTCGCGTGGCTGCCCAAGCCGACGCCCCGGAAGCGTGCCGACAAGTAGCCGCAGTGCAGCGTGGTTCGTTGTCGTCTTGTCGTCTCAGTTGCTGAGTGAGAGGGCACCTCCGGCACAGGCGTTGCGTAGGCCGGCCACCCACAAGGGGACGCCCCTACAAGAATTCGGCTCCGCCGCAGGCGAACGTTAGGGGCACCCCTCGTGGGTGCCCGGCCTGCGCTTCCGCAACATTGCGGAGCCGACGGCCCCGCCCCACCGAGCCTGACGAAATCACTTCAACCGCCTATCGAGCCCGTCCGGTGCGGCGGCGACTCGCGAGCTTTCGCTGAATGAGGGCCGGTCATGGACGAGAAGTATTTTTGGGCGAGCTTGGAGTTTCGCCTGTGTCGCGAGTTCGCCGGACTGCCCGAGCGGCGCTACCAGTACTTTTGGTGCGACGGGCTAATTCCTAGCGACTACACCCTCGACGGCCCGTCGCCGCGGATTACCGGACGCTGTTGGATCTGTAACGGTCCGCTGCAAGCCGAGTGGACCTTTGCACTGCTCCTGCCCAAGCCGTTGGGGTCGCGGGGGGAAATCGATTGGGCAGCGCTGCACCCGGCCGAGGACGTGACGCGGTGGATGTCGTTCAGTGAGGAGCAACGGCACATCGAGATCGAGCCGGCGGTAGCTGTGCCCGACCTCGCCAGATGAGTTCCAACCCGCACCCTACAGGTCCCCCGAACTCCGCGCCTCGAAGAAGGCGTCGAGCTTCGACAGGTCGCCGGTCTTGTAGCCGGCGGTGAACGCCTTCACCCGCTGCGCACTCGTGCCGTGCGTGTACGACTCCGGCGAGGTCCAGCCCTTCGAGCGCTTCTGCAAGCGGTCGTCGCCGATGGCGTTCGCACTCTTCACGGCACTCTCGAGGTCGCCGGCTTCGAGGATGTGGTGCTTGCGGTCGGCGTGGTACGCCCAGCAGCCGGCGAGGTAATCGGCCTGCAGTTCGAGCCGCACGCTGTAGTCGTTCTCCTGCTTCGTGCCCCGCTTGGCGTCCACGCGGGCGCTGTAGCCCAGCAGGTTCTGGACGTGGTGGCCGACCTCGTGGGCGATCACATAGGCCTGCGAGAACGCCGCCTTCGAGCCGCCCAACTTCTGTTCGAGTTCGTCGAAGAAGCTGGGGTCGAAGTAGACCTTCTTGTCGGCCGGGCAGTAGAACGGCCCCACCGCCGACGGGGCGTTGCCGCAGCCGGTACTGACCTGCGTGTCGAAGATCACGACCTTCGGCTTCTCGTAGGTCTTCCCCAACTCGCGGAACTGCTCGGTCCAGACCTCCTCGGTCAGCCCGGTCACGTACTTGGTGAACTTCGTGACCTCGTCCGGGGCGCGCTGCTTGCCCGGCTCGGCCCCGGCGACCTTGTCGCGCAAGGCCCCGGCCCCGCCCGCGGCGACGTTGCCGAGTTGCTTGGCCTGATTCGGGTCGAGGCCGAAGACGAAGACGCCCACGAGCGCGACGACCACGCTTAAAATCCCGCCGCCGGCCGCCATCGCCCCGCCAGACATGCCGCGGCGGTCTTCGACGTTGTCACTCGACTGGCTCTCATCGACACGCATGGCCGGGTTCCTGGTGGGGTGTTTCGACGGGGGCAATGGTAGGAGTTCTGCAAACCCTGGGCCACCCCCGCCGCCGCGCCTGAGAGAGTGTGCTACGCTACGGCGTTCGCCGGCCGACCCCTCCGCGGAGACTTGACGTGGGCACGAAACTCCTCGGCGGCCT
This sequence comes from Fimbriiglobus sp., assembly GCA_043744775.1. Taxonomy (GTDB): domain Bacteria; phylum Planctomycetota; class Planctomycetia; order Gemmatales; family Gemmataceae; genus Fimbriiglobus. The sequence continues at coordinate 13,198 of JAYTUC010000266.1, read as the reverse complement.
GGTCGTTCTGGCGATCGTCGGCGGCGCGGTCGCCGGCGGCAAGCCGACCGACCCGGAAGTCCTGGCCCGCCTCGGCGCGGCCGTCGCCGGCAAGGTCGAGTCGGCGATGCCCGACCGCTCGCAGCTCGCCGGCCCCGTCACGACGTTCAAGGTCGGCGACCGCCTGCCGGTCGAGGAGCAAGTCCGCTTGCGCATTCGCTCCGACAAGTCGATGGCCGGGGCCGAGGTCGAGGTGCTGCGCGGCGCGACCCCCGGCGAAGTCCGGCTCCGGGGCGTCGTGGCGACGGCCGCGCTGCAACTGCGGGCGGCGATCATCGCGTCGGAGACCGTCGGCGTCGAGAAGGTCTTCAACGAAGTCGCCGTGCCGGAGTGACGGGCGGAAAACTCCAGTTGGCGTAATATCCCGACCCCCTCGCGCGTTACCATGCTGCCGTCCCCAACGCAGCGGGTGCCCTATGACGCGACTGCTCCGAATCGTGGCCACACTCACCGTCCTCACCGCCGCCGGCTGCAACTCGCCGGACACCGCGCAGCCTTTAGTCGAGGAGCCACGGCCGCCGGCCGTGCCGGAGGCGGACGCCAAGGCGCTCGTCGAGGGCGGCAACCGCTTCGCCATCGACCTGTACAAGGGACTGGCTGCCGAGCCGGGCAACGTCGTCTGCTCGCCGTACAGCGTGTCGGCGGCGCTGGCGATGACCTACGCCGGGGCGCGCGGCGAGACGGCCGTCGAGATGGCAAAGGTCTTGCACATCGGCGGGCTGGCCGGGCGCGTCCACCCGGCGCACGCCGACCTGGCGTGGCGGCTCAAGGGCGACCCGGCGGCGGGCCAGCCGGAGTTCAGCGTCGCCAACGCTTTGTGGGGCCAACGCGACTACGGCTTCCGCCCGGACTTCCTGACCCTGACGCGGACGCACTACGGGGCCGGCCTGCGCGAGGTCGATTACGTCGGCGACTCCGAAGGTGCCCGCCGGACGATCAACGGCTGGGTCGGCGACCAGACCAAGGGCAAGATTCCCGAACTGCTCCCGGCCCAGATTTTGAACGGGCCGACCGTGCTGGTGTTGACGAACGCGATCTATTTCAAGGGGTCGTGGCGCGACGAATTCGACCCGAAGATCACGGCCGACGACAAGTTCCACCCCACGCTCCTTGAGACGGTCCCGGTGCGGATGATGAACCGCCGCGGGCCGATGTCGGTCCACGAGGGCGACGGGGTGCAAGTGGTCCGGCTGCCGTACCGGGGCGAGGCGAAGTCGATGCTCGTGGTCGTGCCCGACTCGGCGACCGGCCTGGCGGCGGTTGAGGCCAAGCTGACCGCGGGGCAAGTCCAACTGTGGCGGACGGGGCTGCGTGAGGCGGAGGTGAAGTTGCAACTGCCGAAGTTCAAGGCGTCGGGGAAGTCGAGGCTCGACGGTCCCTTGACGGCGCTGGGGATGCCGCGCGCGTTTTGCGAAGTCGAGGCGGACTTCAGCGGGATGACTGGTCAACCGGTTCTGTACATTGGTGCCGTGCAGCACGAGGCCGTTGTCGAGGTGGACGAGCAAGGCACGGTCGCCACCGCCGCGACAGCGGTCGTGATGTATGAGCGGCGTGCGCGACGGATGGTCACCGTGCGGGTCGACCGGCCGTTCCTGTTCCTGATCGTGGACGACGTGACGGGGGCAATCCTGTTCGTCGGCCGCGTCAATTCGGTTTGACATCGGCGGCCGAACGGGGTAGCTTGCGCGACCTTGGAGTCTTCCGAGAAGTTCGCTTCCCGGCAAGATGGGGCCTTTGTACAATGCCGGCAAGGATGCCGCCGTGACAAGTCTCGTCTTACCCGCGTTCAACCCCGGCCCCGCCGTCGAGCGGACCTGGGACGCCGTACGCCAATTCCTGGACGACCGCCCCGACCCCTGGGAAGTGATCTTCGTCATGGACGGCTGCACCGACGGCAGCCGCGAACTCCTCGCCGACCTCAGTCGCCGCGACGACGACCCCCGATTCCGCGTCCTGAGCTACTACCCCAACCGCGGTAAGGGCTACGCCGTGCGCTCCGGGCTGCTCGCGGCCCGCGGCGCGTACCGGGTGTTCACCGACATCGATCTCGCGTACCGCTTCGAGGACATCGCCCGCGTCGCCGACGAGGTGCGCCGGGGGGCGGAAGTCGCGATTGCGAGCCGGGAACACCCGCAAAGTACGATCGAACTGCCGCCGCACACACTGGGTTACGCCTACCGCCGGCGGGTGCAGAGTCACGTCTTCGGCAAGTTGGCCCGGACCTTGCTACCGGTTACCCAGCTTGACACGCAGGCGGGGTTGAAAGCGATGACGGCACGGGTGGCGAACCTGGTCCTGCCGAACCTCAGTTGCGACGGGTTCGGCTTCGACTGTGAATTCCTGACCGCCTGTGCCCGATACAACACCCACGTCGCGGAAGTGCCGGTGGGTGTGCGTTACGAGGACGCGGCGAGTACGACCGGCCTGGGCACGACCTTGCGCATGGTCCGCGAGTTGTGGACGATCCGCGGCTTGTGGCCCGCGAAGGGCTTCCCGGCCCCGGCGGACTCCTTACTGTCGGACGCCCCGGTCTCGGCCCCCGCGCTGCCGCCCGAGGCGCGTCGCCACGCCTCACAGGCGGCGTAATTCTACCCCGAGGTCCCCGCGTGCCAGTGCCCCTCCTGATTACCGCGGACGACTTCGGCATCGGCCCGGACACGAGCCGGGGCATCCTCGAACTCGCGGAACTCGGGGCGCTCACCTCGACGGTCTTGCTGGTGACCTCGCCCTACGCGGCGGAGTGCGTGGCGATGTGGCGGCGTGCCGGCCAGCCGATCGAACTCGGCTGGCACCCCTGCCTGACGCTCGACCGCCCGGTGCTGCCGCCGGCCCAACTGCCCTCACTCGTCAACAGCCAGGGCGGGTTCCGCACGTTGGGCCAACTGCTGGTGAGCCTCTCACTCGGCCAGGTCAACCGCTCCGAGGTCCAGGCCGAGTTGCGGGCGCAACTGCAGCGCTACTGCGACCTGACGGGCCAGCTCCCGACCAACGTCAACGCCCACCACCACGTCCACATCTTCCGCCGCGTCGGCGAGTCGCTTGCGACCGTCCTGCACGACGCCGGGGCCGCCCCGTTCGTCCGCCGCGTCGTCGAGCCGGCCCGCACCCTACGCCGCGTCCCCGGCGCGCGGCTCAAGCGGGCGCTACTGAGTCGCTTCGGCCGCGCCGCCGCCCGCCGCCAAGCCGAAGCCGGCTTCGCGGGGGCCGACTACGTCTTGGGGATCACCGACCCGCCGTGCGTCCACGACCCCGACTTCTTCGCCCGCTGGCTGCGTACCGCCGCGACGCTTTCGGGCACGGGCCTCGTCGAGTTGACGTGCCACCCCGGCCACCTCGACGCGACAGTCGAGGGTCGCGACGGCGACTTCACGGACGGCCAACTGCACCGCCGCCAGCGCGAGTTCGAGTTGCTGCGCGAGCCGCGCTTCCTGGACGCCGTCCGCGCCGCCGGCTTCGCGCCGACCGCCGCGCAGCCGCGCGTCGAGGTGCCGTCGCTGAGCCGCGCGGGCTAGGTTCTTGTGAGCGCCGACGCGCAAGCGAGGGGAGCAAGTCTCCGGCGCAGTGTTGTTGGGTGACGACCGGCGAGCCGGAAGCGCCAGCGCCCGGAGGTTTTCGCTGTCAAAGACCTCCGGGCGCTGACGCTTCCGGCTCGCCGGGGTCCGGACGAAAGGCGTTGCAACCGATGGCTCGTCCGCTACCGAACGTCCTGGGCTGTGCGGTCGGGTTCTGCGCCATCGGCTCCGGCGTCGGCTCGGTCGCCGGTTGCTTCGTCGCGGCCCAAGTCTGGAAGGCGATGCCCGAGGCAGAGCGTTTGGGCCTGCGGCTGACCAGTTTCATCTACGACGGCATGTTCCAGGGCATCGCCATCGGCATGGCGTTGGGTGCGGCCGCCGGCGTCGCCTACGCGCTGCTCGTCCGGCGCGCCAGGGCACGAAGCGAGTCTGCCGGCGAGCTGTCCGCGTGAGCGGGGGGTTTCCGGGCGCGCGAAGCGCCGAGAAACCCCCCGCTCCCGCGGACGGCTCGCCTGGAACTGCCCGGTCACTTCGCCTTCAGCGGCGTGAACCAGACGCGCTGCCAGTACTCGCGCGTGTACTCCTCGCGGTCGCCGCCGGGGAACTGGCTGTCCGGCAGCTTCTGGAACAGGTCGGTCATCTGCACCCGCACCGCCGCGGCCGACTCCGTGCGGTCGGCGAAGCGGTACGCCGTGTACAGCATCGAGCGGATGATCAGCTCCTCCAGCTTGCCCTCGTAGCGCTTCGCCAACTTCTCGCACAGCGAGGGCATCTCGTCGTATTTGCGCAGCAGCAGCATGGTGTTGGCCAGGCGGATGTCGGCCTGCGTGCTCAGGAAGGGGTCCTGCGACTCGCTCAGGGCCTCGAAGACCTTGCGGGCCTCGGCCAGCTTGGCGTCGGCGTCGGCCGGCGGGCGGCCGCCCTGGTGGTCGCCGCGCGCCATCAGCAGCAGGCAACTCGCCAGGTAGAGCTTGGCACTGCCGGCTTGCGGGCCGTCGGGGTGGCTCTGGAGCAGTTGGCGGAAGCGCGTCTCGGCCTCGACGAGGTCCATCTGGTTGACGTGCAACTTGCCCATCTCGAAGAGCGCCGACTGCTGCGCCTCCTTCTCGGTCGCGGTGTCGCCGGGGGCGTTGATCGCGGCGGCGAGCAGGTCCTTGGCCGACTGCATCAGCCCCTGCACCTCCTGGCGGGCGGCGTCGGTCTCGGCGGCCCGCGACTTGAGCCGCGCCTGGTCGAGGTGGGCGACGGCCAACCGCACCCGCGCGGTCGCGGCGGCGGGCGACGGCCGTAGCATCGCCTGCCGCAGGGCCTTGACGCCGTCGTCGAACTGGCTGCCGGCGAGCAGGGCGTCGGCCTTCTCGACCCAGGCGGTCGCGACCACGTCGTCCGAGACGCCCGGCGTCTGGGTGAGCCGGTCGATGAGGGCCGCGGCCGCCTTGTCGTCGCCGGCGGCGCGGAAGCACTGGGCGGCGCGCTTGAGCAGGTCGGCCTTGCCGGCGGGGTTGGGGAAGGTCGCGGCGAGCGCGGCGAAGTCGGCCGCCGCCTCGGCGAGCTTCGTCGTCGCGGCCGGCAGCGTCGCCGGGTCGCCCTTGAGGCTCGCCCCCCAGGCGGCGTTGGCCTCCGCCCGCTTCTCGGTCGCCCGGCCCGGCGGCGCGACCGGCGAGTACTCCGTGGCGGCGCGGACGGCCGAGGCGAAGTCGCCCTCGCTGAGGCACGTCGCGACGGCCTGCTCGAACGCGGCGCGGGCGTCGGTCAGCAGCGAGGGGTTCATGCCGGAGTGGGGGCCGTCGGCGAAGCCGGCGAGCGACGTGGACTTCGCCGCGACTGCGAGCGCGTCGATCGCCGCCGCGCGGCGGCCGCGCCGGGCGGGGTCGGCGAGCAGCACTTGCGCTAACATCACGCCGGCCCGCGCGGCGTCCGGGCCGGTGCCGGTGCCCCGCGTGGCCTCCTCGAGGTACGGCACGGCGGCGGCGGGGTTCTTGGCCCCGAGGTGCGCCCGCGCGATGTCGTGGCAGAGGCCCTCGCGGTGGTCGGCCGTCAGCGCGGGGTTGGCCAGCGCCGCCTCGAAGTACGTTACGGCCTCGCCGAAGCGGTTCTCCGCCGCCGCCAGCCGGCCGAGTTGCGACTTCGCGAGCGCCTGCACTTCGGCCGGCGCGGTCGCGCCGATCTCCTTGAGGCAGGCCCGCGCCTTCACGTTGTCGCCGAGGGCGACGTGGACGCCGGCGAGTTTCTCACGGGCGCGGGCGGCCGGCGCGGGGCTGAGCCGCAGCGAACTGCTGAGGTACGCCTGCAACTCCTCGCGGGCGTGCGGATAGTCCGGCGGCACCTGGCGCAAGTAGCACTCCGCCAACAGCCGGCGGCGCTCGCCCTCGATGTCGTCGCCCGGCGGCACGTCGGCGAGGGTCAGCGCGAGCAGCTTGGCGTCGCCCGCCGCGAGCGCCGCCTGGGCCTTCGCGAGCCGGAACGCCAGCCGCTTGCGGTCGTCGGGGCCGGCGAGGCCGCCCGCCTCGACGGCGGACAGTTGCGCCGCGGCGCGCCTCCAGGCGTCCGCCACCTGCGGGCCGTCGGGGCCGGCCGGCGCGTGCTCGGCGACGGCCACCAGCGCGGTCCCGGCGAGCAGCCTCGCCTCGGCGTCGGCCGCGGGGTCGCCGGCGACGGTCGCCGCGAGGCTCTCCGCGGCCGGGGCGTCGAGCGGCTTCGCTTCGAGCGCGAGCCGCAGGGCCTTGACGTTACGTTGGTGCCGGGCCGCCGGCGAGTCCGGGGCGACGGGGAACTTCGCCGTGGCGAGCGCGACCGCCGCGACCCCGGCGAGGAAGGCCGGCAGTTGCCAGTAGTGCGTCCGCCGGCCGGGGGCCGGGGAGAATGTGGGGGCGGCGACCGAGTCCGTGGCCATGATCCGCAACTTCCTGGAACGTGGGGCGGGAACGCGAACTAACGCCCGTTGTGGCAAATGCAGGCCACGGCCGTCAACCCCAACCCACGACCGCTAGGACCGCTGGACGACTATTGGCTCGTAATAGTTCCGCAAAATCTCAAAAGTCGCGATACTTCTTCTTGCCTCGTTGGTGAACAGTCGATTAGAATTGCAACGAGTCTCGGCGACCGTCGCCGGCACTTGCCGCGAGGCATTCTCACCTGGGGCATTTTCTTCGTTAGTCGAAACCCCTACTCATCTCGTGTCAGGAGCTTCTCCCATGCGTCCGTTGCCTTTCCCCCGGCGTGCCTTCACGCTCATCGAACTCCTGGTGGTGATCGCGATCATCGCCATCCTGATCGGCCTGCTGTTGCCCGCCGTGCAGAAGGTCCGCAGCGCGGCCGCGCGGATGCAATCGAGCAACAACATCAAGCAAATCATGCTGGCGAATCACGCCTACCAAGACTCGAACCTGATCCTTCCTCCGCTGTCGGCCGTCTTGGTCCTCGGCAGCAATCAGCCGGTGTCGGGCTACGTCTGGATCCTGCCGTACATTGAGCAGGGCAACATTTACAACCTCGCCGTCACGAACGGAGGGGGGTGGCCGAGTACGCCACCGAATACCATGGCCGGGCGTCTCGCCGGCACCTCGGCAGGCTCCAAGAAGCTCAAAACCTTCCTCTCGCCGCGCGACCCCTCCACCCCGCAAGACACCTGGGTCGAAAGCAACGGCGGGACGTGGGCGCACTGCAACTACGGCATGAACCACGCGGTCTACGGCAGCCCGACCCTCGGGAGCCCCGGTTACGACGAATTGGGTAAGGTGAGCAATACGAACGGGCTGCTCGGCCTGATTAACATCAAGGACGGCACTTCGAACACCGTCGGGGTCGCCGAACAGTACGGAGTTTGTGGGCCGAAGGCCAGTTCGTCCGACATGCTCAATCACAAGTTGTGGGCTTACAACACCAGTTGGAATTACACCCAAGGCCCGTACTTCGACACCCGCCTGATGACCAGTACCGGCAACACCGTCATCGACACTTCGACAGCAGCCCCGCCCCAATCCCAACCCACCATTGCCGCTTGTGATCCGTACAAGGTGCAGGCGGTCGATGGGGTTTGCGTCGTGGGCATGATGGACGGTAGCGTCCGCGGCGTCACCTCGAACGTCGATCAGTCGGCTTGGTGCCGCACGCTCTGGCCGAACGACGGCCTCGTCGTCGGCGGCTTCTAACCCCGCCCAGCCGACCCGCCGCGCCGGCCGAGTTCGTTCGGCCGGCGTTTCCCTTCCCTAACCTCTCCCCGAGCGCTTCGACATGGCACCGAAAACCCTGGCTTTGTTGGCGTTCACGCTCACTTTCCTCGCCGGCTGCGGCGGTCCGCCGGCCAAGAAGATGGTCACCGTGACCGGCACCGTGAAGTACAACGGGCAGCAAGTGATGACTGGCGTCATCAAGTTCCTCGCGCCCAACGGCGACTTCGCCACGGCGGCGATCGCGCCCGACGGCAAGTTCATCATGACCGAGGTGACGCCGGGAGAGCAGAAAGTCGCTTACGTCGGCGGGCCGGTGAGCTTCGGCAGTTCCGGCGGGGCCGCCGACGGGCCGGCGTCGAAGCCGGTCGCCGTCCCCGCGAAGTTCGGCGAGCCTCAAACGTCCGGCGTAACCGTGACTGTCCCCGAGGGCGGCGGGGAAGTCGCGGTCGAGTTGAAGTAGAGGCCCCCGCACTCCGCCGCGCGAATCCGAGGACTTCGGCGGGATTCGTCCTATCGCGGTCCTGAGGAATCGATTAGAGTGACAAGCTGTCGATTCGACCCCCGCCGGACTGCGTTCCGCGCGGGGCCGTCATTCTTCGAGCTTGCGGCTCGATCATTCCTCGCCGGAGCCTGATCATGCGTCCCCTCTCCCCCCCGCCGCGGCGTGCTTTCACGCTCATCGAGTTGCTGGTGGTCATCGCCATCATCGCCATCCTGATCGGCCTACTCCTCCCGGCCGTGCAGAAGGTCCGCGAGGCGGCCGCGCGGATGCAGTGCAGCAACAACCTCAAGCAGATCGGCCTCGGTGCCCACAACCACCACGACACACTCTTGCTGTTGCCCCACGGCGGCAACAGCTACCCGGACGCCCCCGGCTACTCCGCGCCGGGCGCGCCGCTGACGGGTACGGCGCAGTTCTGCGGCCCGCTGTTCCAGATCCTGCCGTACATGGAGCAGGAGCCGCTGTGGCGTGGGGCGGGCGGCGTGGACGTGCCCGCGTGCCAACGCCTCGTCATCGCCGCCAAGGTCAAGGGCTACTTCTGCCCGTCGAAGGGCCCGCCGCGCACCATGGACGGCATCGCCGCCTGGTACGGGCCGTCCGGCACCTACTCGCACGGCCTGTGCGACTACGCCGGCAACGGCGGCTCCAACAGCAACGGCGATGTCGGCAACCAGCAAGGCAGCATCGTCCGCAACCAGACGGGGACCCTCCGGTCGCTGAAGCTCGTGGGCGTCATCGACGGCACCAGCAACACGATGCTCTTCGGCGAGAAGCGGCTGAACGTCGCCCGCCCCGACGCCTTCCAGAGCGACGACAACGAGGGCTACACCAGCGGCTGGGACCACGACACCATTCGGTGGACCGTCAGCGCCCCGTCCCCCGACTACTTCAACCCCAAGAGCGGCATCGGTGCCGACGGCGGCGGGCGCTTCGGCGGGTCGCACACCGGCGGCTTCCTGGCCGGGATGAGCGACGGCTCCGTCAAGTTCTTCCGCTACAGCCTCGACATCAGCGTCTTCCAGGCGCTGAGTACGTCGAGCGGCGGCGAAGTCGTGTCGGTCGATTGAGTGAACGGAATCTGGTGCCGGAAGCGTCAGCGCCCGGAGGTCGCACACGCTCCGGTCGCTGACGCTTCCGGCACCACTCGTCGTGAACCCCGGTCGCTGACGCTTCCGGCACCAATCGCACGCAAACTGCTCCCGAAGGCACCCCGCATGTCACCGCGCAACTTCGCCCCTCTACTCTTCGCCCTCGTCGCGGTCGGCTCGCCCGGCTGCGGCGGTGGTGACCCCTTGCCGACGTTGGTCCCGGTTCAAGGCAAGGTCACCCGCGGCGGCAAGCCGTGGCCGGTCGCGGCCGAACTCGGCGCGGCCACGCTGCCCCCCGGTGCCTCGGGCGGCTCGGTCGTCTTCACCCGCAAGGGGGCCGCGCCCGGCCGGACGGGCGAGGAGTTCGTCGGCTTGCTCAAGGCCGACGGGGCGACGTTCAGCGTGCCGGGCCTCGTCGGCACCGGCATCCCGCCGGGCGACTACGACGCGGTCGTGTACCTCGGCGCGTTCGGCGGCAAGCCCCCGCCCGGCAAAGGCCCCGTCACCGTCCACGGCCGGGAGGTCGGCCGCAAGGCGGTCACGGTCACCGAGGCCGGCCCCAACGACGTGTCGATCGACCTGCCGGCGAAGTGACCCGCGCGGCGAGAAACTCGCCTGGCACGCGCGGCGGTGGCCGATATAACACCGCCACGAACGGAGTCCGTGTCCCCCAGGTGACTGTTTCATGAAGCGTGCATTGATCACCGGCATCACCGGCCAAGACGGCAGTTACCTCGCCGAATTCCTCCTCGAAAAGGGCTACGAGGTCCACGGCATCGTCCGCCGCTCCTCGACCGAGAGCTTCGAGCGCATCGGGCACCTCACCGGCAAGATTCACCTGCACCAAGCCGACCTGCTCGACCAACTCTCCATCATTGACGTGATGAAGGCGTCGAACCCCGACGAGGTCTACAACCTCGCCGCGCAGAGCTTCGTGCCGACCTCGTGGAAGCAGCCGGTGCTGACCGGCGAGTTCACGGCGATGGGCGTCACCCGCGTGCTCGAAGCAATCCGCCTGCTGGGGCCGGACAAGATCCGCTTCTACCAGGCGTCGTCGAGCGAGATGTACGGCAAGGTCCAGGCCGTGCCCCAAACCGAATCGACGCCCTTCTACCCGCGCAGCCCTTACGGCGTGGCGAAGCTGTACGGCCACTGGATCACGATCAACTACCGCGAGTCGTACAACATGTACTGCGTCAGCGGGATTCTGTTCAACCACGAAAGCCCGCGCCGCGGCCGCGAGTTCGTGACCCGCAAGGTGACCGACGGCGTGGCCCGCATCAAGCTCGGCCTGGCGAAGGAACTGCGGCTCGGCAACCTCGACTCGAAGCGCGACTGGGGCTTCGCCGGCGACTACGTCCGGGCGATGTGGCTGATGCTCCAGCAGGACACGCCGGACGACTACGTGATCGCCACCGGCGAAACGTACACCGTCGAGAGCCTCGTCGAACACGCCTTCAGCGCGGCCGGCCTCGACTGGAAGAAGTACGTCGTCATCGACCCGGCGTTCGTCCGCCCGGCCGAGGTCGATCTGCTCATCGGCAGCCCCGAGAAGGCGTGGAAGCAGCTCGGCTGGAAGCCCGACGTGACCTTCGCGCAACTCGTCAAGATGATGGTCGAGGCCGACCTGGAGCGGCTGAGCAAGTCGGCGACGCCCGACCAGCAGCCGCGCGGCATCTGAGTACCTCCGATGCGCATCCTCATCACCGGCGTGACGGGCTTCGTCGGCGGGCACCTCACGGAGTTGCTCGCCGCGGAGGGCGGCCACGCCCTCGCCGGGCTGAGCCGCAAGGCGAGCTGGCCCCCGGAGTGGGCGCACCTCGCCGGCCGCGTCGAGCTGCACGCGCTCGACCTGCACGACGGCCCCGGCGTCGAGCGGTTGGTGCGCGAGTTCCGCCCCGACTGGCTGTTCCACCTCGCCGGCTACGCCAACGCCGGCAAGTCGTTCCGCGAGCCGGAGCCTTGCTGGCGCGACAACCTCGACGCCACGCGCACCCTTTACGACGCCGTGGCCCGCAGCGGCCTCACGCCGCGCACGCTGTTCGTCTCGACGGGCCTCGTCTACGGCGACGCTGAGACGCCGGGGGTCGCGTTGACCGAGGACGCGCCGCTGCGCCCCGCCAGCCCCTACGCCGCGAGTAAGGCCGCCGCCGACTTGCTGAGTTACCAGGTCACGCGGTCGCCGGGGCTGCCGGTGGTGCGGGTGCGGCTGTTCAACCAGACCGGCCCGCGGCAGTCGGCCGACTACGCCGTGCCGAACTTCGCCCGGCAACTCGCCGAGATCGCCGCCGGCACCCGCGAACCCACCCTTCAGACGGGCGACCTGAGCAGTTGGCGCGACCTGTCCGACGTGCGCGACGTGGTCGCCGCGTTCCGGCTGCTCATCGAGCGCGGCACCCCCGGCGAGGCGTACAACGCCGGCTCGGGGGTCGCCCAGCGGATGCAGGACGTGCTCGACACCCTCGTGACGCTCAGCGGCTTGGCGGTGACGGTGACGCGCAAGCCCGACGACGGCCGCGCCGCCGACACCGCGGTGACGCGGGCCGACGCGACCAAGTTGCGGCGGGCGACGGGGTGGGTGCCGCGCATCGGCTTCGCGCAAACGCTACGGGACACGCTAGACTACTGGACTCACGCCACGCCCGCCCGGAGTTCGCCCGCATGAAGGTCGCCGTCGTCGGTACCGGTTACGTCGGCCTCGTCACCGGGACGTGCCTCGCCGAGAGCGGCAACGACGTGGTCTGCGTCGATAACAACCCCGCCAAGATCGACCTGCTCAACGGCGGCGGCGTGCCGATCTACGAGCCGGGCCTGACCGAACTCGTCCAGAAGAACCGCAAGGAAGGCCGCCTGACGTTCACGACCGACCTCGCCGCAGCGGTGCGCGGCGCGCGAATCACCTTTATCGGCGTCGGCACGCCGCAGTCCGACGCCGGCGACGCCGACCTGTCGGCGGTCTGGGCCGTCACGAAGGCCATCGCGGTCGCCTTGAAGGACGTGCCGCCGGGCGGGCCGGGGTCGCGCGTCGTCGTCGTGAAGAGCACGGTCCCCGTCGGCACCAACGCCCGCGTGCAGGCGTTGCTCGCGGAGTACGGCGGGCCGCACCTCGACGCGGCGAGCAACCCGGAGTTCCTCAAGGAAGGCGCGGCGATCGAGGACTTCATGAAGCCCGACCGCGTGGTCGTCGGCGTGCGCCACCCCGCCGTGGCCGAGGTCCTCAAAGGGCTGTACGCGCCGTTCCTGCGCACGGAGCGGCCGTTCCTGGTGATGTCGCCCGAGTCGAGCGAGATGACCAAGTACGCCGCCAACGCGATGCTCGCCACCAAGATCAGCTTCATCAACGAGATGGCGAACCTGTGCGACAAGCTCGACGCCGACATCAACGACGTGCGGCGGGGCATCGGCCACGACTCCCGCATCGGCTTCCAGTTCCTGTTCCCCGGCCCCGGCTACGGCGGCTCGTGCTTCCCGAAGGACATCCGCGCGATCCTGGGCATGGGCCGCGCCGTCGGCCAGAACCTGCACCTGATGCAGTCGGTCGATGACGTGAACGAGGCTCAAAAGCAGGTACTATTCCGTAAGGTGTCGCACTACTTCGCCGGCGACCTCGCCGGCAAGACGCTGGCCGTCTGGGGCCTGGCGTTCAAGCCGCGTACCGACGACATCCGCGAGGCCCCCGCCTTGACCCTCATCGACGCGCTGCTGCACGCCGGGGTCCACGTGCGCGTCCACGACAGCGAGGCGATGGCCAACGTGAAGGCCCTTTACGGCGACAAGCTGACGTACTGCGACCGGCCGTACGGGGCGCTGGAGGGGGCGGACGGCCTGGCGATCGTGACGGAGTGGGCGGAGTTCCGCAACCCGGACTTCGAGGTGATGAAGCGC
>JAYTUC010000265.1:0-16686 GCA_043744775.1 Fimbriiglobus sp. | reverse complement strand
GGCCGTAAAGCTCCGGCCCCTGGTAGAACACCTCCGACTTGTCGGCTTTGCCGTCGCCGTCGGTGTCGCTCAGCACGACGATGCGGTCGCCCTCGGTGCGGAGGATCGGGCGGTTGAAGTTCTTGCGCCGGTAGTTGACCGCCTCGGCGACCCAGACGCGGCCGAGGTCATCGACATCGATGGCCGTGGGGTTGATGAGCATCGGCTCGGCGGCGAACAGCTCGACTTGCAGGCCCGGCCCGGCGGTCATGGTCGAGATCGACTTGTCCGGCGGCACCTGGGCAACGGCCGGCAGGCAGGCCGCGGCGACGGCGACAAGGGGGAGGAACCAACGCGACATGGGGGAAAGCCCTGGGGGTGGGGGTGGACAGCCGCAGTATAACCGACGACGCTCCGCGCTGCCAATGGGGTATGCGGACGGTTAGGTACACTCGCGGCCCGTCGGCCGTTCGCGCTGCCCGGTGACGAGTCGTCCGATACAACAAGCGGATGACTCCCGTCCCCTCCCGCAGGTTCTCCGCATGATCCCGATCGACTTCACCGGCAAGGTCGCGCTCGTCACCGGCGTCGGCGACAACGAGAGCTTCGCCTGGTTCATCTCGAAGTACCTCGCCGCGGCCGGGGCCAAGATCGTCCTGGCGTCGCACCCGCGCGTCTGCGGCATCGTCGAGAGCTTCCTGACCCGCGACACCGACCGCGACTCGCGCGAACTGCCCTACGGCCGCGGCGAGTTCAAGGTCGAGAAGTTGGTGCCCTGCGACGCCAGTTACGACACGATGGCCGACGTGCCCGAGGAAATCCGCACCGACCGCCGCTACGCCAAATTGAACGCCGACTACAGCATCGAGGGCATGGTCAACGCCGTCGGCAAAGAGTTCGGCGGCATCGACATCCTGATTCACTCGATCGCCTTCAGCCGCGAAATCACCAAGAGTCAAAAAGAGACGAGCCGCAAGGGCTACATGGAGGCTCTGGGCATCTCGGCGTACTCGCTCACGAGTATGCTGCGAGCGGCCGAGCCGTACATGACCGGCCGGCCCGGCGGGGCGTCGGCGGTGGGGCTGACGTACATCGGCGGCGACCGCGTGATCCCCTACTACGGCGGCGGCATGTCCACCGCCAAGGCCGCACTCCAGATCGACGCCAAGCAGCTCGCCGCGACGCTGGGGCCGAAGGAGATTCGCGTCAACCTGATCTCGGCCGGGCCTTACGCCAGCCGCGCGGCGCGCAGCATCCAGCCGGGCAAGATGGAAGTCTCGATCGAGTACGTCCGCACCCGCTCGCCGCGCCCCAAGGCGATCGAGCCGCACGAGGTCGCCACGGCGACGGTATTCCTCTGCTCGCCGCTCGCCTCGGCCGTCACGGGGCAAATCCTGTACGTCGATAACGGCTACCACGTCATGGGCATCTGAACCGCCGACGCCCGCGCCTTGACGAGGAACTCGTTGACGCGGGCCGTGTCCGGGGACTCGGGCAGCACCGAGGCGTCGAAGGCGGCGCGGAACTCGGCGTCGAGTTCGGCCCGCCGCGCGGCGACCTCGTCCCACGACCGCTCGCCGCGGCGGATGGCCAGCAACTCGTCGCGGTGCTCGCCGACATCGACGAGAATCTCCCCGGTCCGCGCGGCGTGAATGCCGCTGTGCAGCAGGCGAATCAGGTGCATGGCGTGCTTCGCGCGGAACGGCTCGCCGGCGCGGGCCTTGCGCTCCATGAGCGCGAACTGGTTTTGCGAGTATCCCGAGTACGTGCCGATCAGCCGGCGACTCAGGAAACAGCGTCGCAGCGAAATCAACTCCTCGCCCAGCTCGTTGGCGAACAGCACGAGCGGCGACCACAGGGTTTCGAGGATCGTCGGGTTGCCCTTCAACGCCTGCCTCAGATACTTCTCGACCTCCCAGTCGATCACGTCCAGGCCGTCGATGATCGATTCGACCTGCTCCGGCGGTTTGCTGAGCGACCAGTGCCACGCCGCCGGCGGCAGGTAGATGCCGCGTCTGTCCTCGTCCGACTCCGGCGTACTCAGACCGAAGGCCCGTGACCCCGTGACGACCCGCAGGAAGACGAACGGCCGCACATCGACGCTCACCGGCGGACCCTCCCCGACACGGCCACGACCATCACGAACGCCGGCACCAGCGGCAGCAGAGCCAGCGCGGCGACGGTCGTCTCGGCCCCGTAGTGCATCTGGTCGAAGAGCCGCAGGACGAAGGCACTCCGCGACGGCGGGTTGACGACCTTCGACGCGCTGACCTCGCCCAGCGACAACGCCGTCACGGCGACGACCGCCACGAACGCCGCCGACCGCACCGCCGGCCACCCGACCCGCCGCCATTCGCCCCACGCCGTCAACCCGTCGAGCCGCGCCGCCTCACGAAGCTCGCGCGGCAAGTTGAACAGGGCTGGCGTGATGATCACGAGCGCGAGCGGGAAGAACCGCGTCACGCAGGCCCAAATCGCCGGCAGCGGCGACGGCTGGTCGTACAGCGTCGATCGCAGTACGGGGAAGTCTAGGTCCAGTTTGCAGACGGCCAACGCCGTCGCCTCCCGTTCGACGAGGATACCGACTGCCTGCTTGAGGCCCAGCCCGACGACTGGCCCCGGCGTCACGGCGAGGACGACCGCCACCGCGACGACGCCTGCAGCCACCGCCTTCGACCGCGTCGCGCCCCAGGCGGCGACCAGGGCCAGCGTGACCGCGACGACGCCGGCCGCGACGCCCTCGGCCCAACTCGACACGAGGACGCGGCCGTCGGTTCGCGCGACCTTGCCGCACTCGCCGGCGAACGCCCCGGCCGACCAGCCGCCGGGACTCGCCCCTCCGCCGGCCGTCACGATGAGGGCCACGATCGGCAACGCTACGAACGCCGCGAGCATCCCCACGAGGCCGGCGACCCCGACGACCCGGCACCACGCCGGCCAGACTGCAACGGGGGCCGGCCCGGACTCGACGCTCGGCCCCGCCAACCGCGCGACGGCCCGTCGCGTGATGGCGAGGGCGACGCCGAGCGTCAGCAGCCACGGCGGCGCGGTCACGGCCAGGGCCGCGCCGACGGCGTCGGGCGCGACGACGAGTTGCGTGTAGACCTCCTCGGCGAAGGTGCGGACCATCATCGCGTCGGTCACCGGGATTTCCGTCAATGTCTGCAAGCTCACCCACGCCCCGCCGGCCAGCGAGCCGAGCAGCACCCGCGGCCACAGCACTCGGCGGAGCAAGGCCGCCGGCCCGCCGCTCACGAGGGCCTCTTCCTCCAAACGCGGGTCGGTGCGGCGTAAGCCTTCGGCCACGATGACGACGACCCACGGCCAGCCGGCGGCCCCGTGGACGACGCCCGCCGGCAGCAGCCCCTGACTCCACGGCCGCCACGCTGCCTCCCCCGACGCCAACGGCGACCAGACGCCGAGGACGACTTGCCACGCGACGGCCGTGACCGGCAGCGGCACGAACAGCCCCGCCACGACGAGGCACCGCACAATGCCAACGCCGCGGAACGGTATCCGCTCCAGGGTGAGGGCGGCGAACGCCCCCGCCGGCACCGCGACGGCGCACGCGATGGCCGCGAGCGCGGCGGAGTTGCCGGCGAGTTGGGCGAGCCGGCCCCACTCAGCGGGCGGCGGACTCGGCGCGTCGAGCGCCGCCGCGACGGGGCCGACGAGCGGGAGGAGCAGGGCGGCGAGCAGCAAAAAAGTCGCGGTGCGCATGGGTCGCCGCCGGGGGAGGGCGTCATCCGGCGACGCTGTAGGACACGGGCGGCTCGACGACCGACGGCAACTCGCCGATGCGCCGCACTGCCGCGCGGAAGCGGCCCGTCTCGGCGGTGTGCGTCATGATCACGAGCGGCACGCCCCGCGCCGTCGCCGAGGCGTCTTCGTGCTGGATTACCGACGCGATGCTGATACCCTGCGCCGCCAACTCCCGGCAAACGTCGGCGAGAACGCCCGGCTGGTCGGCCACGCTGAGCCGCAGGTAGAAGCGGCTCCGCACCTTCTCCGACGGCGTCAGCGTGTACCCCCGCGGGGCCGCCGACCATAGCTTCGCCGCGGCGAACGTCCGCTGGGCGCGGCCGACGGCCAGGTCCAGCAAGTCGGCGACGACCGAGCTGGCCGTCGGCATCATGCCCGCGCCCGGCCCCTGGTAGAGCGTCTCCCCGACGATGTCGCCGGTGACCTGGATCGCGTTGTGCGCCCCCCGCACTTGGGCGAGCATGTCGGTGTGCCGCAGCAGCACCGGGGCGACGTGCAGCGCCACGGCCGGGCCGTCGGTCCACGCCTCGGCGAGCAGCTTGATCGTGTAGCCGAGTTCGCGGGCGAAGCCGATGTCGGCCGCCTGCACGCCGTCGATGCCGACCTTCTCGATGTCGCCCGCCTGCGGCGTCACCCCGAAGGCGATTTGGGCCAACACCGCGAGCTTGTGCGCCGCGTCGCTGCCGTCCACGTCGAGCGTCGGGTCGGCCTCCGCGTAGCCGAGTCGTTGGGCCTCGGCGAGCGCGTCGGCGTAACTGACGCCGCGGTCGGCCATCGCCGTCAGGATGAAGTTCGACGTGCCGTTCAGGATGCCCTGAAGTGCCGTCACCTGGTTAGCCGCGAGGCTCTCAGCGAGGGCGCGGATGATCGGCACGCCGCCGGCGACGGCCGCCTCGAAGCAGACGACGCGCTCCGCCTTGCGGGCCGCCTCGAAAATCTCCGGGCCGTGCGCCGCGAGCAGGGCCTTATTGGCCGTGACGACGTGTTTGCCGGCCGCCAGCGCCGCCAGGATAACGCCCCGCGCGACCGTCGTGCCGCCGACTAGTTCGACGACGACGTGGACCGACGGGTCGGCAATCGCCGCGTCACTCGACGTGCCGACGATCGACGCGGAAACAGCCTCGTCCCGCGGCTTCGATGCGTCGCGAACGACGACGTGCCGTAGCGCGAGCGCCCGCCCGCCGCGCTGCGTCAGGCGCTCGGCGTGGTCGCGTAGGATGCGGGCGACCCCGGTGCCGACGGTCCCGCACCCGACGAGGGCCACCCCCAGAACGTCTGCCATGCGTCGCCTCCGGTGCCGAGCGGGAACGCCGCCGTTTTACGCCGGCCGGCCGCGCGGGCAAGCCTCACCGCCCCGTGAACAAGACACAGCCGGGGCCGAGCAAGAGTTCGAGTTCATCGACGTGAATCGTCGAGGCGTTGATCCAGAAGTCGCTGTTGATCTTGAACTGCGCCGCCTTGCCGGCGATGTCGCGCACGCTCAGGTAGACCGGGCACGACCCCTTGTTACGCCGCAGCACGTTGGCCACGCCGTCGAGCTTGAGCAGCATCGCCTCGTCGTCGGAGTAGGGGATGCGGATGACCAGCCCGCGCGTCAACTCCGAGCGCGCCTGCTCGATGGTCATGACCTTCTCGACGATCACGTCCGACTCGCTCGCCCCCTCGCGGCGCTCGAGTTTGCCCTCGAACAGCAGGATCGCGTCCTCGACCACGTCGTCCTTGTAGCGGGCGTACTGGTCCGTCCACATCACCAGCTTCGTCTGCCCCGTGAAGTCCTCGAGCTTGAAGATGGCGAAGCGCGCCCCCATGTTGCGGCCGCCCTTGATGACCCGCGTGTCGAACGACGTGACCATGCCGCCGACGCGGACCTCGGTGCCCACGGCCAGCTTGCCGAGTTGCGCCGTGTCGTGCGTGCGGAAGCGGCGCAACTGCTCGTCGAACTGCGCCAGCGGGTGGCTCGAAATGTAGAAGTCGAGCGACTCCTTCTCGAACTTGAGCTTCTCCAACTCCGGCCACTCCGGCAGGTCGGGCACCCCCTCGCCGAAGCGCATCGCGGTCGCAGGCAAGGTCGCTACCGGCGATGCGTCGTCGTCGAAGATGTCGAGCAAGTTCTTCTGGCCGCGGCGACGGTCGGCGGCCTTGTCGTCGGCCGCCTGGACGGCGCGGGACAGCGCCATGACCGATGCCGCGCGCTTGTTCTTGCCGAAGCAGTCCATGCCGCCGGCCTTGATGAGCTTCTCGACGGCCGCCTTCGTCACGGTGCGGATGTCGATGCGCTCGCAAAAGTCGAACAGGTCGCGGAACGGCCCCCCGGCCTCGCGCGCCCGCACGATCTCCTCGGACGCCCCGCGGCCCAGGCCCTTGATGGCCGTCAGCCCGAAGACGATCTTGCCGGCCACGACGGTGAAGTCGGCCTGCCCCTTGTTCACGTCCGGCGGCAACACGTCCACGCCCATGCGCCGCGAGTCGGCGATGTGATCGACGAGCATGTCGCGCTTGTTGCCGTCGTCGATTTCGCTACTCAACAACGCCGCCATGAACTCGGCCGGGTAGTACTGCTTCAAGTAGGCCGTGTGGTACGTGACGTGGGCATACGCGGCGCTGTGAGACTTATTGAATCCGTAACCACCGAATTTGACGATCTGCTCAAAGATTTCGAGCGCCTTAGCCGGGCCGACGCCGTTGACGCCGCAACCCCGAATAAAATCGACCTTGCGGGCGTCGATGATATCTTCTTTTTTCTTGCTGATCGCCTTGATACAGGCGTAGGCGCTCGACAGCTCGATGCCGCCGAGGCGATTCAGCATCCGCATCACCTGCTCTTGGTACACCATCACGCCGTAGGTTTCGCCGAGGATTGCCTCCATGATCGGGTGCGGGTAGTCCGGCTTCTTGCGGCCGTGCTTGCACTCGATGTACTCATCGACCATGCCGCCTTCGAGCGGACCCGGCCGGTACAGGGCCGTACAGGCAACGATGTCGCGGATGTTGTCGGGCTTCATCCGCTTCAACAGTTCTCGGATGCCCTCGCTCTCGAACTGGAACACCCCCTTGGCGTCGCCACGCTGCAAGAGTTCGTACGTGGCCGTGTCGTCGAGCGGCAGTTTGTACACATCAATAGCAACGCCGTGGGTCCGCTTGATGAGCTTCAACGCATTATCGACGAGGGTCAAGGTTCTCAAGCCTAGGAAGTCCATCTTTAGCAGGCCGACCTTCTCGATGTCCCCCATTTCCCACTGCGTCGTCACGACGATGTCGCCGGGGGCCTTGTCGCCGTCCTCGCCCTTGCGGGTGGCACGCTGCACCGGCACGAAGTCGGTGATCGGCCCGTTGGCGATGACCACCCCGGCGGCGTGCGTGCCGACACCGCGGTTCATCCCTTCGAGCTTCCTAGCGATATCGACCCACTGCCGCACCGTGGGGTCGTTGTCGTACTCCTTGCGGAAGTCCGGCGACTGCTCGAGGGCGTCCTTGATCGTCAACGAAATGGTGCCGCGCATCGGCACCAACTTGCACATGACGTTGACGCGGTCGAGCGGAATGTCCAACACCCGGCCCACGTCTTTGAGCGCGGCTTTCGCCGCAAGTGTACCGAACGTACCGATTTGCGCGACGGACTCGCTGCCGTACTTCTGCTTGACGTACTGGATGACCTTCTCGCGCCGCTCCTGGCAGAAGTCGATGTCGATGTCGGGCGCTTCGGAGCGGTTGGGGTCCAGGAAGCGCTCGAACAGCAAGTCGTAGTCGAGCGGATCGACGTGGCTCAGCCATAGCAGAAAACAGACGATCGAGCCGCATCCGGACCCCCGCGCCGAGCACGGGATGCCCTGCTCGCGGGCGAAGCGCACGAAGTCCCAGACGATGAGGAAGTAGCCGGCGAAGCCCATGCGGTTGATGATGCCGAGTTCGTGGGCGAGGCGGTCCCAGACCTCCGGCCTCGGGTCGTCGCCGTAGCGCTCCTTAACACCCTGCTCGCACAGCATCCTCAAGTAGCCTTCCTGCGTGTGCGGCTCCGGCTGCTTGAAAATCGGGAAGTGTCGCTTCTTGAAGTCGATGGAAATATCGACGTTCGACGCAATCGTGTGACTGCGGGCGACGGCGTCCTCGAAGCCGGGGAACAGACCGTACATGTCCTTGGGCGACCGCACATAGTACGGGTTGGGTAGCCTACCCTCGGGGTACTGCTTCTTGCGGGGGTCACGCTTCTTGCCAGTGTTAATGCAGAACAGCACGTCGTGGGCCTCGGCGTCGTCGGCACACAAGTAGTGCGCGTCGGAAGTGGCAACGAGCGGCACGCCGACCTTGGCGGCAATTTCGACCGCGACCGGCGTACACTGGTCCTGCAAATCGATGCCGTTGTTCTGTAACTCGACGTAGAAGTCGTCTCTGAAGACACTTTGATACCACTGCGCTAACCTGGTGGCGTCGGCAACGCGGTCTTTCAAGATGAGCTTGTTGAACTCGCCGGCTAAACATCCGCTGAGGCAAATCAAGCCTTCACTGTGAGCCGCGAGAATCTCGGCGTCGATGCGCGGGTTGTAGTAGAAGCCTTCCAGGAACGCGATCGACGAGAGTTTAATGAGGTTCTTGAAGCCGACGTTGTTCTTCGCCAGAAGTGTCAGGTGGCTGTACGCCTCGCCCTGGCGCGCGGCCTTTTTCTCGCGGCGGTCGCCGGGGGCGACATACGCCTCGTAACCGATTACCGGGTTGACGCCGTGGTCCTTGCAAGTCTTGTAGAACTCGATCGCGCCGTAGAGGTTGCCGTGGTCGGTGATCGCGAGCGCGTCCATGCCCAGTTTCTTCGTCTGCGCGACGAGTTCCGGGATGCGGTTGGCCCCGTCGAGCAGCGAGTAGTGGGTATGCAGGTGCAGGTGGGCGAACTTGCGGTCGGACATCGAAGGGCGTCTCCAGGGCGTACCCGTATTTTACGGGCCGCGCGACATACCGCGCCCACGGTGGGGTGCCAAGGCGAAACGAAACAACCCGGCGCGACGGCCGGGTTGGCGGGGTGGTTGCCGTGAGGGCCGGCTAGTTGTGGTGTTCCGGCTCGGCAACCATGCGGCCGAAGCGGGCGAGGAGCATCTGCACGGCCTGGACCGTCTGCCACTCGTTGAAGCCGAGCTTAACCTCGGTGCCGTCCTCGTTCGAGTCGATGTTCTCGACCGAAGTCGTGATGCCGCGGTGCAGGTAGTCGAAGATCTCGGCGAGGCGGGCGGCCTGCGCCCCGGAGAGCTTGTTGGGCATCGGCGGGATGTCCTCGTCGCGGGCGCTCCACTCGGCCGGCTGTTGAGGCACCGGCTTCTTGCTCGGTAGGCCGGCCCGTCCGCTGGCCTCGGCGAGTTCGTTGGCCCGAATCGTCTGCGTCCCGCCGTTGCCGGCCGCGGCCTTCGAGTACGACGCCCGGCGGGCCTCGATTTCTTCCATCGTGCCGTACAGCAGCATCGTCCGGCCGATGGACAGTTGGTCCCCCGCACGCAGCCGGCGGATCTGCACCGTTGAGCCGTTGACGCGGGTGCCGTTCGTGCTGTCGAGGTCGGTGAGGATCGTGTCGCCCTCGTCGTGCTGAATCTTGGCGTGGTAGCGGCTGACGCGCTCGTCGTTGAGGCGCAGCACGTTGCCCTCCTCGCGGCCGATGGTGACGGGGATCGGCAGGTCGCGGAAGACCCGGCCCTTATCGACGCCTTCGAGGACCAGAAACGTTACGGTGGTCATGGGGTGTCCTGGAGTGGTCGCAGGGTCCGGCGGCGGGGCGAGCCCCGGTGACACAGTTTTAGCACACGTCCGTGGCGATGGCGTGGGGACATCGGGGTCGAAAAGTCCGTCCGCGTCATTTTATGGGAACTGTGACGACTACACTTGCATTGTCGCCGAAAAATCCCGCCTGGGAACCGAAAACTGACGTAATCTCGGCAAGAATGGCACGGGTGTCACCGCCGGCCCGCACGAAAGTCCCCGCCCGCAGGCCGCGGAACCACGTCATCTGCCGCTTGGCGAACTGGCGGGTCCGCGTCTGGATCGCCGTCGTCGCCGCCGCCAAAGTTATTTGGCCGCCGAGTACGTCGCGCAACTCGGGGTAGCCCAAGGCCTGCCCCGCCTCGCGGCTCAAGGGTCGCGGGAGTTGCCCCAACCGCCGCACCTCGTCGAGCCAGCCGGCCGCGAGCATCTCCTCGACGCGGCGGTCGATGCGTGCGCAAAGCTCCGGCCGCGGCCAGTCCAGCACGACGCACGGCAACGCCGCGGCGGCCGGGCTCGCCTCGCCGGGGGCCGCGAACGCGGGGCTGTCCCACGTCTGTTGCAACGCGCTGATCGGCGTGCCGGTCAGCTCGAAGACTTCGAGCGCCCTGGCGACCCGGCGGAGGTCGTTGACGTGCAGCCGCGCGGCCGTCCGGGGGTCACACTGCCGCAGGCGCTCGTGCGTGGCGTGGCGGTCGGCCTCCGCGTCGGCTTCGAGGCGGGTACGCACCGCCGGGTCCGACGGCGGACCGTCGAAGAGTCCGCAGAGCAGGGCCTTCAGGTAGAACGGCGTGCCGCCGACGAACAGCGGCCGCTTGCCGCGGCTGCGAATGTCCCGGCACGCCGCATCGGCAGCGGTCAGCCACCAGGCGACGTTGGCCGACTCCCACGGCTCTAGCACTCCCACGAGGTGGTGCCGCACGCGCGTCAACTCGGCGGGCGTCGGCTTGGCGGTGCCGATGTCGAGGTGGCGGTAAACCGTCATCGAATCGGCGGCGACGATCTCGGCGTTGTACTGCTCGGCGAGGTCGAGCGCGAGCGCGGTCTTGCCCGACCCGGTGGGGCCGGTCAGCAGCAGGGCGTCGGCGAAGCGGGCGGGGGTCGGCGGCATCCCGGTATGTTATCAGCATCGACCCCACTGCGAGGACGGCTGCGTGAACCTGCCCGAAGGCGTCTTACTCCTCAACCCCGCCGTACCGCGTGGCGACTACCGCGCGGCGATGTTCGACTTCGACGGCACGTTGTCGCTGCTGCGCGAGGGCTGGTCGCGCCTCATGGCCGAACTCGGCCGCGACCTGATCCGCGAGCGAAACCTCCCGGCCCCTCCGGACGCCGAACTCTTGCCTCAACTGGAGCGCGAAGTCTTACTGCTGAGCGGCAGGCCGTCGATCTTCCAGATGCGTCGGCTCGCCGAGGACATCGCGCACCGCGGCGGCGGCGCCCCCGACCCGGACGACCTGCTCGTCGAGTTCCACCGCCGGCTGTTCGCCGCCGTCGGGCACCGCAAAGAACTCGTCCGCCAAGGCCAGCCGTGGACGCCACGGGGCACGCACGAACTGTTGCGCAACCTCAAGCGTCGCGGCGTCGCACTCTACCTGGCTAGTGGCACGACCATCACGCACGTCCGCGAGGAGGCCGACTTGCTCATGGTCGATCACTTCTTCGGCGAGCGTTTCTACGCCCCCGCCCCGAACTCGACCGACTTCCGCAAGGCCGACGTGGTGGCCCGCATCCTGCGCGAGCAAAGCATCGCCGGCCGGCAACTCCTCGGCTTCGGCGACGGATACTCGGAGACGGTCGAGGTCAAGCGTGTCGGCGGCACCGTCGTCGGGATCGCCAGCGAGGAGCCGCCGCGCGTGGGGATGCACGCCCTGAAGCGGGCGATGCTCACCGAACTCGGGGCCGACCTGATCGTCGCGGACTACGCGATGCAAGCCGACCTCGTCGCCTGGCTCTTCGAGGACGCGTGATGCCCTACCCGCAGTTCGACCGCAGCCGCCTGATCGTCAAGCCCCTCGCGGAGCGGCAGCACGACTTGACGCTCGACGTGATCCTGCCGCTCGACGCGCCGGTGCCGTTCACGCACCCGTCGCTCGAAATCCTCGGCCGCCGGCTGAAATCGGCGCGGGCCAACGACGCCGCGCGCATCTTGATGATGGGTGGGCACGTCATCCGCGCAGGCACCCAACGCTACCTCATCGACCTGATGGACCGCGGCCTGTTCTCGCTGATCGCCATGAACGGGGCGGGGCCGATCCACGACTACGAACTTGCCTTGATCGGCCAGACGACCGAGAGCGTGGCACGCTACGTCCGCACCGGCGAGTTCGGCCTGTGGGCCGAGACGGGCCGCATGAACGACGCGATCGTCGCCGGCGCGAAGGCGGGCCTCGGTTACGGCGAGTGCCTCGGCAAGGCGATCCACGAGGGGGCGTTCCCGCACAAGGACGTGAGCATCCTCGCGGCCGCCTACCGCCGCGGCGTGCCGGTGACGGTTCACGTCGGCATCGGCTACGACATCCTGCACGAGCACCCCAACGCCGACGGCGCGGCCCTCGGCCAGGCGAGTTACACCGACTTCTTGATCTACGCCGAACACGTCCGGTCGCTCGAGGGCGGGGTCGTGCTGAACTTCGGCACGGCCGTGATGGGGCCGGAGGTGTACCTGAAGGCGTTAGCGATGGCGCGAAACCTGGCGCACCAAGACGGCGCGACCATCACCGACTTCACGACCGCCGTGTTCGACCTGTTGCCGCTCGACGACGACTACCGCAAGCAGGCCCCGAAGTCCGACCCGCGCTATTTCTACCGGCCGTGGAAAACGATCCTGGTGCGAACCGTCGCCGACGGCGGCGAGAGCTATTACGTCGCCGGCGACCACCGCGACACAGTGCCGGCGCTCTGGAAAGCGGCCATCGGCTAGGGCGGTGTTGGGGAAGGTGTCGTAGTACGAGACGTGAGTAGGGTAGCGCAGGCCGGGCACCCACAAGGGGCACCCCTACAGTTCGCCTACAGCGGAGCCGAAGATCGACGGACCCCGAAGTCTTGTAGGGGTAGCCCTCGTGGGTGCCCGGCCTGCGCTTCGTGTCGCGAAGCCTGCGACAACCGCACCCTACTTCTTGACTTCGGTCGCGACCGGCTTGACGGCGACGGCCTCGAGCGCGGCGTACTTCTTGTCGAGCTGCAGCATGTGCTTCTTGTGGCGCTTCTCACGCTTCTTCTTGAGTTCGCCGGCGGGGTTGCCCATCTGAGCGCTCCGAAACAGTGGACCCGGCTCAACGGCCGGGCGTGGGTGTCAAGTCAATTCTGTTAGGGTAGCGACGCCGGCCGAAAAGACGAGGCGAGGTTGCGATTCCGGCGCAAGCGTAGGACGATACCCCGTTTGCACTACGTCAACGGACTGCAAAGTCTCTCCCGCCCCGAAGCGGGTGCCTCACCAGCGCCCGCGGCACGGATTGCTCCTTCGGAGGTGCCTCATGGTGGCCTTAGCCCGCTTCAAACTCTCGACCCGCTCGACGCTGACTTTCCTCCGCGTCGAACGCCTTGAGGCCCGCGACGTGGCCTCGGCCGGCCTCGAAGACGTGGCCTCGTTGCCGCACCTCGCCGGCATGTCGGCCGACTACCCGACTGACGCCGTGCCGCCGCCGAGCCTTCTCAACGGCCACGGCGGGCGTTTCGCCGTCGCGTCGGCCGGCGGCGTGCGGACCACGGTCAACGTCTACGACGGCAAGACCAACGCCCTCCTCGGCATCGTCACCCCGTTCGGCAAGGACAGCGTCAGCGGTGCCCGCGTCGCCGTGGCCGACGTGACCGGCGACGGTATCGAAGATGTCGTCGTGGGTGCCGGCCCCGGCGTGGCCCCGGTGGTGAAGGTGTTCGACGGCCGGACGCTGCACGAAGTCGCGTCGTTCCTCGCCTACGACGAGTCGTTCACCGGCGGCGTCTACGTCGCGGCCGGAGACGTGCTCGGGGGCAGTCACGCCGACATCGTGACGGGGGCCGGCGCGAACGGCGGGCCGCACGTCAAGCTCTTCGCGGGCAGCGACCTGTTCCCCGGCGGCGACGTGACGCTGACCGTGCTGCCGTCCGCCCGCGCTAGCTACTTCGCCGTCGAGTCCGACTTCCGCGGCGGCGTGAGCGTCGCCGTGGCGGATGTGAACGGCGACGGCCACGGCGACATCGTGGCCGGGGCGGGGCCGGGCGGCGCGCCGCGGGTCGTCGTCGTCAGCGGCAAGGACGGCACGCGGCTCGAAGACTTCTTCGCCTACGATTCGAGCTTGCGGAGCGGCGTGATGGTCGCCGCCGGCCGCCTCGATGCCGGCGGCCTCGTGCGGATCGTGACCGTGCCGATGGCCGGCGGCGGCCCGGACGTGAAGGTCTTCGACGGCGACAAACTCACGGCGACCTACCAGCCGTTCGCGTCCGACGAGGCCGGCAACGGCGTCGCGGTGCGGGACCTGAACGTTGACGGCCGCGGCGAAATCCTCGTCACCAGCGGCCCCGGCAGCCGGCCGCGAGTGGTGGTGCTGGACGGCGTCACCGGCAAGCGTCTGCGCGACTTCCCCGGCCTGACGCCGGACTACGTCGGCGGGCTGTTCGTGGCGTAATGCGCGGCGAGCGGGGGACAATCGTCCCCCGAGTCTCCACCAGGGCCGGCAATTTACCGCGTGGGGAAGTCTCGGAGGACTTTCGTCCCCCGCTCGCCTCGCGACTACACCGCCTCGGTGATGTCGAAGCCCTTGCGGTACTCGCGGAACAGCATCGCGTTCGCCTTGGCGAGGTCGTCGGCCCCGCCGGTGAACTGCTCCGTCTTCGGGTCGATGAGCAGTTTCGGGCCTACGCGGCCGACGGCCTTCGCCAGATCGACCTTGTTGTCCGTCAGGTGCGCCTTCATCCGGGTCAACGCCTCGCCGGCCTCCTTGCAACCGGTGAACGCGTCGGTCGGGGCGTCCATCGCGGCCTCCTTGCCGAGGCGGTAGCTGATGTTCGCCAGGTGGCACAGCGCCGCCGACAGGTGGCCCTCGGCGATGTCGCAGTTCAAGTCGGCCGACTTGCCGCTGCGGGCCGCCTTGACGAAGTTGTCGAAGTGCGACTGGTCGCCGCCGCCCTTGAACTCCTTGACCTTGTTGCCGTCGTTGTCGAAGGCGACGCCGTTGCTGTAGCTCGGGCAGACCACGTACCCCTTGTCGCCGAACCAGATGTTGCCGACCTTGGTGCCCTTGTAGTCCTTGGTGTCGAGGCCGCGGACCTCGAAGATCATGTTCTGGCCGTTGCCGAAGTCGTACAGGGCGAGTTCGGTGTTCGGGGTCTCGCCGTCATCGACGTAGCCGAAGCGGCCGCCGACGGTCACGACCGACTTCGGCAGGCCGGCGACGTTCAGGCCCCAGCGGGCCTTGTCAGCCTCGTGGACGCCTTGGTTGCCGAAGTCGCCGTTGCCGTAGTTCCAGATCCAGTGCCAGTCGTAGTGCAGGCCCTTGCGATCGACGGGAGACTTCGGCGCGGGGCCGCACCAGAGGTCGTAGTCCATCGTCGTCGGCGGCGTAGTCGGGGCGGTCACCTTGCCGATCGACTTGCGGGGCTTGTAGCAGTTGCCGTAGGCGAGGCTCACCTTGCCGATGTTGCCGGCGTGGATGTAGGCGATGGCGTCGCGCATCCCGGCGTTGGAGCGGCTTTGCGTGCCGACCTGGCAGACGCGGTCATACTTGCGGGCCGCCTGGGTCATCAGCGCCCCCTCGCGGACGTTGTGCGTCGCCGGCTTCTCGACGTAGACGTGCTTGCCGGCCCTCATGGCCCAGACGGCCATCAGCGCGTGCCAATGGTTCGGCGTGGCGATCGAGATCACGTCGATCGACTTGTCGTCGAGCAACTTGCGGAAGTCCTGGACGAAGCGCGGGGCCTCGCCCTGGCCCTTCTGGATCGTACTCATCGCGTTCTTGATGACGCCCTCGTCACAGTCGCAGACCGCCACGATCTCGCAGTTGTTCTTGCCGAGGTACGCCCCGACGTGGCTCATGCCGCGGCCGTGGACGCCGACAACAGCGATTCGCAGGCGGTCGCTGGCCGCGCCACGCTTGGCCGGCTTGGCTTCCTCCGCGGCGCGGGCGGGCGTGGTCGCCAGGGCACTTGCGCCTGCGAGCAACGCGGTGCGGGCCAGGAATTCGCGGCGGTGGAACACGGACATGGCAAACTCCGGCGGGGCAGAGGACGGGGAGGGGGTTGATACTGAGGTGGAGTCTAAACGACCCCACGACCGATTGCAACGACCCACTCGACGATCCTCAGCGAAGTCTCACGCCGTGCCCAGGGCCGTGGGCACGGCCAGCGTCTCCTCGATGGGGCGCGTCAGCGGGCGGCACTCGACGAGCATCGTGATTTCGCCCTCCTGGACGATCTTCCCCTCCTGGTTCACAATCGCCCGATACCACACGACCTCGCCGCGCCGGCCCCGGCCCTTGACCGTCTTCTCGACGACGCGGGCCAGGACGTGAATGGTGTCGCCGATGAACACCGGCAGCGAGAACTTCCACCAGCGGACGCCGGTCAGCGCGATGATGCGGACGAGTGGGGCCTGCACGCCCAGGCCGCTGGCGATGCCGAAAATGCCGAAGCCGTGCGCGATGCGGCGACGGTACGGCGTCTTCTTGGCGAACTCCTCGTCGATGTGCATCGGGTTGAAGTCGGCGCTGAAGCCGGCGTAAGTCATGATGTCGGCCTCGGTGATCGTCCGGCCGGGCGACTGCCACTGTGCGGTCGTGTCGAAGTCGTCGAAGTACATGTGGTGGGCGCTGAAGGCCATAGCGGTCTCGGTACGGTCGGTGACGATTGGGAGTGGCGTTATACGGCGAGGCGACGGGTTGAACAACGCCTCGCTCACGGCGTTGCCGGCAGCCCCAGCGGCGTCGGCCGGTGCCCCGGCGTCGAGGCGTCGATGCCGACGTAGACGACCTCGGCCTCCGTGACCGGGATCACCTCGCCGCCCCGCTCGGCGACGACATCGACGCGCATCGTCAGGGAAGTCCGGCCGAAGCGCACCGGCCAGGCGTAGAATTTCACCACGTCGCCGACGAGGACCGGGTGCTTGAACTCGACGCGGTTGACCGCTACGGTGACGATCGTGGCCGCGGTGTTGCCGCCGCGCACCTGCACTTCGCGCCTCGCAGCGACCGCCCCGGCCAGGTCGATGTGGCTCAGGATGACGCCGCCGAAGACGGT
>JAYTUC010000264.1:0-4253 GCA_043744775.1 Fimbriiglobus sp. | reverse complement strand
CCCAAAAAAACAATTGGGGATTACCCCGCGACTCTGCGTCTCCGCGGCAAAATTGTTTTCGAGACATTGCACCTACAGCGCCACGCGGGTGTGCGGGTAGTGCTCGCTCATCGCCTGCTTCATGTCCCGCACGGCCTGCTCCATCCCCGCGAACATCGCGCGGCTGACGATGCTGTGGCCGATGTTCAACTCGACGACGCCGTGGATACGCACAATCGGCTTGACGTTCTGGTAGTTCAGCCCGTGGCCGAGGTGCGGGTGCAGGCCGAGTTCGAGCGCGTGAGCCGTCGCCTTGCGCAACTTCGCCAGTTCGACGGCGACTTGCGCCGGGGTCGTCGCCTCGCTGTAGCTGGCCGTCTGGAACTCGATGGCGTCGGCGTGCAACGCCTTCGCCATGTCGAGCTGCGTCAAGTCGGGGTCGATGAAGAGGCTGACGTGCAGCCCGGCGGCCTTCAAGCGCTCCACCGCGGAGCGGGTCGTGTCGGCGTGGGTCACGATGTCGAGGCCGCCTTCGGTCGTCAACTCCTGGCGCTTCTCGGGGACCAGCGTGATCTCGTCGGGCATCACTTTCAGGGCGATGGCGATGATCTCGTCCGCGCAGGCCATCTCGAGGTTGAGCCGCGTGCGCACGGTCTCGCGCAGCAAATACACGTCGCGGTCCTGGATGTGCCGGCGGTCCTCGCGCAGGTGGACCGTGATGCCGTCGGCCCCGCCGAGTTCGGCCAGCACCGCGGCGGCGACGGGGTCCGGCTCCTTGGCCCGGCGGGCCTGGCGGAGCGTGGCGACGTGGTCGATGTTCACACCGAGGCGAATCATGGGGCGGCTCGCGGAGGGGGTGTCAGTGGCCGTAGCGGGTGAGGTACGCCAGGACCTCGCCGTAGCGCGCCGCCTCGCGGCTCAACACCTGATACAGTGCGACGGCCAGGACGATTAACACCGCGCGCTCGAGAATCGGCGTCAGCAGCGGGACGCCGACCATCAGCCAGTTGAAGAAGAAGTAGTTGGCGACCATCGCGGCCAATAGGCCCGGCGTCGCGAGTTGCGTCAGGCGGCTGACGCGGTAGCGGGAATCGACGTACATGCCGACGATCAGCCGCAACTCGCGCAGGAACGCGAAGCGTCGCCAGAAGCCGTTCGCGGCGAGCACCGGCAGTAGGCCGGCAGCGGCCCCCAAGACGCCGCCGGGGACGCCGCCGGGGGCGTTCGGGGCGGCGTAGCCGGCGGGCAGCGGCCCCGGAGGCGGCACGCGGCTCTGGAGGGCCGCGAGCTGGCTCTCGAGACTCCGCAGCCGCTCGGCGAGCGTCTCCAGCGGGGGTGTCGCCGCGTCGGGGGGGAGAGTGTGGTGCCCGTCCGTCATGCCTGGCCGATCCCGCCTGAAGTTCGCGTCCGTCACTGGGGAGCCGTTCGCACCAAGTTACAGCCGCCCGGCGCGAGTGGACAGACGAAACGAAGCGACCCGCCGGGTCCGGCGGGTCGCTTCGGGTTCACGCCGAGTGCGGAGGGCCTACTTCAGCGACTCCTTGAGGCCCTTCAAAGCGCGGGCGCTGACCTTGGTGTGGGCCGGCTTGTCCTTGGTGACGGTCGTCTCGCCCGGCTTGAAGCGGTTCGGCACCGACTTGCCGCCCTTGACGGCCTTGACGCGGCGGGCCTTCAGCTTGAGCAGGCCGGGGATGGCGATGACGCCGGGGCCTTTCGTGCTGAGTTCCTTGACGATGATCGCGGACATCTCCTCGAAGACGCTCGTGACTTGGGGCTTCGACAGCTCCGTCTTCTCGGCGATCGCGGCAATGAACGCGCCCTTGGTAATCGACTTCACCGCGGCGGCCTTCTCGCCCTTGGCCGGCTCCTTGGCCTTGTCGGCCTTCGCCGGCTCCTTGGCCTTGTCGGGCTTCGCGGCCTTGTCGGCCTTGTCCTTCGCCATGTGCGTGCGCTCCAGTTCGAGGTGAGAGTGGCGGAACAGCATGAAAATATGGCGTTTCGCGGGCGGATGTCAACGAAACTCCTGCTGCTTGGGGGTAATATCTCGCAAATCCCCAGCGGAAACGACCGCGCGGGCCACGAACGCCCCTGTTTTCCAGAGTCCCCGGCTGACCGGACCGCTACAACCGTCGCCGGGCGCGCCGCGGCGAGGCGAATCGCTCCACCGGGAGAGGACTTTGGCACCGGCGGGGGCGGCGGCGCGGGCCGGTCAATATCATGAGCCGCGAGAGACCCCGACGCATTCCACACCGCCGAGAGACG
Organism: Fimbriiglobus sp.; assembly: GCA_043744775.1. Lineage (GTDB taxonomy): Bacteria > Planctomycetota > Planctomycetia > Gemmatales > Gemmataceae > Fimbriiglobus. The sequence continues at coordinate 2,012 of JAYTUC010000264.1, read as the reverse complement.
CCATGTCCGTAGCCAGCCCGACTGCCGCCGCGCCCCCGATTGCCGGGGCCGAGGCCCTCGACCAGCTCTGCGTCAACGCGATCCGCACGCTCTCGATCGACGCCGTCCAGGCCGCCAACTCGGGCCACCCCGGCGCGCCGATGGGCCTCGCCCCGGTGGGCTACGCGCTGTGGAACCGCGTGCTCAACTACGACCCCGCCGACGCGCAGTGGCCCAACCGCGACCGCTTCGTCCTGTCGAACGGCCACGCCTCGATGCTGCTCTACTCGCTCCTGTACCTCGCCGGCGTGCGCGAGGCGGACGGCCGCGAGCCGGTGACCCTCGAGCAGATCAAGCGGTTTCGGCAAGTCGATAGCGTCACGGCCGGCCACCCGGAGTCGCACTACGCCGCGGGCATCGAGACGACGACGGGGCCGCTCGGCCAGGGGTGTGCTAACGCCGTCGGCATGGCCATCGCCTCGAAGTGGAAAGCAGCCCACTACGGCAAGCCGGGCTACGCCGACCTCTTCGAGCACAAGACCTACGCCGTCTGCGGCGACGGCTGCATGATGGAGGGCATCACCTCCGAGGCGGCGTCGCTCGCCGGGCACCTGAAGCTCGACAACCTGTGCTGGGTCTACGACGACAACAGCGTCACCATCGACGGCCACACGGTGATCGCGTTCACCGAGGACGTGCCGGCCCGCTTCCGCGCCTACGGCTGGAACGTGCTCCACGTCACCGACGCCAACGACTTGGACCAGCTCACCGCGGCGTTCGACACCTTCCGGCACACGACCGGCAAGCCGACCTTCATCAACGTCAAGTCGATCATCGGCTACGGCTCGCCGAACCGCGCGAACTCCGAGAAGGCCCACGGCGAGCCGCTGGGCGAGGCCGAGGTCAAGCTGACGAAGGCGGCCTACGGCTGGCCCGAGGACGCGAAGTTCCTCGTCCCCGAGGGCGTGCTGGAGCACTTCGCCGCGGGCATCGGCGAGCGGGGTGCGGCGGCCCACGCCGCCTGGAAGGCGAAGTACGCGGCCTACGCCGGCGAGTTCCCCGCGCTGGCGGCCGAACTCGAAGCGATGGAGAGCCAGGGCCTGCCCAAGGGCTGGGAGGCGAGCCTGCCGCACTTCCCCGCCGACGCCAAGGGGATGGCCTCGCGCGAGTCGTCGGGCAAGGTGCTCAACGCCGTCGCCCAGGCGGTCCCGTGGGTCGTCGGCGGCAGCGCCGACCTCGCCAAGTCGAACATGTCGAAGCTCAACTTCGACGGGGCCGGCTCGCTCCAGGCCGACAGCTACGGCGGCCGCAACGTCAACTTCGGGGTGCGCGAGCACGCGATGGGCGCGGTCGTCAACGGCATGGCGCTGTCGAAACTGCGGGCCTACGCCGCCGGCTTCCTGATCTTCTCGGATTACGCCCGCACGCCGATCCGCCTGGCCGCGCTCGAGGAAATCGCCCCGTTCTACATCTTCACGCACGACTCGATCGGCGTCGGCGAAGACGGCCCGACGCACCAGCCGATCGAGCAGATCGCCAACCTCCGGGCCGTGCCCCGGCTGATCGTGCTGCGGCCGGCCGACGCCAACGAGGTCGTCGAGGCGTACCGCGTCGCCCTCACGTCGAAGCACCACCCCGTCGTGCTGGCCCTGTCGCGGCAGGCGTTGCCGACGATGGACCGCACCAAGTACGCCCCGGCGCTGGGCGTCTTGAAGGGCGGCTACGTCCTGGCGGACGCGGTGCCCGGCACGCCGGAGGTCATCCTGATCGGAACCGGCAGCGAGGTGCCGCTGTGCGTCGAGGCGTTCGAGAAGCTCAAGGCCGAGGGGGTCAAGGCCCGCGTCGTGAGCCTGCCGAGTTGGGAGCTGTTCGAGCAGCAGCCGAAGGAGTACCGCGACAGCGTGTTGCCGCCGAAGGTGACCGCCCGCGTCTGCGTCGAGATGGCGAGCGCGTTCGGCTGGGAGCGCTACGCCGGCAACACGGGCGCGATCATCGCCATGCGGAGCTTCGGCGCGTCGGCCCCGCTCAAGGAC
>JAYTUC010000263.1:0-16855 GCA_043744775.1 Fimbriiglobus sp. | reverse complement strand
AGCCAACTTCCTCATGCATGAGGCGAAAAGCGGTCATTCACTGAGGAAGCCTACTTCCGGTATCCCAGAAGGGACCAGTGCGCAACCCGAAGGCCGCGCACAAAGTCCTCATTCCGCAATCGAAACGCGAACCGAGAATGGCGCGCCGCGTGGCCGCCGATACACTCCGACTTGCCCCGAGGTTGGCCGCCGGGAATGACCCCGCCGGCCGGCCGTACCGCGAAAGGTTGACGATCATGGCGAAGCCCTTCAAGCCCGTCCGCGCCTGCCCGATTCCGCCCGACGCCGAACTCGTGGACGTGGGCGGCCGGCCGCACGTCCGCGTCAAGGAGCGCGGCAAGGCGACCGTCTTGCCCGTCAGCAAGGACGGTACGAAGTACCTGCGCCCCTCGAAACGCTGGCACTTCGAGTGCCGCGACGCCAACGGCACCGTGCGCCGGGTCAAGGGCTTCGCCGACCTCAAGGCCACCGAGCAACTCGCCGCCGAACACGAGCGCAAGGCGGAGCGGTTGCGCAGCGGCTACTCCGACCCCGCCGAGGAGCACACCCGCCGGCCGCTCGCCGAACACCTCAAGGACTACGCCGCCGCGCAAGAGGCGAAGGGGGGCACGACCGACCACGTCCGGCAGACGGCGGCGCGAGTCTCGGCGCTGCTGGCCGGGTGCGGGTTCGTCTTCCCCCTGGACGCCGACGCCGGCAAGGCCGCGGAGTGGCTCAACGCGCTGCGCCGGGACGCCGCACCGCACCGACTCCCGCCCGGCGACACGTTCACGCCGGCCGAAGTCGCGAAGCTGCTGGGGGTCAGCGGGGCCGCCGTCCGGGCGAACGTGAAGCGGCACGGCCTGAGCGCGACCGGCAACGGCAAGGCGCGGACCTTCCCCCGCGCCACCGTCGAAGCGCTCATGACGAAAGCCGGGCAAGGCCGCGGGCCGGAAACCGTCAACCACTACGTCCGGGCCGTGCGCGGATTCTTCCGCTGGCTCGTTAAGGCGAAGCGCGTCGGCTCGAACGCGCTCGACTCCTTGACGCTGGTGAACGCCAGCGCCGACGTGCGGCACGCCCGCCGCGAACTGACCGAGGGCGAACTGCGCCGGCTGTTCGTCGCCGCCCGCTCAAGCGTCCGCACGTATCGGGGGCTGACCGGGTGGGACCGCTTCTTCCTGTACCTCGTGGCCGCCGGCACCGGCTTCCGGGCGAACGCCCTGGCGAACCTCACTCCGGCCGACTTCGACCTCGACACGGACAGCCCGACCGTGACGCTGGCCGCGCGGTTCAACAAGTCGCGGAAGTTGAAGGTGCAGCCTCTGCCGCCGGACGTGGCCGCCGCGCTGCCCGCCTACTTCGACGGTCGGCCCGCCGACGCGCCGGTCTGGGGCGGGACGTGGGCACGGGACCGGCGCGGGGCGGAGATGCTACGCTCCGACCTCGAAGCGGCCGGCATCGCCTACGTCGTGGACGGGCCGGACGGCCCCGAGTTCGCCGACTTCCACAGCCTGCGGCACTCGTACCTCACGCTGGGCGGCCGGGCCGGCATCGACCTCCGGACACTCCAAGAACTCGCCGGGCACTCGAAGCCGGAACTCACGGCGCGGTACTCGCACCGCCGGCTCTACGACTTGACCGGGGCAGTGGGCAAGTTGCCGAACCTCGTGCCGACGGGGCCGGCCGACGCGGCGATCCCGCTTCGCATGACCGGCACCGACTCCTATTCGGGCGCAGTGCCGGGCGCAGTGGGGGGGGGCATCAGGGAGCACCGATCGGCACCGTCTGGCGTCCTTCGTATTGTAGTCATGGATGACGCTGGCGACGGGAAACCCCAGGAAATGCAGCGAGCCGGCACCTTTCGGCACCGGCTCGCATCGACTCGCACAGCGAGGATGACGGGACTCGAACCCGCAACCTCCGGATCGACAGTCCGGCGCTCTAACCAATTGAGCTACATCCCCTGCACTACCCCGTAAATCTTAACGCCGCCACGCCCCTTGCCAAGGGGGAATCCGCCCACACGCCCCCTACGCGCGTCCGCGCGCGGACGCGGCACCGCCAGTTCCCGCCGACTCCCTTACGACCGGCGTCCCCGGCGTGCGCGACGCTCCCCTGCGGCCGGGGGCCGAAATCTTTGACTTCAGGCGCTGCATCCGGACTTACAATCGGCAAAGATAGCAAGTAGCCCCGCGCGGGCGGCCCGCCACCCCCGAGACCTCCCCGATGGCCAAGTTGTACACCCTCGACGAAGCCGCGGCGAAACTCGGCCTGGCCGTCGATGTCTTCAAGCGCAAGCTCAAGACGGAGTGGGTCAAGGACATCCAGATGATCCCCGGCAACCCGCCGCACTTCCGGGCCGCCGACATCGACGAATTCGCCCGCGTCCTCGGGGCCGCCAGCGACCCCGGCCTCCGGGTCGGCCCCGTCGGCTCGGCCCCGGCCGAGGACTCGAACGACTTCTCGTTCGCCCTCGCCGAGGACGCCGCGCCGCTGCCCCCGAAGTCGGGCGGCCGGCCCCGCCTGCCGGAGGCCGACGAGCCGCTGCTCGTCGCCGCGGACGACGACATCTTCACCGCGCCGCCCCCGCCGAGGCCCGGCAAGCCGAACAAGCCGGGCAAGTCGGGGAGCGACAGCGACGTGCGCCTCGACCCCGCCAGCGGCGTGGGCCGCCGCGACGCCTCCGACGACTCGCTGCCGACCGAGGAGATCACGATCGACCTCGCCGGGCCGAGTAGCGCGGTGATCAAGCCCAGCGGCGGCTCCGGCCGGCTCTCCGCGCCCAAGTCCGGGACCAAGCTCGCCGGGCCGGAGTCGTCGAAAATCCCCAGCCCCACCAAGAACGCCGGCGGGGCCAAGGGCGACGACAGCTCGAGCGAATTCGAGCTGAGCCTCGACCCCAGCAACGACTCGCTCGAACTCGAGATGGCCGGCGACAGCTCCGAGGAAGTCGATCTCGGCGGCCTGCTGCTGCCCGGCGACCCCAAGGGCGGCCAGAGCGGCATCAACCTCAGCCGCCCGGCCGACAGCGGCCTGTCGCTGGAGCGCAAGGCCCCCAAGACCGGGCCGATGAACCTCGCCGACGCCCCCGCCGACAGCGACTCGGACGTCGATTTCGAGCTGTCGCTCGACGCCTCGCCCGGCGGCTCGTCGGCCGGCAAGATGGGCGGCCCGCGCAGCACGGTCAGCCGCTCGACGGGGCCGGACTCGGACAGCGAGTTCGAGCTGACCCTCGACGACCACTCCGGCATCTCGGACGTGGTGGCGAGCGCCCAGGCCGGCCGCGGCGGCGTGGCCGACAACTCGCAGGGCGACATCTTCGAGACCGACTTCGAGCTGCCGTCGCTCGAGGCCGACGAGTCGTCGTCGGTGGTCGTCGCGGAGGGCACCGACCTGGCCGGCGACGACGGCTTCGAGATCGACGCCTCGGACATGGTCGATCCGAACGACGACGAGAGCGGCAGCCAGGTCATGGTCATCGAAGACGAGGGCGAGCCGGTCCTCGAAGACACCCCGCGGGCCAAGGGCCGCGGCGGGCGGCGGGCGCTGGCCGACCCCGACGGCGTGGACCTGGCCGACGACCTCGACCACGGCGCGTCCGCCAGCGGGGCCTTGCGCGGCGTCCGCGGCGACGACGACGGCGACTACCGCGGTGCCCCAGGGCCGTCCGTCGTCGCGGCCCCGGCCAAGTGGGGCGCGCTGCCGGCCGTGGTGCTGTTCATGACGCTGCCGCTGATGTTCATGGGCGCGATCATGAGTTACGAGATGGTGCGCGGCATGTGGGGCTACCACCAGCCGACGCAGCCCGGCAACCTCCTGGTCCGCGGCCTGGCCGAGTCGGTCTTCGACTTGAAGTCCGGCGATTGACGCGGCAGTTGCGGAGTCGATTCCGGCCTCACACGAATCCCGCGGGCGTTGCTTCCTTCAAGCACCTCCCGCGGGATTCGTCCGTTGTTAGGCCCCCACGAAGGCGAGTCGCGGAAATCTTGCAAGAATTGTCGTCCATGTGGCTTGTCAAGGATTCATGGCGGGGGTAAATAGAAGAGGCAACCGTAAACCTTAAAGGGGATGTCCGTGGCAAAGAAGTCCGTCGAAGAGCCCAAGCCCAAGTTAACGAAGACCGAGGCCGTCAAGCGCGCCATCGAGGAGGGCGTCGAGAAGCCCCAGGAGGGCGTCGATTGGATCGTCTCGCACTTCGGCGAGGACTACCGCATGCCGCCCGGCCAGTTCTCGTCGTACAAGTCCCAACTGAAGTCGAAGGCGCTCAACAACGGCGAGCGCCGCAGCGCCGGCGGTAGTGGCAACGCCGGCGGCGTCGAGGTGGCGCGTCAGGTCAACAAGTTGGTCAAGTCCTACGACATCGAGACGGTGCAGGCCATCGCCTCGGTGCTGTATCAGCACGACAGCAAAACCTTCCACCAGGCGCTGGCGTTCCTTCAAGAACTGCACAACGACTGACCCGAGTCGTGGCGAAAGCCAACCCCGCCGACTCGCGCCCTCCCCGCCGCCCCATTAACGACGAGGCCGGTGGTTTCCAGGACATCCACAAGTTGGCGGCGGGGCGTTCTTCATGGACGCCCGCTTGACATCCGGATCGCGGCACATTTTGCGACGCCCCGTCACCCGAACGCGCCGGCGATGTAGTCCTGCGTCGGCCTCTCGCGGGGGTTGGCGAAGAACTCCGCCGTCGGGCCGCTCTCGACCAAGTACCCGGTGCGGCCGCCCGCCGACCGATCGACGTACAGGAACGCCGTGTCGTCCGCCACGCGCTTCGCCTGCTGCAAGTTGTGCGTCACGATCACGATCGTGTACTTCGCCTTCAGCGCCGTCATCAACTCCTCGATCTTGAGCGTCGCGATGGGGTCGATCGCCGAGCACGGCTCGTCCATCAGCACGACCTCCGGCTCGGTGGCGATGGCCCGCGCGATGCACAGCCGCTGCTGCTGCCCGCCGGAGAGCGCCAGCGCGCTCTTGTGCAGTTGATCCTTGACCTCGTCCCACAGCGCGGCACCCCGCAGCGCCTTCTCGACCCGCTCGCCGAGGTGGTCGCGGACGCCGTTGAGCTTCAGGCCGAAGGTCACGTTGCGCGCGACGCTCATGGCGAACGGGTTGGGCTGCTGGAAGACCATGCCGATGGCGCGGCGCACCGCCACCGGATCGACGCGCTTGTCGTAGATGTCGCGCCCGCGGAAGAGCACCTCGCCGTCGAGGCGGAAGCCGCGCACCAGGTCGTTCATGCGGTTGACGCTGCGCAGCACGGTACTCTTGCCGCACCCCGACGGGCCGATGAGCGCGGTCACGGCGTTGCGGCGGATGGTGAGGTTGGTGTCGCGGACGGCCCGGAAGTCGCCGTAGTAAAGCGACTTCAGGCGCAGCTCGACGGCCACGTCGGTCGCGCGCGGGGCGGCGGGGCGGGCGGGCGGGGCGGCGAGGGCTTCGGCGTGGCTCACGGCGGCACCTACTTCGGGGCGGATCGGGCGGCCCACGTCCGGGCGGCCACGTTGGTCAGCATCACCAGCGCCACCAGTATGAGCGAGGCCGCCCAGGCGACCTCGATCTGGTTGCGGAACGGCGAACTCGAGAAGTCGAAGATCAGCACCGCCAGCGACGGCGTCGGCGACATCGGGTTGCGCGTCAGCCAGTAGTCGCTGAACAGCGCCGTGAACAGCAGCGGGGCCGTCTCACCGGCGGCGCGGGCGACCGCCAGCATCACGCCGGTGAGCACGCCGGGCAGCGCGGCCGGCAGGACGACGTGCCAGACCGCCTGCGTCGGCGTGCAGCCCATGCCGACGGCCGCCTCGCGCATCCGCCGCGGCACGGCCTTCAACGCCTGCTCGGCCGTGAGCAGCACCATCGGCAGCATCAGCACGGCCAGGGCCGCCCCGCCGGCGAGCGCGGAGTAGGTCCCGGTGGCCAGGACGACCGCGGCGTAGGCGAACAGCCCGGCCAGCACCGACGGCAACCCCGAGAGGACTTTGGCCACGAAGCGGACCACGCCGGCCAGCCGCGTGTCGGGGCCGAACTCCGCCAAAAAGACCGCCGCCAGGATGCCGAAGGGCACGCTCAACGCCGCGCCGATGGCGACCATGAGCAGCGTGCCGACGACGGCGTTGCCGACGCCGCCGCCCTCCATCCCGGCCGCCGGCGGCAGCTCGGTGAACAGCCGCACGCTGAGCCGCTGGCCGCCGCGGTACACGAGCATGCCCAGCACCGACAGCAGCGGCACCATCGCCGCGACCGTCATGGCCCCGGCGACCACCGTGAGGGTGGCACTCAGCAGCGTGCGGCGGTGGCCGAGACGCCAGTTCAGCGCGTCGGCCGCGGGGTCGGTTCGGGGTTCGGGGTGGGCGATCACTGGTGCGCCTCCTCGACCCGGACGGCGCGGCGCAAGACCAGCGTGCCGACGCTGTTGATGACGAGCGTAATGCCTAACAGCACCAGCCCGGCGTACATGAGGGCCCCCTTCTCGACGGCCCCCGCCTCGGGCCACTGGTTGGCAACCAAGGTTGCCAGCGTGTTGCCCGGCGCGAACAGCGACCAACTGATCGTGTTGCTGTTGCCCAGCAGCATCGCCAGCGCCATCGTCTCGCCGACGGCGCGGCCGAAGGCCAGGACGATCGCCCCAAAAACGCCGCGCGACGCCGTGGGCAGCACCACCTTGACGATCGCCTCCCAGCGAGTCGCCCCGAGGCCGTAAGCCGCCTCGCGCAGCTTGCCGGGCACGGCGGCGAGGGCGTCGCGCGAGATGGCCGTGACCGTCGGCAGCACCATGATCGCCAGGACGAACGCCGCCGGCAGCAGCCCCGGCCCGGCCAGGCGGGTGCTGAAAAACGGGACGGCCCCGAGAGACTCGTGGACCGCGTTGGCTAGCGGCCGCACCGCCGGGATGACGACGAAGATCCCCCACAGGCCGTAGACGACACTCGGCACCGCGGAGAGCAGTTCGACGACGCCCTTCGTGAGCGCTTCGAGTCGTGGCGGCAGGAAGTCTTGGGTCAGGACGATGGCGACGGTGACGCCGAAAAGTGACCCGAGGGCGACGCCCAGCGCGGAACTGTACAACGTACCGGCGATCTGCGGCAGCACGCCGAACCTCTTGCCGGAGGGGTCCCACTTACTCGTGGTCAGGAACCCGACGCCGTACTCGCGCACGGCCGGCTCCGCCTGCGTGGCGATCTGGAGGACGATCGCCGCCACCAGCAGTACGGCGAGCACCGAGGCGGCGACCGTCAGGCCGCGGAAGGTGCGGTCGGCCGACCGGTCGAAGCGCGTCGGCGGCCGCGCGAGCGTGCCGCTGGGGTCGGTCATGGCTTCGGCTCCGGCGTGGGGTCGGCGTTGATCGCCCGGACGGCCCGGCGGGCCTTGTCCAGTGTCGGCTCGGGCAGCTTGACGTAGCCGAGGGTGCGGCTCAACCCCTGCCCGCGGCCCGGCGCGTCGTCGAGGCAGTAGCCGAGTACCGCCCGCAGCGCGTCGCCGACGCGGCGGTCGGCGTAGCGGGTGCGGGTCACGGCCCAGGTGAACGTCACGATCGGGTACGCGTCCGCCACCTCGGGGTCGGGCACCGTCGTGCCGAACACGTCGTTGAACACGGCCTCGTCGAGGGCGACGCGGGCGTTCTCGCCGGCCGGCAGGACGTACGCCCCGGACTTGTTCTGCAGCCGCGCCACCTTCAACTTCGCGAGTTCGGCGTAGCCGGCTTCGAGGTAGCCGAACGCCCCCGGCGTCTGGCCGACGAGCGCGGCGACCCCGGAGTTGCCCTTGCCGCCCAGGCCGACCTTCCACTGCGGCGACTTACTGGCACCGGGGCCGTCGGCACTCTTCGAGAGCGGACTGCAAGACTTGCGGTCCTTGGCGAGCTTCCAGCGGTCGTCGATGGCGTTGAGGTGCGTCGTGAACACGAAGGTCGTGCCGCTGCTCTCGGCGCGGCGGATGAACGTGACCGGCAGGTGCGGCAGCGCGACGCCGGGGTTGGCCTTCGCCAGCGCCGCGTCGTCCCAGTGCGTGACCTCGCCGAGCGCCATGCCGACGTACACGAGTCGCGGCAAATTCAGGTCGGGGTTGCCGGGCAGGTTGTAGCAGAGCGCGACCGCGCCGCCGGTGATCGGCACCTGCATCAGTTCGACAGTCGTGCCGTCGCGCTTGCCCATCGGCTTGGCGACCTCGAGGAGCGTGGCCTTCGAGAGCGCCTCGTCGGACTCGGCGAAGTCGGTCAGCCCCGCTTGCAGTTGGCTGACGCCCGCGCCACTGCCGGTGGCCTGGTAGTTGACGCGGACCTCGGGGTGGGCGAGGTTGTAATCGAGGAACCAGCGCTTCGAGAGCGGGGCCGGGAACGTCGCCCCCGCGCCTTGAACCGTGACCGCGTCCGACGGGGCGCACCCCACCGGCGACAGGGCGACGAGCAGGAGGAGTGCGAAGCGTCGGGTCATGGCGGTGCGGCACCCAGGCGGCGGAGGCGAGGCACGTGTATCCTGCACCCCGACGCCAGGGAGTCCAGGGGGTTACGTCAGGCTTCATCAAACCTTCGCGCACGGCTGCGGCGCGAAGAGACCTCACCCCCGGCCTCTCCGAGACGAAGAGGGGAGCAAGTGGGTTCGAGTCGTTGGCTTCGACGCACTTGCTTCCCCTCTCCGAAACGGAGAGGCCGGGGGGTGAGGTCTCCGCGTTCCAGTCACAGGAACAGCCCGCGGCGGATCTCCGCGACGACGGCTTCCGGCGTGCCGGCGACCTCGACCCGCAAGGCGTCGGCCGGCGGCTCGAGCGCCTCGAACTGGCTGTGCAGCAGCGCCGGGTTCATGAAGTGGCCCGTGCGGGCGGCGAGGCGGTCGCGGATGGCTTCCTCGGTGCCGTGCAGGTAGACGTAGCGCACGCAGCCCGGCTCGTCGCGCTCGAGGTAGTCCTGGTAGGCGTGCTTGAGCGCCGAGCAGGCTAACACCGCGTCCACGCCGCCCTCGCACAGCCCATCGACCTTGAGCCGCAGCGCGTCGAGCCACGGCCGGCGGTCGGCGTCGGTCAGCGGCACGCCGGCACGCATCTTCTCGACGTTGGCGGCCGAGTGGTAGTCGTCGGCCTCGACGTAGTCCCAGCTGAGTTGCGCGGCCAAGAGCTTACCGACGGTCGTCTTACCCGACCCGGAGACGCCCATCAAAACGAGGACCATCGGCGTGACTCCCGGAGTGTCGAGGCGGCCCGCGCAGAGTATACGCCGGTCGCCGACGCCCCGGTGGGGGGCGAGCGTCGCCAGTTTTGGGGTGTCATGCCGGTGGCGACTCTCACTCGGATCGCAATTGCGCGGGGGCCAATCTTCGCCGGATCTTCATTCGCCGAGGCTTGCCTCGCCTGCAGTTCGTGGTTAGCATTCTTTAAGAACTTCGGGGGACTCTCCATCCCTTGAGACTCGATCGCTCCCTCCGAGTCGAGTTGGTCGCCGCGCCGGTGTCGAGCCGGGTGGCCCAGATACCCCGCAGCCTGGGACTAACCCCCTGGCCTGCCCCGACGGGGAAACGTGCGAGTTCGAGCCGAGTGTTGGCGATTGCTACCCTCTTTCATGTGTCGTCATTCATCCCATTCGCGAATGAAGGAGTGCCATGCGCACCCGCCCCCGTCTCCTCACACGGCCCGCGTTCACGCTGATCGAGCTACTCGTAGTCATCGCCATCATCGCTATCCTGATTGGCCTGCTATTGCCCGCCGTGCAGAAAGTCCGCGAGTCCGCGGCCCGCATGAAGTGCACCAACAACCTGAAGCAAATGGCCCTCTCGGTCCATAACTACGAGAGTGCCGTTGGCTCGCTGCCCCCAGGCGTCGTCAACACCACGACGACAACTCTTATCCCTGGGCTTGAGGAATTCTTGAAGACGGCCACGCCTGTAGCGTACTCGCGGCACGGCTTCCAGTCGATCATGCTGCCTTACATCGAACAGGCCAACGTCCTGACCGCTGTGGCCGGCGGTTACAACTTCACGCTCGACTGGTCGAACCCGGCGAACCGCCCGGCGATTAAAGTGCGCATCCCGACTTACGAGTGCCCCTCGGTGCCGACGACCCACCTCACGACGGGCACACTCTCAGCCACTGCGTCCGACGGCTCGGACACGGTCGCCACAACTGACTACTTCCCGACTTCGCGCGCGAACAACACTCCGGTGGTGTGGACAGCCCCCTCCCCCGGCCTCGGCTTGACGACGTTTCCAGGCACCGACGCCGTCAGTGGTGTCTTGAGCGCGAACAAGCGCACCCAACTCTTGGCCATTACGGACGGCCTGAGCAATACACTCATGATCGGCGAGAGCGCAGCGCGCGACGAACCCTGGGCACTCTCGACGAAGTACGTAGACACCTTTACGACTGTCCGCGGGGCGTGGGCTGCGGAACAGAACAACATTACTTGTTCCGGGACGCTAGGCCCTCTCACACCGACGGTCAAGCCGGTCGGAAAAGTCTCGACCGCGGCCCAAATCCCCACGGCCCTCACGATTAACGGCTGGAACCAGGGTGAGTTGTACAGCTTTCACACGGGCGTGTGCAACGTCGCCTTCGGGGACGGCTCCGTCCGGCCGCTGAAGTCCAGCGTGAGTTTCATCGTCCTCCAACTGTTGGCCGCCCGCGCGGACGGCCAAGTGATCGCCGGCGACTACTAACTGCGGCTCCGACTTCACCGCACGTCCGGCCCGCGCCGGGCGAGCGTCTCGAACATCTTCGTCACGTCGTCGGCCACCAGCAACAATTCGCGGTGGCGCAACTGCACGAACCCTTCGCGCGTCAGGTGATCGACCCACGTCAAGAGTGGGTCGAAGAAGCCCTTCACGTTGAGCAGCACCACCGGCTTCGCGTGCAGGCCGAGTTGCGCCCACGTCAAAATCTCGAAGAGTTCGTCCATCGTGCCGTAGCCGCCGGGCAGCACCGCCACGGCGTCGGCGCGGTCGGCCATGATCGCCTTGCGCTGGTGCATCGTCGCCACGACGTGCAACTCGGTGGCGTCGGCGAAGGCGATCTCCTTGGCCGCGAGGAACTCGGGAATGACGCCGACCACCCGGCCGCCGGCCTTGACGCACGCCGCCGCCACGACGCCCATCAGCCCGACGCGGCCGCCGCCGTAGACGAGGGTCACGCCCCGGCGGGCCGACTCGGTGCCGAGGTCCGCGGCGGCGGCGGCGTAAGCGGGGTCGGCCCCGAACTGCGACCCGCAAAAGACGGCGAGGTGTTCCATGCCGCCATTCTACCGCCACCGCGCGACTACAATCACGCCATGCCGCCGACCGCCACGATCCCCCCGCCGCCGGTCGAACAGCAAGTCACCGGCGTGAAGCGGCTGGTCTTCGTCGCCGTCGGCTGCGTGTTCGTCGGCGTCGCCTACGTCGGGGCGGTCACGCCGGGGCTGCCGACGGTGCCGTGGGTGCTGCTGGCGAGTTACTTCTTCAGCCGGTCGTCGCCGCGCCTCCAGGCGTGGCTGTGGTACTCGCCGTACTTCGGCCGGCTGATCCGCGACTGGCACCACCACCGCGGCATGCGCGTGTCGTCGAAGGTGACGGCGGTCACGATGATGACGCTGGCGTGTACGGCGAGTATCGTCTTCGCCGGCCTGCCCGACTGGCTGCGCGTGGTGATCGGGGTGTGCGGCGCGACGGGCTTCACGGTGGTCGTGTTCGTAGTGCCGACGGTGCGGAACCCTTAGAAAGCAATTTTTGCCGCGGAGACGCAGAGTCGCGGAGAAAACCGAAACTTGAATTTGGTTCTCTCCGCGTCTCTGCGTCTCCGCGGCAAAAGTCTTTCAAGAAACCTTGTACTTCGCCGCCGCTTCGCCCAACTTCAACCCCAGGCCCGGCGTAGTCGGGGGGGCGAGCTTCCCGGCGTCGATCGTCGGGCCGCCGGCGAACAGGGCGTCGCACCAACTCACGCGGTCGATCAGCGTCACGGCCGGCAACGCCGCGCCGAGGTGCGCCGTCACTTCGGGCATCCGCACGGGGCAGACGGCCAGGCCGTGGGCCTCGGCCACCGCGGCGATTTTGAGCAGCGCCGTGAGGCCGCCGACCTTGCCGATGTCGGGGCGCAGGATACGCGCCAGGCCGTCGCGGCTGACGCGGGTGAAGTCCTCGCGGCGGTCAAAAGTACTGCCGACGGCCAGCGGGATCTCGAGCTTGTCGGCGAGCCGGGCGTAGCCGGTCGCGTCGGCGGGGTTGATCGGGTCCTCGAACCAGTCGATGCCCTGGTCCTGGAAGAAGTGCGCCAGCGCGAGTGCCGTGTTCAGGTCGTAGCGGCCGCCGGCGGCCAGGCCGATCCAGGCGTCCTCGCCGACGGCGTCGTGCAGTTGGCGGGCGCGGTCGGCGTCCCCCTCGACGTTGGCCGTGCCGATCTCCAGCCGCACGCCCATCGCCCCGACTTTGAGCGCCGCCTGAGCCGACTTGGTGGCGTCGCCGGCGTCCCAGCCGGTGCCGACGATCTCGCTCGTGAAGAACGGTGACGCCGCGCGGGCCGCGCCCAAGTAGGTGCCCAACGGCACGCCGGCGGCGCTCGACTTGGCGTCCCACAGGGCGACATCGACGGCGGCGTAGGCGCGGCTGGCGGGGCCGGCGAAGCCCACGTCGCGGAAGTGGAACTCGGCCTTCGACAGCAGCCGCTCCGTGTCGTGCGCCGACTCGCCGACGACGAGCGACTTGACTTCGGTCTCGATCAACGCCCGCACGCTCGCCGCGCCGGGGCCGGCCAGGGTCGTGAAGCCGAGGGCGACGCCGGCCTCGGTCGTGAGGGTCACGACGACGACCTCGATGGCGGTCGCGCCGGCCGGCGGCGCGGTCGCCCCGGCGAGGGGGATGCGTTGCCGCTTCGGCAGCGGTACGCGGTAGTGGTCGGTGGTCACACTGAGGATGCGCACGGGTTACGACTCGCCGAGGTAGGCCGCCCGCACGCGCGGGTCGGTGAGGAGGTCGCTCGCCGCGTCGGTCATCGTCACGCGGCCGGTCTCGAGGACGTAGCCGCGGTGGGCGAACTTCAGCGCCATCCGGGCGTTCTGCTCGACGATCAGCACCGACATGCCCTGCTTGTTGAGGTCGCGGATGACCTCGAAGATCTGCACGACGATCTGCGGGGCGAGGCCCAGCGACGGCTCGTCGAGCATCAGCAACTTCGGCCGGGCCATCAGCGCGCGGGCGATCGCAAGCATCTGCTGCTGGCCGCCGGAGAGCAGCCCCGCCGCCTGGTGCTTGCGCTCGCCCAGAATCGGGAACATCGCGAACGACTTCGCCACGTCGTCGGCGATGCCGGGGCGGTCCTTGCGGGTGAACGCGCCCATGTTCAAGTTTTCGAGGACCGACAGCCGGGGGAAGATCTTGCGGCCCTCCGGCGACTGCGCCAGCCCGCGCCTCACGATCTCGTGCGGCGGCAGCGCCTCGATGTGCTCGCCGTCGAAGACGACCGACGAGCCGTCGCGCGGCCGGACGATGCCCGAGAGCGCCATGAGGGTCGTGGTCTTGCCCGCGCCGTTGGCCCCGATCATGGCGACGATCTCGCCGGCGTTGACCGTCAGCGCCACGTTGTCGAGCACGTTGACCGGCCCGTAGCCGGCGTTCAGGTTGTCGATGCGGAGCAGTTCCATGCGGGCGATTCTCGTGATGTTCTGCCGGCCCACGGCGGGCGGCGTCCGCCGAATTCTTGTAGGGGCATCCCCTTGTGGGTGCCCTGCCTGCGCTTCCTCAAGCGGTAGCCGACGACCCCACCTGGCACCGGCGTTGTCAACGCCGGGCACCCACAAGGGGATGCCCCTACGAAACCCATCCCAATCGAGACGCGCAGTCCGGGCACCCACAAGGGGATGCCCCGACAAAACGCCTCACCCCACGTCCTCCTTGCCCAGGTACGCCTCGATCACCTTGGGGTCGCGGCTCACTTCGGCCGGCGTCCCCTCGGCGATCTTCGTGCCGTAGTCGAGCACCGCCACGCGGTCGGAGATGCCCATGACGAGGTTCATGTGGTGCTCGATAAGCAGCACCGTGACGCCGCGGTCCCGAATCTTGCGGATCAACTCCATCAGCGCGACCGTCTCGGACGGGTTCATCCCCGCGGCCGGCTCGTCGAGCAGCAGCAGTTTCGGCGTGGTGGCGAGGGCGCGGGCGATTTCGAGCCGGCGCTGGTCGCCGTAGGGCAGGCTCTTGCAGGAATTGTCGCGCTCGCCGGCGAGGCCGAAAATTTCGAGCAGTTCCATGACGTGCGCGTCGATCTCGCGCTCCTCGGCGAGAAACTTCGGCCCGCGGACCAGCGCGTGCGAGATGCCGTGGCGGAGGTGCATGTTGCAGGCCGTGCGCACGTTGTCGAAAACGCTCAGCGAGGTGAACAGGCGGATGTTTTGAAAAGTCCGCGCGATGCCGCGGGCGGTGATCTTGTAGGGCCGGTGCCCGACGACGGATCTGCCCGCGAAGCTAATCTTCCCCGACGTCGGCTCATACACGCCGGTGATGAGATTGAAGACCGTCGTCTTCCCCGCGCCATTCGGCCCGATGAGCCCGACGAGTTCGCCCTCGCCGATCGCAAACGACAAATCGCCGACCGCTTTCAAGCCGCCGAACTGCACGGTCACGTTGTCGAGTTGGAGCAGGGGCACGCTCATTGCAGTCGCTGGTTGCGCTTGCCGGTGAAGTTTCCAAAGAGCCCCTGCGGCCGCGTGAGCATGAGGATGATGA
Organism: Fimbriiglobus sp.; assembly: GCA_043744775.1. Lineage (GTDB taxonomy): Bacteria > Planctomycetota > Planctomycetia > Gemmatales > Gemmataceae > Fimbriiglobus. The sequence continues at coordinate 2,204 of JAYTUC010000263.1, read as the reverse complement.
GCAGCAGCGAGTAAAGGATCATGCGGTTTTCCGCGACGTGCCGCAGCCATTCCGGCAGCCATTCGTAGCGCGCCACGGCGCGCAGAAACTCCGGCAGAATCGTCAGCAGCGTGGCCGCCACGACCACGCCCGCCGTGTTGCCCATGCCGCCGAGAATGACCATGACCACGATGTCCACCGAGCGCAGGAAGTTGAAACCCTCGGGATGGATGAACTGCTTGAAATGCGCATACAGCCCGCCCGCGATGCCCGCGAAAAACGCCGCGAGCACGAACGCGAGCACTTTGTATTTCGTCGTGTTGATCCCCATCGCCTCCGCCGCGATTTCGTCATCGCGCACCGCGAGGAAGCCGCGCCCATACGTCGAGCCGACGAGATTCAGCACCGTGTAAATCGTGATCGCGGCAAACGCGAAGGTCCAAAAAAAGTTCGTGTGCTGCTCCATCCCGCCCAGCCCGCGCTGCGCCCCGAGCGGCTCCGCGTTCTGGATCACGCCCTTGATGATTTCGTTAAAACCGAGCGTCACAATCGCGAGGTAATCGCCCCGCAACCGCAGCGACGGCACACCCACGAGCAGTCCCGACAGCGCCGCGCCGATGCCGCCGCCGAGCAGCGCCAGCACAAAGACCGTCGTCGTGCTCAGCGTCCCTGAGCCGATGGAGTAGCCGTATTTCAAAGTCAGCCACGACGACGCATACGCGCCCACGGCCATGAACCCCGCGTGCCCGAGCGAAAACTGTCCCGTGTAGCCGTTCACAAGATTCAGGCTGACCGCGAGGATGATGTTGATGCCGATGCCGATGAGGATGTCGAAATAGTACGGGCTGATCCCGCCCGCGAAATGCGACAGCCCCGCGCACACGACGAGCGCGAACAGCAGCAGGATTTTCGAGCGCTCGGTCATTTCAAAATAGTGTGTCGAAGTCCCAAAGAGCGCGTCATCCCAAGCGGAGTTCCGTGGGGGCGCAGGCGGGGCGGAACGGAGTCGAGGGACCTCGGCGGTTCGCTCAAGCGCGGCACATCATTGAACCGCCGAGGTCCCTCGACTCCGTTACACTCCGCTCGGGATGACACGATTGGGAAATTCGGTGCCGTCATACTTTCTCCCGTTCCGATGTCCCGAGCAGGCCCGTCGGTTTGAAAATCAAAATCAAAATCAGCACCCCGAAGACAATCGCATCGCGATACGTCGGGCTCACGTAGCCCACGACCAGCACCTCGATCACCCCGATCAAAAGCCCACCCAACGCCGCACCCGGCAAATTGCCAATGCCTCCGAGAACCGCCGCCACAAAGGCTTTCAGCCCCGCGTTCACCCCCATCAGCGGGTCGATGGACGGCTGCTGGATCGAGGTCAAAATCCCCGCCGCACCCGCCAGCGCCGACCCGAGCCCGAAGGTGAACGAGATCACCACATCGTTGTTGATCCCCATCAGCGACGCCGCCACCGGATTGAACGACAGCGCCCGCATCGCCATGCCCATTTTCGTTTTCATCACGATGAAGCGGAGCAGGAAAAGCAGCAGCAGCGTCACGCCGAAGACCAGCACTTGCGAGACGGTGATCGTCAGCCCCGAGATTTTTCCCCACGACTCGGGAATCTCAATCGCGCGATCCACCATCAGTTCGGGAAACGACTGCGGGTTCGCGCCGAAGACAAACTGCCCCGCGTTTTCGAGGAAAAGCGAAACACCAATCGCCGTGATCAGCACCGTCAGTTTCGGCCGCTCGCGCAATGGCCGGTAGCAGAGTTTTTCGATGACGATGCCGATGACCGCGCACAGCACCATCGCCACGATGAGCACCGCAAACGCCCCCGGATACGACGGCCCGGTGCCAAACAGCGCCAGCGTCTTTGGCCCGAGATAAAGCCCCGCGAACGCCCCGAGCATGAAGACATCGCCATGCGCGAAATTGATGAACCGCAGCACCCCGAAAACCATCGTGTAACCCAGCGCGATGAGCGCGTAGATCGAGCCCTGCGAGAGCCCGTTCAGGAGCTGCTGGAGAAATTCGATGAGCTTGTCGGCCATGCGCGCGGCGGTCTCGTTCGCGGACGCCGCGGCTTACGGATTGACCGTCTGCTCAAACTTAAACTTCCCCTCGCCGATCCCCAAAATCACCGCCGACTTCGTGGCGTTGCGCTTCTCGTCGAGCGTGATCGAACCGGTGATCCCCACGTGCGCCTTCGTCGCCGCGATGGC
>JAYTUC010000262.1:0-17040 GCA_043744775.1 Fimbriiglobus sp. | reverse complement strand
ACCCAATCAACAAGACGACGGGAATCTCGAAGTACATGACCGCGATTCAGGCCAAGCCGACCGTGGAAAACTGCCAGCCGTTCCGGCTCCAGGCCATGACGAGTGGTGGCATGCTGACATTGATGATGGACGGAAGCGTCCGCTCGGTGAATACCAACATATCGACTCAGACGCTCGCGTACGCATTTGTCCCCAACGACGGGTTCGTATTCGGTACCGATTGGTAACCCAGTAGTAGTCATCAGACAATGCGCCGGATATGGGCTGCTGCCTCCGCGAGCGGTCTGTGTCTGTTGCCAACGTAACCTCAAATCTCGACGCCCGCGCTCGCGGGCTTTTACGACACAGACCCGACACAATTCACCCCGCAGGGTTCCATGAAGCTCTCCCATAAAATTGTCTCCGCTGCATTCCTCGTCTTCAGCATGACTGTGGTCTCAGGTTGTGGAGGGGGGGCGAAGTTTTCGAGTGTCTCCGGCATAGTTACGTACCAGGGTAACCCGCTGAAGGGCGGAACCTTGACCTTCATTAGTGACTCTAGCGGCACGTACAAGTGCCAAATTGTCGAGGGCGGTTCGTACTCGATTACCGACATACCCCTCGACACTTACGGCGTGACCATCGACACGGATTCCCTAAACCCCGCTCACAAGGCATCCTTAGGCAAGGGCGAAGGCGACCTTAAAGACCAGCGGTCGAAGATGAATAAGCAGTACATGGACGCGATGGCTCAAGGCGGTGCCGATACCGCGAAGAACATCTACGGCGGCACTAAAGAGCAGATGGCGAAGGTCTACACAAAGATCCCGGCCAAGTACCTTTCGAGGGCGACCTCCGGCCAGCAAATCGAGCTACTGACTGCCGTCACGGTCAAGAACTTTGAACTGACCGACTGACCTTCCTCTTGAACGCTCAATGTCGTCTCGACGCTGGTGGTACTCAGTGGCGAGAAGACCCGCCCCGCTCTCGTCGCGACGACTCCTCAGAGGTTAGCATGAAGCTCAGGGATCAACGCCCGGCGCGAGCTGCCTTTGGTTGGGCGCGCCGCCAAGCGCGGCGACCGCTCCGCACGGCGATAGCGTTGATCGCCACGGCAACCCTGTTCGCGATTTGCGTCGGCTACGGGCAGTCAGTTTACGCCTGGCGACAAGCCCAAATCGACTTCGCGGCCAAGCGCTACCCCGAAGCTAGCGGCCGGCTCGAGTCGTGTCGTCGCGTTTGGGCGGGCGACCCGGACTTCTTACTGCTCGCGGCGAAGACGGGCCGTCACCTCAAGGCGTATGGCCAAGCCGAACTCGACTTGAACCGCTACCTCGCTGTCCGGCCGCAGTCACGCGAGGCGGCCCAAGTCGAGTTGCTACTTCTCCGCGCCCAGTCCGGCGACGAGGAAGCCATCCCCCCGCTCTTCGAACTCGTGCAACAACGACACGCCGAAAGTGCCGAAATCCTGGAGACCGTCTGTTTCCTGTACGTCAAGAGGTTCCGCTACCAGATCGCCAACGCGAGCCTCACGAAGTGGATCGAACTCTTCCCGGACCAGGCGTTGCCTTACGACTGGCGCGGCTGGGTCTACGAGCGCACCACGGCCCGCGCGCTCGCGATTAAAGATTACGACAAGGCGTTGGAACTCGACCCCACTTTGACGCATGTACGGATGCGACTCGTCGAGTTGTTACTGAAAGACAACCGCGTGCAAGAAGTCTCGCCGCACTTGCAGTACTTGATACACCAACACCCCGATCGGCCAGACATTCAAGCAAGAGTCGGCATGTTGCGGTTCTTGCAAGGCGAAAGCCGGGAGGCGCGGCGGCTCCTCGAACAGGTCGAACCGAGGCTAGATGTCACAGACGTGGCCCCGATTGTCTACTTGGCGCGGCTCGACGTGCAGGAGGGCCGCGGTGGCGACGCCGAGTCGAGGTTGACGCGGCTTATCGCTCTGGACCCGACCGACACCGAGGCGCGTTTCATCCTGGTGGCCGCGCTACGGCTGCAAGGGCGTGAGTGCGAGGCTCAGCGTGCCGAGCAGGCGCAGGCGGTTTTCAACCAGCGAAACGTCCGCGTCAACGAACTCTTGAGTGACCGGGCCGACCGCCCGGACGCGACGCCCGACGAGTGGTCGGAGGTCGGCCGGCTGTTCCTCGAGATGTCGATGGAGGCGCGGGCACTGTACTGGTTCGACAAGGCGCTGGCGCGCGACCCGAACCACCAGGCGACGCACCGCGTACTGGCGGAGTACTACGACCGGACCGGCAAGCCGGACCAGGCGGCCTCCCACCGCCACCGGCTCCGCTAACTCCCCCGGCCGCGGTCGCCCGAAAGTGAGCCCCCATGTCGCGTCGCGCCGTCCTGATCGCCGGGGTCGTCGGCCCCCTGGCGCTAGCCCTGGCCCTCTCGAGTTGCTCGAAGCCGACCCCGGACGCGGTCGCCCCGCCGGTCTCGGCGGTCGCCCCCGACGGCGCGGAGTCTGGCCCGCCGATCTTCGAGGACGTGACGGCGGCGGCCGGCATTTCGTCCGGCTACCGCAACGGCGAGGAGGTCGAGCCGGCGCACCTGTCCATCCTCGAATCGCTCGGCGGCGGGTTGGCGGCGATCGACTTCGACGGCGACGGCCTGCTCGACCTGTTGGTGGTCGGCGGTGGGCACTTCGGCGGCAAAGACAACAAGGACATCCTCGGCTACCCGTGCAAGCTGTACCGCAACCTCGGCGGCTTCAAGTTCGAGGACGTGACCGAGAAGGCCGGCCTCTCGACACTCGCCGGCGGCCAGCCGTGGTTCTACTCCCACGGGGCGTCCGTGGCGGACTACGACTGCGACGGCTGGCCCGACTTACTGGTGAGCGGCTGGGGCCGGGTCGCGCTGTTCCACAACGAGCCGGACGGTCGCGGCGGCCGCAAGTTCGTCGACGTGTCGGCCCGCGCGGGGCTGGACAAGGGCGTCACCTGGGCCACGTCGGTCGGCTGGGCCGACTTCGACGGCGACGGCTACCCGGACTTCTACGCCTGCCAGTACGTCAACTGGTCGTTCGGCAACCACCCGACCGACTGCCGCTACACCGGCCCGCCGGATGTCTGCCCGCCGAAGCGGTTCCAGGGCCTGCGGCACCTCGTGTTCCGCAACAACGGCGACGGCACCTTCGCCGACGTGAGCGAGTCGGCCGGCCTGCAGCCGGGCGGCGACGCGGCGAGTAAGGGGCTGGGCCTGGTCGTCGTCGATGTGAACAACGACGGCAAGCCCGACGTGTACGTCGCCAACGACACGGTCGCGAACTTCCTGTACGTCAACCGTTCGAGCCGCGGCCGGATCGCCTTCGAGGAGGTCGGCATGCGGGCCGGCGTGGCGCTCGACGGCTTCTCGAGCACCAACGGGAGCATGGGGGCGGACGCCGGCGACCCCGCCCGCACCGGCCGGCCGTGGCTGTTCTGCACCAACTACGAGAACGAGCTGCACGCGCTGTACAGCAACCAGTGCGTCCCGAAGACGGCGGGCGCGGCGGAGCGGGTCTTCTTCCTGTACGCGACCCCCGGCTCGGGCATGGCGGCGCTGGGCCAGAAGTTCGTCGGCTGGGGGACCGGCTTCGTCGATCTCGACCGCGACGGCTGGGAGGACGTGGTCATCGCCAACGGCCACGCCATCCGCTTCCCGACGACGGCCCAGCGGCGGCAGAAGCCGGTGCTGCTGAGCAACTCCGGCCAGGGCAAGTTCAAGGTCGCCTCCGCGCGGGGCGGCAGCTACTTCCAGGCCGACCACCTCTCGCGCGGCGTCGTGCTCGCCGACTTCGACAACGACGGCAAGGTCGATGTGGCGGTCAGCAACGTGAACGAGCCGGTCGCGGTCCTCAAGAACGTCTCCCCCGACGGCAACCACTGGGTCGGCCTGACGCTCGCCGGTGCCGGCCGCGAGGACGTGGTGGGGGCGACGGTGCGGCTCACCACCGCCGACGGGGCGACCCAGTCGCGCTTCGCCAAGGGCGGCGGCAGCTACGCCTCGTCGCCCGACCGCCGCATGGTCTTCGGCCTGGGCGACCAGACGCGGGTGAAGGGCCTCACGGTGCAGTGGCCGGACGGCTCGACGCAGGAGCTGAGCGACGTGCCGATCGACCGGTACCACACGCTCGAAAAGGGCAAGGGCCTGACGCCGCCCCGCTGACGGCCGCCGGCGTGGCCCCGGCTCGGCGCGAACTTCACCCCCAGGCGACCCCCCCACTCATGCCAACCCTGACGCCGCCGCCCGCCCCCCGACTGCCGCCGGCGTCCCGCCTCGCCTGGCCGGCGTTCCTGTTCGCCTTCGGCGTGCTGCTGGCGTCGTACCCCGCCCGGAACCCCGACATCTGGGGGCACCTGGCCGCCGGCCGCGAGGCGTGGTCCGCGCTGCGCCTGGCCGACACCGCCACGCCCCTCTTCGACCTGCTGGCCTACGCCGGCGACGCGGTCGGCGGGGGCGTGCTGCTGGTCTCCGTCAAGGCCGCCGCGCTGGGGCTGCTCGGCGTCGCCCTGTTCGAGGCGACGCGGGGGCCGTCGGCGCGACTCCTCCCGGCGGCCGTCGTCGGGCTGGCGCTGCTCGCCGTGAGCCAGTGGGCCAACCTCCGGCCGCAGGCGGCGACGTACCTGCTCCTCGGGCTGGCGGCCTGGTGGCTGACGCGCCACCCCGGACCGCCGACGCTCCGGCAGTGGTGGCCCCTGGTGGTCCTGTTCGCCGTTTGGACGAACCTCGACCGCGGCGTCGGTTACGGGCTGGCGGCGGTCGCGCTCACGCTGCTCGGGCGCTGCCTCGACGGGCCGAAGGCGTGGGGCCGCGTCGGCCTCCTGTTGGGTGCCCTGGCCGTCGCGTCTCTGCTGAACCCGACGCTCCGACTCGGCAGCAACCCCCTGCCCGCGGAACTCCAGTGGCTCGCGTCGGGTCAGTCCGCCGAATTCGCGCGGAGTCCGCTCAGCGTCGCCTACCTCCGCGCCGTCGGCGACAGCCCGGCGGCGCTGGCGTACTACCCCCTGCTCGCCCTGAGCCTGTTCGGCTTCCTGGCGAACCGGGGCGGCTTCCGCTGGGGGCGGTTCCTGCCGAGTGCCGCCTTCGCCCTGCTCAGCGGGCTGACGGACCGGGCCGTCCCCCTGTTCGCCGTCGTCGCCGCCCCGGCCGCGGCTCTGAACCTGGGCGAGGCGTTGGCGGCGCGGCGGGGCCGGCCCCCTTTCGGCCGCTGGGTTCGGGTCGCCCCGGCGCTGGTCGCCGGCCTGTTCCTGGCGGCCGCCTGGCCGGGTTGGCTCCAGCGGTCCCCCTACGAACCGCGCCGCTGGGCCTACGACCTGCCGACGGCCCCGGCCGCCGCCGCCGAGTACCTCAACTCGACGCGGGGGGCCGGCCGGACGCTGCACCTCACGGCCGAGTCGCGGGCGGCGTTTCGGTGGCACTGCCCCACCGACGACGGGTTTCACGACCCGCAGTTGGTTGCCGACCTGGTCGCAGGCCGCCCCGTCGAGGCGGCCTTGCGGGAAGCGCGCGTGGCACGCCTGGTCCTCGACCCCCCCGACGCGGACCAGGCGCGGCCGGCCTTGAACGTCCTGCTGCGGGACCGGCACCGCTGGCCGCTCCAGTACCTCGGCGGCGGCGTGGCCGTGTTCGGCTGGCGCGACCCCGCGCGGGACGGCGAGCCGGCGACCGGCCGCGAGATCGACCTGACGCGGCTCTGGCAAGCGGGCCTGGAGGGCGGCCGGACGCCGGTGCCCCTCGGCAGACTCGCCCCAGCCGGGGCGGGCCGGTGGCGGGAGGTCCGCGCCGCCTGGGCCACGCCGCGCCGGGCCTACTCCCCGGACCGCGACGAGGCGGCCCTGTTGATGACGATGGCCGAGGTGTCGAAGCGCTGGGTGCCCCAGGTCAACGGCCTGTCGTGGTACTTCGAGCAGTCGGCCGGCCTCGCCGGCGGCGCGGCGGGCTGGGCGAGTCCCGCGGCGGCGGCGGCCGACGCCGCCCTGCGGCTCAACTCGATCCGGCCGCCGCCCCCCGCGGAGGGCGGCACGAGGGGGGCCCCGCCGCCCCCGTTCGTCCGGACGCTCGACGGGCTGTTCAACGCCTCCCTGGCGGCCAAGGACGACTACCTGAGCGGGGCGCTGGCCGCCGCGGTCCGCGCCGGCCGGCGCGCGGTCGCCGCCGACCCGGACGACCCGCGGGCGTACCTGACGCTCGGCGAGGCCTACCTGACGCTGTGGGTGGCCTCCGGGGAGCGGGTCTGGGGCGGGGAGTTCAAGCAGCCGCGCGAGTTGCGACAGGCCCAGGCCGTCGCCGCCCTCCGGCGGGCCGTCGAACTCAGCGCGACCCCGCCCCCCAAAGCCCACCGGCTCCTGGCCCTGGCCTACCGCCGGGTCGGCTACCTCGACCTCGCGCTCGACCACCTCACGGAGGCGCGCAAGGCCGAGCGGTCGGCCGTGCCCGGCGCGAAGCCGGACCCCGAGTCGGAGGCGGACTTCGGGAGGCTGCGGGACCGAGTCGGCCTCGCCCGGGCGCGCCTCGACAAGGAGTCGGCGGGCCTGCGCGTCGGCGACCAGGCCGCCCTCGCCGCCGAGTTGGGCCTGAACGGCCGGGCGCTCGAACTCCTCCTGAAGTCCGACGTGTCCGCCTTCGGGGCCGCGGGGCTGAGGCAGCAACTCGAACACATGGTGCGGACGGGGCAGGCGCGGCTCGTGACGGAGTGGACTTCGCCCGAGCAACTCGCCGCCCTCGGGCCGCGCAGCTACCACTGGCTGCGGGCCCAGGCCTTCGCGGGGCTGGGCGACTACGACGCGGCCGACTCGGAACTCGTCGAGATCGGCGGCGGCCCGGCCGACCTCGTCCCCGACCCGGCGCTGCTGGCCTCCTCGGCGGCCGCGGTCGCGGCCAAGAACGCCCTCGGCGAGGCGTCCCTGGGTACGGCGTTCCCGGACGCGATCCGCCGCACGCTCGCCCGCGCCGAGGCGGAGGCCGACTGGCGCTCCGTCGAGTCGCGGCTCCTCAACCTGGCGGAAGTGAGCCTGCTCCGCGGAGTCCTGGCGCTCGAAGTCGGCGACCGCGGGGCGGTCCGGCGGCACGCCAACGCGGTGCTGTTCTTCGCGCCGCCGGGCGCGGGCGGCACCGCCCCCCTACTCCGCGCGGCGGCCCAGAGTCTCCTCGACCGGGCACGCGACCCCGACGCGCCGCGCCCGGAAGGCCCCGTCGCCCCCGGAGTTCCGCGATGAAGTTCCCCCTGATGCTCGTGGCCCTCCTCGCCGCGCCGGCCTGGGCGGCGGACGCCCACGGGGCGGAGGACACGCCCCCGCGGTCGGAGGCGGTCGGGATGCTAGCGGCGATCCCGCGCGGCCCACAACTCGGCGACCCGCGGCGGGCGCTGCCGCCGCGCGGCCCCTTCGGCTCCAGGCCCGGCGAGAGCAAGCAGGCCCTCGCGATGAGCCTCCTCGAAGCCACGCCCGTACTCGGAGCCGACGGCGACGACAAGCGCCCGGAGTTGATGAGCGACGCGGAGGCGTGGGCGAAGATGCCCAGGGCGGGGGCCGGCGGCGGGGGGCCGCTGCCGAACTGGGCCAAGGCCGTGGCGACCCACCTGCCGCGGACCGCCGCGGCGATGCTCGTCCTCGACCACGCCCAGCGGACCAAGGGCGCGCTCGACCCCGCCCTCCGCGCCAAAGTCCGCCTGGCCGTCGCCGAGGCCAACCGCTGCGACTACGCCCGCCAGACCGCCCTCGCCGACCTGAAGCGCGCCAACCCCGGCGGGCCGCTCAGCCCCTCGCCGGCCGCCGAGGAGTTGGCCCTGGAGTTCGCCAAGCGACTGACGCTGGACGCCCCGGCGGTGACCGACGCGCAGTTCGCGGCCCTCCTGGCGAAGTTCGGGGAGTGGGGCAGCGCGGCGATCGTCTACCACGTCGCCTACGCCAACTTCCAGGACCGCTTGCTCCTCGGCCTCGGCGTGCCGCTCGAAGCCGGCGGGCCGATGCGACCGCTCGACGTGACGTTCGCCGCCGGCGCGTTCCAGTCGGCCCCGCCGACCCCGAAGCGACACGGCCTGCCGAAATTGCTGGCCGGCGGCACCCCGGCGGTCCCCGCGGACCCCGAGTGGTCGAAGCTGTCTTACGCCGAGTTGCAAGCCCGCCTCGAAGCCCAACGCGACCGCAAGCCGCGGCTGCCCGTGCCGACGTGGGAGCGCGTGAGGTCGAAGCTGCCGCCGGACTTGACCGCGAAGCCGACGCGCGTCCTCTGGTCGCTCTTCGGCTACGAGTACGCCTGGGGGGTCGCCGTGCCCTGGGCCGTTTGCACGCGGACGATGTTGGCCGAGTCGCGCCAGGACCGCGTCTTCGAGGCGAGCCTGTTCTGGGTGCAGACCCGCGCGGCCCGGTGCAACTACGGCATGGGCCACTGCGAGATGTTGCTGGAGGTCGCGGGGCTGGACAAGGACGCCGTGGCGGAGCGGACGAGGCGACTCGCCGGCGACGACTGGTCGTGCTTCCCGCCAGCCGAGCAGCGTGCCTTTGCCTACGCCCGCAAGCTGACCGCGCGGCCGTGGGTGTTGACCGCCGCCGACTACCGCGGCCTCGAGAAAGACTTGGGGCCGGACAAGGCGCTGTTCACCATCTGGTGGCTGTGCCGCGGGGCGTCCGTGACCCGCGTGTCGGACGCCTTCCAACTGCCGCTGGAGCGCGACAACGTCTACGGCGACCCGCCGGCGAAGAAGTGACTGGCTAACACCCGCCGCTCGCCGGGAACCTACTGGAGACTCGCCGTGACCCGCGCACTTTTCGCCCTCGCCCTGCTGACGGGCCTCGCCGGCGCGGCCGAGCCGATGACCTCGACCCTGCGGGCCGACGGCACTTTGCTCGTCGATGGCAAGCCGGTGCTGCCCTACGGCTTCTACATCTCGACGGGGCACACGGGCGACGTGCGGCTGCGCTGCGTCGAGCAGACCCACGCGGCCGGCGGCACCGTCGTCCACATCGAAGGGCCGTGGCACGAGGACACGCGGTTCCTCGACAAGGCGGCCGAACTCGGCGTCTGGGTCGTCGCTGGGCACACCGAGACCGAGGCGAAGCTGGACCGCGTGCGCAAGTTCCGCGACCACCCGGCGATCGTCGCCTGGACCCTCCACGACGACGCCAACACCCTCTCGAATGTCGCGCACTTGACCGCGATGGACCGGCGGGTCAAGGCGGTCGTGCCGCACCGGCTGACGTTCATCCCCCTCGGCACCCAGAGCCGCGACGTGCTGATGCCGGCCGACGCCTTCTTCCGCTGCGCCGACTTCGTCGGCTGGGAGTTGTACCCGGTCGCCAACCCCAAGGCGGCCGACCCGACCTTGCGCGCGGCCGAGACGCAACTCGCACTCGTCGCCCAGGCGTCGGCCCGCGCGGGGCGGCCGTACTGGGTCTTGCCGCAGGCGTTCGCCTGGCCCGGCGGCCGGCCGCCGACGCCGGCCGAGTACCGCAACCTTTGCTACGTCGGCCTGGTCAACGGGGCCAAGGGCGTGATGCCGTGGTCGATCTACCACCAGGTCGATTCCGCGGCCGTGCGGGCGAAGAAGAAGGCCGCCGGGGAGCCGGCGTGGGGCGAGTGGTCCTTGCCCGACAGCCGCGACCTGTGGGCCGAGTGCGGGGCGCTGGGGGCGGAACTCAAAGCCCTCGCGCCGCTGATCCTCGACGGCAAGCGGACCAAACTGACCGACGGCGGCGACGTGACCGCCGCCGCGTGGGTCGACGCGGGCGAAGCCGTGGTCGTCGTCGTGAACCTCTCCGAGCGCGAGGGGCGGCCGGTGTCGCTGACGCTGCCGAAGGGGCTGGTCGGCAAGCTGGTGCCGCGCTTCCCGAACCGCCCCGCCGGGCTAGAAGTGATCGACGGCAAGCTGGTCGGCCGCGTCGGCCAAGCCGAAGTCCACGTCACCCGCTTCGTCACGCGGTAGCTCCCGGCGAGCGGCGGGAGCTACCGCCGGCCGGCGGGGCGGGTGTGCCACTCGGCGCGGTCGGCCGCTTGAGTCGCCGGGGGGGTGCCGGTGGCCGGGTAGCCCGCCATCGCGCGGAACGGCAGGGGGTCCACGTCGCCGCCGGTCTGCGTCGTCGGGGCCGTGTCCTTGCAGTAGCCGCGCGTCCGCAGCACGAACGACCGGACCCAGCCGGGCTTCAACGGCGGCAGACCCGCGGGGTCGAACTCGACGAGGAGTTCGTCGCCGGGGCCGCACAGCGTCAGGCGGTCGTCGGCGCGGGCGAGTAACTCCGTCACGTCGCCCAGCTTCGTCAGCCGGCCCTTCCAGTCGGTGACCGCCACGGCCTCGAAGCGCACGGGGTCGTAGGCTTGCGGCGGCCGACCGTTCGTCGAAATCTCCTGGACGCAGCCGGGGTGCGACAGCGTCGCCCGGCTCGGCGGCAACTCGGTCATCGGCACGACCTCCGCGGCCCCGACGAAGACCTGGTCCCAGTGGACTTGCAGGTTCGTGCGCAGGCGGAACTTGCCGACCGAGTCGGGCGTGACCCAGCGGCCGACGGGCACGGTCATCACCTTCGGCAGCCCGGCGGGGAAGCCGATGTCTGCGAGCTTCTCCCAGGTGCCGTCGACCCGCTGCCGCTCCAGCACCGGCGGCAGCATCTCGACCCCGGCCTGGCCCGCCGCGAGGATTGACTCGGGGTACGGGTAGTCGGTCCAGCCGGCGAGGACGAGGTGCAGCGGGGCGTCCTTCGGCAGCGACTTCAAGCGGTCGCCGAAGTCGAGTTCGAGCCAGTGCTCCTCGGCGAAGCCGAGCCACGACCGGCGGGCGAAGTCGCTCACCGTGTCGCCGTCGCGTGTGGCGACGGTCCGGGTCCGGTCGGTGCCCCGGTGGTCTCGCGCGCTCACCGGCGCGGCCCGCTTGCGGTAGGCGTGGACCGCCTGCGTGGGTTGCGGGTCGGCCACGGCGAAGCGCTCGTCGGGGTAGGCCACCGCGTCGGCCGGGTGGTCGATCACCGCGAGCCGGACGTGGTCGAGGTACAGCACCTCGTCCATCGGCTCCGCGATCCGCAGCGCGTACTTGCCGCCCTTGAGGCCGAGTTGGTGCGGCTCGATCTTGACCGACTCCTCGGGGCGCGGTGGTCGCGCGGAGCCGTCGGCCCCGGACTCCCCCAACGCCCCGCCGCCGAGGAAGTCGGTGACGTAGACCCACTTCTCGCCGTCCCACGTCATCAGCACCGGGCACGAGGTCGGCTTGCGGTTGATCTCCCGGATGGTCACGACCGGGCCGGCGGCGACGGCCAACTCCGCCTGCACGACGCAGTCGGGCCAGCGCAACCGGACGGCGTCGGTCTGGGCGCGGCGGCCGATGCCGATGTCGAGCGGCAGCAGCGACTGCCCCGGCCCGGCCGAGAGCGTCGTCAACTCGACCATCGACAGCAGCGGCCCGGTGATGGTGCGGCACTTGGTGCCGATGCCGTCGGTGTTAGTCCGCAAGTTCTTCTGCCCGGAGCCGGCGTTGTTGTTGTCGCGCACCCCCGTGAGGGCGAGCTTCAGGCCGCGGTTGCCGTTCGACTGCCCCCGGAACACCGACACGCCGCCGGCCGACCACGTCGCCAGGTCGGGGACGCCGTCGCCGTCGAAGTCGGCGACGCCGACCGCGCGCAGCCCGGCCAACGCGGCGACGGCGGGGCCGAACGGCTCGACGCGGTTGGCCAGTTTGCCCTCGCCGTCGCCCTGCAGGAAGACGGCCCGGCCGTCCGCCGACAGCCCGACGACATCCGCCCGGCCGTCGAGGTCGAGGTCGCAGCGCTGGGCCGAGAGCATCGCGGGTGCGTCGGTCGCGCCGGCGGCGAACCGACGCGCCAGCTCGGCGTCGGGGGCGTCCTTCTTGCTCACCAGCAGCGTCGGCTTGCCGGGGCCGAGGAAGAGTAGGTCGGACTGGTCGTCGCCGTTGGCGTCGAGGACCAGCCCGCAACTTAGCCCGGCCGCCGCGGTCGGCAGCGGCTTGCCGGGGCTGAAGCGCATCAGCCTGTCGTTGAGCACGACGGCCGGCGGCTTGCCGTCGAGGAGCACCACGAGGTCGATGTCCTTGTCGCCGTCGATGTCCAGCGCGACAAGTCCGCTGACGCGGCCGGTGACGCTCAGGGCCGGCACGTCGATCGGCTTGAACGCCGTGGTCAGTGGCGGGGTCGGCTCGTCGCCGCGCGAGGGGGCGGCGACCCCGGCGTTCTGCAAGACGACGACTTTCCCGCCGCCGTCGGCCCCCGGCACGGCGAGCGCCGCGACGGCGTCTTGGGCGGTTTCGGCGTAGCGGCCGGCGACGAGGTCGAGGTCGCCGTCCTGGTCGATGTCGAGCCAGCAGAGCGCGAGGAAGACGCCGCCGACCTTGTCGAAGCCTGACGCGGCCGACACGTCCTCGAAGCGCTGGCCGCCGACGTTGCGGAGCAGCCGCAGCCCCCTCGGGGTACTCAGCGCCAGGTCGGGCCGGCCGTCGTTGTCGTAGTCGCCGACCGCGCACGCCAGGCTGCCGCCTTCGCCCAGTCCGGCGGCCTCGGACACGTCCACGAACCCGGTGCCGGTGTTCCGCAGTAGCACGTCGCAGAGCTTGCCGCGGCGGGTCGCCGCCGAAAGGAGCAGCAGGTCGGGCTTGCCGTCGCCGTCGAAGTCGAGGCGGACCATGACGCCGCCGAAGCGGGCGCGGACCGCGTTGACGAGGATGTCGTTGGGGTCGGCGGCCCACGCCACGCCCGCGTCGGCCGTCCAGGTGACGCGCTGCTCGAAGAGCGGCGGCGGGCCGGTGGCGGCCGGCTTGACCAGGCCGCGGCCGAGGGCCGTGGCGTAGCGGCCCTGCTCGGAGTACTTGTCGGGGCGGGCCTCGTCCTCCCAGTTGGCCGCCTGGAGCTGCCGCATCCGCTCCAGCCGGACGGCCTGCTCCTCGACCGAGGTGTCGGCGTGGTTGGCCAGCGCGTACCACGCCGGGACGAGGTAGGGGTTGAGTTCCAGCGCCTTCTCGAAGTGCCGCTTGCTGGCCGCGTCGGTCTGCGAATCGACGTTGGCCTGGCCCAGGTACAGCCGGGCGCGGTCGTCGTCGGGGTCGAGTTCGACGACGCGGCGGAAGTGCCCTTGCGCGGCGTCGTACTTGGCCTGGTACTTGAAGATGACGCCCAGGTTGAAGTGCGCGTAGGCGTTGTCGGGGTCTTCGGTCAGCACCGCCTCGAAGACGGCGACGGCCCGCGGCAGGACGGGGTCGTCGTCGCGGGTGGCCGAGTTGTACAGCGCCATGCCGAGGTTGAGCCGCGCCGGCAGCCAGTCGGGGGCGAGCCGGGCCGCCTCCGCGAATTCCTTGGTGGCGTCGGCGTAGTTGAACTGCTCCATCAGCCCGACGCCGCGGGCGTTCGCCTCCGTCGCGCCGAGCGGGTCGGCCGTGGCCACCGGCCGCCCGCCGCCGAACTTGACGGCCAGGCCGGCGGCGCAGGCCAACCCCACGACGAGCAGCGCGGCGAGGCCGAACACCCGCCACGGGCGGCGGGGGGCGGGGGCGTTGGGGGTCACGGCGTCGCTCCGGGGAGGGGTGGGGAAGGCGTCACCGCGTCTCGCGCTGATACCAGTCCCAGTAAGCCTTCTTCTGCTGCAGTTCGGTGGCCAGGCCGACGGCCGTCTCCACCTCGCGCTTGCCGGCCTCGGGGTTGCCTTGGCGGTGCAGGCCGGCGGCCAGGATCAGGCGGGCCATCGGGTGCAGGGGCTGGACGCGCAGCGCCGCGCGGCAGTCGGCCTCGGCCGCCGCCCAGTCGCGCTTCAGGACGTAGGCCGACGCCCGACTCAGCCGGTGGTCGGTCGAACTGGGGGTCATGGCGATCAGGGCCGTCGCCGCCTCGACCGCCCGGTCGGCCTGCCCCGCCGCCAGGGCCGCGGCGGCGACTTCCATGAGAGCGGCCTCGGAGTCCGGGGCGAGTCGTGCCGCCCGCGCCGCGGCCGCGAGCCGGCCGTCCGACTCGCCGAGCGCGCCGCGGGCGTGGGCCAGCGCCACCCAGGCGTCGGCGTCGCCGGGCCAGAGCGCGAGGGACGCGCCGAGGCGGTCCTGGGCGAGCCGGCCGGCGACGCGCTGCGGCACCGACCCCTGCGGCAGTCGCAAGGCCAGGCGGCCGAGGGCGACCCCGAGGTCACGCCCCGACTCCGGCTCCGGCGGCGGGGCCGCGCCGCGGAACGCGACCAGCGGGGCCTCGCCCGGCTTCGCCGCCGCCGGCGAGGCCGCACGGGTCGGCCGGCGGAGGACGCGGTGGTCGGTGACGCTGGCGTGCGCGATGTTGGCACTCCCGGCCTTCGGCATGTGGCACGCTACGCAGTTGTCGCCGTTGGCCTGGCGCTCCGGCGGCGGGGCGGCGCACCCCTTCGAGGTGTCGTGGCACGCCACGCAGCGGCCCCGGTAGAAGCGGTCGCGGTCGCCCGCCGCCGGGGCCTTGTGCGGGTCGTGGCAACTCGTGCAGAGCAGCCCACCGCCGCCCGCGGTCGTGCAGCGGCTCCGGGCCAACTGCTCGAACTGCCCGACGGAGCGGTTCGCCTCGGCGGCACCGGGCGTCACGAAGACGCTCACGAACTGGTCGAGCGGCAGGCCGGGGCGGAACTCGGACTCGTCCCGCCCGCGGCGGGCGACGCGCGACTGGCCTTGCAGGTGGCACTGCTGGCAGATGGACTGTTGCAGCCCGGCCGTCAGGTGCCTGGCGTTGACGATCGTGGTGTCGGGCTTGGCCGCCGCCACCCCCGCCGCCCGCTCCTTGACGTGCAGGTCGCCTGGGCCGTGGCAGCGCTCGCAGCCGATCGCCGCCTGCGTGGCGAGGAGCGGCTCGCGGAAGCGGTTGACCGCGCCGGGCACCGGCTCGACGCGATCGACGTGGCAAAAGAGGCAGCTCGCCGTGATGGCCCGCCGGCCGCCGTTGCCCAGGTCGAAGCCGGGCGACAGGTCCCAGCGCGGCCCCTCGGCGAACCAACTCAGCGGTGACTGCCAGACCGCCCCGCCCTCGCACGACAGGTACGAGCGGCCGCGCGTCCCCGAGCCGATCGCCACGGCCACCGGCGCGGCGTACTCCGGCAGCGCCGCCCCGTCCCGATCCTTGGCGGAGACGGCGTGCCCGGCCGGCGTGGCGCGCAACTCGTACGGGCCGACGCGGCACGGGTTGTTCGAGCCGGCGTCGAACTTCTCCGGGGGGGCCGCGTCGCCCACCGGCGCGGCGGACCGCCCCATCGGGTGCTGACGGTACGACTCGGTAATCTCGGCGTGGCAGCCGGCGCAGCGGGCGTCGCCGACGTACTTGACGCCCGGCGCGACGTTGCGGAACGGCGACGGGTAGGCCAGCCGGGGGTCGGGCGGCGGGGCGTCGGGCGTTAGGTCTTCGACTTCCTGGGTCGCCACGGCCGGGGCCGCGGGCACGGGCCGGAAGGCGAGATACCCACCCACGGCGACGGCGACGAGGGCGGCCGCCCCGGTCAGGGTGAGGCGAAGACTCAGGAAGTGCGTCATGAGGTTGCGGGGCTACCCGGTGTGATCGTCCGGCCGGAGAGTCGTGCCATTGTAGCCCGGACCGCCAGGCCGGGCGGACGGTCAGCGCGGCGTGGCCGCGGCCACCCCTTGCTGGAGCCGGTGCCGCGTGTCGCACTTCAACCCCGCCCACGTCTGGGTGGCCCCGGTCTTCCCCGGCCAGCGGACCGTCACCCGATCGACTGTCGCGGCCTTGCCCAGGCCGACGGTGACGGTCAGTTCGCTCTGGCTGAGGTAGCCGCGTGCCCCGGCGACCGTCCGCCTCAGGGTCTGGCCGCCCGCCTCGACGGTGACCTCGGCCCCGATCGCCGAGCGGTTGCTCGTTACGCCGTCGCCTTCGAGGTCGAGGCGCAGCCAGTGGTGGCCGGTGCGCTGGTCGTTGCGCAACAGCACGGGGCTGCCGCCGTTGTCGGTCATCACCACGTCGAGGTCGCCGTCGCCGTCGAAGTCGAGGGAGGCGAGGCCGCGGCCGACGATGGGGCGGAACAGGTCCGGCCCGGCCGCCGCGGGCGTGACCGCCTCGAAGTTGTCGCCGGCGTTCCAGAAGAGTTGCGCCGCCTGGCGGTAGCTTTGGCCGGCTTGCAGCTTCTGGATGTCGGGGTCGATGTGGCCGTTCGCGGTCAGGATGTCGAGGCGGCCGTCGAGGTCGTAGTCGAGGAAGAGGCTGCCGAACTTCAGCGGCCCGCGACTCGGCCCCAGCAGCCCCACGGCCGCGGCGGCGTCGGCGAACATCAACCGCTTGGGGTTGTTCAGCGCCAGGAAGGTGTTCGGCTCGTTGGCGAAGTTGCCGATCAGCACGGCCGACTTGCCGGGCCTGTACTCGCCCTGGTCGATGCCCATGCCGCCCCGCGCCGTCGCCTCGGCGTAGGCGACGTTCGACGCCATGCCCTTCTCCTCGAACTTGCGTCCGCCCTTGCCGTCCGGCACGTTGTGGAACAGGAAGTTGCGCACCGTGTCGTTCGAGACGAGCAGGTCCGGCCAGCCGTCGGCGTCGATGTCGAAGAGGACCACGCCCAGCGACTTGCCGACCGAGCGCCGCTTGGCGTCGGCGTCGGTGCCCTCGGCCTCGGAGACGCGCACCCCGGCCGCCTCGCTCACGTCCTCGAACGTGCCGTCGCCCCTGTTCCGGTACAGGCAGCACTGGTTGCCCTCCAGCGAAGTCGGCTGCTGGTAGGTGCGGCCCGTCCCCGTGAGCGTCGATTTGATGCTCAGGTCGATGGCCGGGGACCAGGTGCAGTAGTGGCAGACGAACAGGTCGAGCTTGCCGTCGCCGTCGTAATCGACGAAGGTCGCGGAGGTGCCGAAGGGGATCGGCGCGGCGTGCTTCAGGAACGCCTCGGCCGTCTCGCCGCCAGGCCAGACGCCCGGCCCCGCCACGCCGGCCTTGGCCGTCACGTCCTCGAAGCGCTGGCCGCCGACGTTGCGGAACAGCCGGTGTCCGCCGACGCAGGTGACGAAGAAGTCGGCGAAGCCGTCGTTGTCGAAGTCGCCGACGCAGACGCCCAGGCCGTACAGAGAAACGTTGAGGCCGGCCGCCGCAGTCGCGTCCTCGAAGGTGCCGTCGCCCTTGTTGCGGTACAGCGCCA
>JAYTUC010000261.1:0-17047 GCA_043744775.1 Fimbriiglobus sp. | reverse complement strand
GGGCGTCGTAGTTGCCGCCGCCCCAGCTCTCGTTGATGACCTTCGCCCCGTGGGCCACGGCGAAGTTGACCGCCCGCACGGCGTTGCTCGTCAGGCCGCCGTCGGGGCCGATGAACTTCAGCGGCATGATCCGGGCGTGCGGGTTAATGCCACTACCGCCGACGCCGTTGTTGCCGACCGCGCCGACGATCCCGGCGACGTGCGTGCCGTGGCCGAGGGCGTCGGAGGGGTCGCCGGTGTTGCTCACGAAGTTGACGCCGTGGACGTCATCGACGAAGCCGTCGCCGTCGTCGTCGCGGCCGTTGCCGGCAATCTCGCCGGGGTTGGTCCAGAGGTTGCCCGCCAGGTCCGGGTGCGTCAAGTCGATGCCGCTGTCGATCACCGCCACGATGGTTTGGCCGGTGCCGGTGCTGACGTTCCAGGCGGCCGGGGCACCGATCGCGCGGAGCCAGTCCTGGCTGGCGAAACTGGGGTCGTTGGGCGTCGAGTCGGGGGCGAGCTTCGCGTCCGGGCTGACGGCCTTGACGCCCGAGAGCGCCGTGAGTTTCGACTGCGCGACCGGCAGCGACTGGCCCTCGCGCAGGTCCACCGAGTAGAGGCCGAAGCCGATGGCCGTGAAGCCCCCGACGCCCGTGGTGCCGCGCAGTTCGGCGGTGCGAATCGCCTCGGGGACGACCTGGCTGAAGGTCACGAGCAGGCGGTCGGAGGCGTAGGCGGCCGACGGGGTCACGCGGTCTTCGAGCGCGTCGAAGTGGGGCGGCGGGCGGCGCGTGGCCATGCGGGGGCTTCCGGGGGCGTGTCGGGGTGCGGTCGTCCGGGTCGGCTCGGTTGTGCGAGGCGTGCCGGACGTGCCAATCGTAATGCCCGGAGTGGGCGTGACTTGAGCGAAAGTGACGGTTCCGCGGGGATCGGTCGCCCGGTTCGGGGGGCCGTGCGGGTTACCAGAGCTGTGACGGTTGCCGAAGCCGGGCGGGCTGCGGGGGCCGGGTTGGCGCGGTTACGCCGGGGGTTGGCTCGGAAGTCTGGCGGGCCGGAAGGGTTTGGCCCACGCCGGTCGCGGGGTCGGGCCGAAGAGTGGTGGACGAACGCGGCGTCGCCGGAAATTGCGGGTTGGGGTCGCCCCGCTTGACGTTTCCGGTGGGGGGCCTGTATATTGAACGTGCGCTAACGGATTGGCGCGCTGTCCTCACACGACAGGGATTCGTCCCGGCTGCCGATCGAGACCCCCGCCCCCACCCTCGGCCGCGCCCCCCGACGCCCACGCTCGGAAGGCCACGCCGACACCCGCGTAACTCAGCGTACCGGGGGCTTTCGGACTCGACCCACCGCCGAGGCATACCGCGGAACTCGTACCCGTCCGCTTCGCCGCCCCCCCGCCTGACCCTGCCCGTAGTGGCGGCGTCGGGTCTTCGGCGAAGTGTCGGTCCGTCTTCAGCCCGGTGGGTGTCTCGTGCCGCCACTTTCGGTGGAACTCAAGAAGCAGGTCAAGCAGGCGAACGACATCGTCGATGTCGTGGCGTCTTACGTCCCCGTGACGCCGAACGGCAAGCTCTACAAGTGCCTCTGCCCGTTCCACAACGACACGCGGCCGTCGCTGCAAATCGACAAGCACTTCCAGAACTTCCGCTGCTGGTCGTGCGACGCCCGCGGCGACGTGTTCGACTTCGTCATGAAGTTCGAGAAGGTCACCTTCCCCGAGGCGTTGCGGATACTCGCCGGGCGGGCGGGAATCAAGCTCGAAAGCGACACCGTGTCGCCGGAGGATCAGCACCGCGGGCACCTTCTCCATGTGGTGAAGTGGGCCGAGGAGCAGTACCGCCGCTGCGCCTTTTACGACGACGCGGCCGAGGGGGCGCGGCAGTACCTCGCCGACCGCAAGTTGCTCGGCGCGACCGTCAAGCAGTTCGGCCTAGGGTACGCCCCGGTCGCCGGCGACTGGCTGTGCCGGCTTGCGGAGGCCGAGGGGCTTTCACCGGGGTTGCTCGTCGAGGCGGGGCTGATCGCTGCGCGCGACGAGAACCGCGGCTACTACGACCGCTTCCGCGACCGGGTGATGTTCCCCATCCGCGACGTGCGGGGCCAGACCGTCGGCTTCGGCGGCCGCATCCTGCCGACCTCGCCGCTGGCGGCCCGCGGCCCCAAGTATTACAACACGTCCGAGACGCTGCTTTTCAAGAAACAGGAACTGATCTACGGCCTCGACGTGGCCCGGCACGCCGGCTCGACCGAGGGGTATCTGGCGATTGTCGAGGGCTATACCGATGTCATGATGGCGCACCAATGTGGCGTCGCCAATGTCGTGGCCACGATGGGCACGGCCCTCAACATGACGCACGTCATGCAACTGCGGCGGTATGTGCCCAAGGTGGTGCTGGTTTTCGACTCGGACACCGCCGGCGAGAGCGCGACCGACAAGTCGCAGGGGCTGTTCTGGGCGCAACACAACTTCGAGATTTCGGTCTGTACTTTGCCCGAAGGCCTCGATCCTTGCGACCTGTTGACGCAACCCGGCGGGCCGGAAACCTTCAAGCAGTGCCTCAAGGACGCCAAGGACGTTCACGAGTTCAAGATCGACTCCTTGTTGAAGCGGCACTCGACGAATAGTCTTGAAGGGCAGAAGCACATTGTTGACGCGTCGTTGAGCTTCTTGGCCCTGGCGGAAAGCCCGTCGGCGGCGGCGCAAATGAAGATCGAGCTGGCCATCACGCGGCTGGCCCACCGCCTCGGTTTGCGGCAAGAAACCGTTTGGGCGCGGCTGGGCGAGTTGCGCACCGAGACGCGGCGTAAGGTGGCGGAGCAGGCTCGCTTACAACCGACTTCGCGGCCGGCCGCCGTGTCGGTTACGGTAAACGCGGCGAGCCGTAACCAGGCTCAGAACGCCGCCGACGCGGCCCGCGGCGGCAAGGCCGACAAGGCGGAGCGGCAGTTGCTCGAAATCCTGCTGGCCGACGCCCCCTTGGTGACCGTCGCACGGGACAAGGTTCGGCCTGATAGCTTGGTGCATACGGGCTTAAGGCGGATGCTCGAAGAGTTGTACGCCATGCAAGACGCCGGGATGCCGGCCGACCTCGATGGTTTGCGGGTTCGCTTACTGGATCGGCCCGACTTGGCCGACGCCGCGAGCCGGTTACAGGATGTCGGTCGGGGCATGTCGGACCGCCCGACGTGGCTGGGCCGGGTGTTGAACTTCTTCGAGGAGTTCCGTACCGAGACCGAGAAGTCGGGCATCAAGCACGAGTTGGCGGGAGCCGTCAACGACGAGCAGTCGATCGCGCTGTTGCGGCGCTTGCAGCAAAAGACCAGCCCGCCGGCGAACTCGCTGGGCGTGGGGCCGGCGTTCAACTGAGGAGCGGTTGGGCGGACGGAAATCGTGGCGACCGCGCCACGGGCGAGACGGCGGACTCGGTGGACGTTGCACCTGACCCTTACGGCGGCCTCGGCTGCCGGGGCGGTCGGAAGGCTCCCATCGAGTTCGCTTCTCGAGTGGTGTCGGAGTCGAGTGGAGTTCAGCGGCGAGTGCGAACCCCCGGCCTGCATGACGCAAGCCGGCCCGAACGGGAGGGACGATCATGGACCAGAAGACCGACGACGTGCTCAAAGTCCTCATCGCGAAGGGGAAGCTGACCGGCTCCCTCACGTACGACGAGGTCAACCAGGCGCTGCCCGAGGGCACTTCGGACGGGGACCGCCTCGCCGAGATTCTCGAGCTGCTGGAGTCGCACGGCATCAACCTCATCGACGAGGCCGACGCCGCGGAGACGACGACCGACACGGCCAACATCGCCGAAGAAGTCCAGGCGGCCGAGGCCGAGGCGAGCTTCGAGGACTCCGACGGCGACGGCCGGCACATCGACGACCCGGTGCGCATGTACCTCACCCAGATGGGCGAGATCCCGCTGCTGACCCGCGAAAAAGAGATCTCGCTGGCCCAGAAGATCGAGGTCACCCGCCGCCGCTTCCGCCGCAAGGTGCTCGAGTGCGACTACGCGCTCCGCAACGTGTTCGAGACGCTCAAGCGCGTGCAGGTCGGCGACTTGCCGTTCGACCGCACCATCAAGGTTTCGCAAACCGAGAACCTCGAGAAGGACAAGATCCTGCAACGGATGCCGCACAACTTGCGGACACTGGAGCCGTTGATGGAGCACAACGTCGATGACTTCACGCGGCTCATCGAGGACCGGCCCGAGGTGAAGCTGAATGAAGCCGAGAAGGAGGAGATTCGCAAGCGCCTCAAGACCCGCCGCCGCAAGACGGTGACGCTGATCGAGGAGCTGTCGATCCGCACCCAAAAGGTGCAGCCGCTAATGAAGAAGCTCGAACAGATCTCGCACCGCATGGACGGCCTCGACGCCAGTGCCACCGCGCTCAAGGGCAACAAGGCGGAGCGCGAGCAGAAGGCGGGGTTCGAGAAGGAACTCCTCGACCTGATGCTGATTACGCTCGAGGAGCCGGCGAGCCTGCGGCGGCGCGTGTCGATCATGAAGTTGCGCTTCGGCGAGTACGAGCAGGCCAAGCGCGAACTCTCCGGCGGCAACCTGCGGCTCGTCGTAAGTATCGCCAAGAAGTACCGCAACCGCGGCCTGAGCTTCCTCGACCTGATCCAGGAAGGCAACACCGGCCTGATGCGGGCGGTCGATAAGTACGAGTACCGCCGCGGCTTCAAGTTCAGTACCTACGCGACGTGGTGGATTCGCCAGGCCATCACGCGGGCCATTGCGGACCAGGCCCGGACGATCCGCATCCCGGTCCACATGATCGAGACGATGTCGAAATTGCGCAACGTCTCCAAGAAACTGTTGCAGGAAATGGGCCGCGAGCCGACCATCGAAGAGACGGCCAAGGAGGCGGGGATTTCCTACGAGGAGACCAAGCGCGTCCTCAAGATTTCGCGGCACCCGATCAGCCTCGACCGCCCCGTCGGCGAGAGCGAGGACAGCTACTTCGGCGACTTCATCGAGGACGACTCGGTCGAAAGTCCGGTGAACGCCGCAACGAATGAGATGTTGAAGGACAAGATCGAGAACGTGTTGAAGACCTTGACGTACCGCGAGCGCGAAATCATCAAGTTGCGCTACGGCCTCGGCGACGGCTACACGTACACGCTCGAGGAGGTCGGCCGCATCTTCAAGGTGACCCGCGAGCGCGTGCGGCAGATCGAGGCGAAGGCGGTGCGCAAGTTGCAACACCCCGTCCGCAGCCGGCAACTCGAAGGCTTCCTCGACACTTGGGTCAAGAAGCCGGGGACGTGAGCCAGGTCGATTCGACGCACATCAGGAGTCCCCATGACGCAAGCCGCAACTGAACTGGTGAACGCTGTGCTGGCGTTGCCCGAACCCGACCGCTCCGAGGTGATCGAAGCGCTCCAGGCGTCGCTTCACCCGCCGGCGGGGCTGCACCCGGCGTGGGGGCCGGAGTTGCGGCGCCGCGCGGCGCAACTCGACTCGGGCGAGGTGAAGGGTGTGCCGCACGAGGAGGTCATGCGCAAGGCGTACGCCCGGCTCGCGGAAGCCGGCGTCGCTCATGAATAAGGTCGTCCACCACCCCGAGGCGGAAGACGATTTCGAGACGGCTCAGGTCTGGTACTTTTCGCACAGTCACCGGTCGGCGAGGCGATTCGCGGACGCCGTCGATCGTGTCGTCGAGCAGTTTCGGACTTAGCCCGACCGGTACCCGCCAATCGACCACGAGTTCCGCGAGGCCGGGACGACCGACTACCCGTACAGCGTCATCTACCGCGCGCTGCCGTCGGGCGACGTGCAGGTGGTCGCGGTCGCGCACGCCAGCCGCGCGCCGGGCTACTGGCGCGACCGGGCGTAACTGACGGGGGGTTCCGTGCAAAACGTGTACGCCTTCCAGGCGACCTTCGCCCCGCGGAGCGGCCACGCGCGGGCCGACCGCGAGGCGTGCTTCGTCGCGCTCACCGGCGCGGCGAGGGCGTGGGCCGGCGAGACGAAGTTGGAGTCGCCGGAGGGTGGCGGCGGCCCGACACTCGTGGACCGCACGCTCGACCCGGAGCGCCGGGTCTTCACGCTCACGGCCGCGTACCCGCTCGACCCCGACGAGCCGTGGCGTTACGTGTGCGAGGTCGGCCTGGCCCTGACGCCGGTCGGCCTCCAGGGGCACGTCCTCCTGCGGGTGGTGCGCGCCCGCGACGACGGCTCGACGGTGCGCTACGAGCCGTTCCGGCCGGGCGTCGTCGATCGGCTCCTCGGCCTCACCCACGCCCACGCCTCCGGCGGCGAGCCGATCCCCCAAGTCGCGGTGCGCTACGACGTGAGTGCCGTGCCGCGGCTGGTGGACGACTTGCTGCTGAACCCGGCCCGGCAACTGCCGCTGGTGGTGCTGGCCCCCGCCGAGTCGGGCCGGCCGCTGGTCGAGGCGACCCTGGTCATGGAAGAACTCCGGGGCCTGGCGCACGTCGCCGAACTCGCCAACCGGCAGGCGACGTTCGCCCTCACGGATCGCGTCGGCAAGTTCTGGTCGTGCTTCAACGGGGCCGCGCGGATCTACTGGCCCAAACTCGCGCTCGACGACTCGTACCGCCAGCACCCGATCTTCTTCCCCAGCGACTACCCGCCGGGGGCCGACACCGACGAGCGCCTGCCGCTGGACATCCACCGCAAGCTGATCGCGGTGGCGCTGCGGCGCACCGTCGAAGCCCCGCTGGTGACGCAACTCCGCGCCCTCGCCGACCGCCAGGCGCAGGGCCAGGCCGAGGCGCGGCTGGCCGAACTCGCCCGCGGCGTGGCCGAGGGCCGCGAGTTCATGGCGGCCCTCGAGCAAGCCTGGTCGGAGAACCGCACGCTCGCCGACGAGTTGCAACTGCTCCGCGCCGAGTTCGTCGAGTTACAGGAGAGCCGCGCCGCGTTCGAGGAGCAGTGGGCGACCGTGAGCGCCGACATCGCGCGGGCGCAGGCCGCCGCCCAGGCCGAGCGGCGCGCGGCCGAGCGCTACCGGCTCAAGTACCTGGCCGGCATGAGGCGAGTCCGCGAGGCCGTCGCGCTCGCGCAAGAAGAATTCGCCGAGACGCTGCTGTTCCTGCCGAGCGCGGTGAAGTCGGCCGACGACAGCCCGTACCTCGACCCGGCCCGCGCGTTCGCCTTGTTCGCGGCGCTCGACGGCGTGGCCCGCGCCGTGAAGGCCCGCGGCGGCTTGGGCGAGGACTTGCACGCGGTGCTGCTGCGGGCCGGCTTCGAGTACAAGCCGCACATCTCGATGACGAGCGAGGGCAAGCACGGCGACGAGTACCACTTCGTACACAACGGCGAGCGCAAGCTGTTCGAGAGCCACGTCACGCTCGGCGGCTCGCACAACCCCCAGGAGTGCCTGTCGGTCCACTGGCGGCGCGACGCCACCGAACGCTTCGTGATCGCGTGGTGCGGCAAGCACCGCACCAACACCCGCTCGTGACGGCCGACGAGGCGAGCGGGGGACGAAAGTCCCCCGAGTTCTCCTCACCGCGGCGAGTCGGCGCGGGGTGAAAGGCCACTCGGGGGACTTTCGTCCCCCGCTCGCCTCGTCGGCCGCCTTGAGGCGGAATCAAGTTCCCCCGCGAACCCGCCGATAACTTGCAGGGGTTACAACGCCGCGAGGGGCCGACCATGAGCTGGCGCACGGACGCACCGTCACCGACGACACCACACCACTCCGACGAGCAAGTCGCCGAGCACTTGCGCGACGAGGTCGAGCAGCTGCGCGACGAGGTCGCCCGGCTCGACGCCCGCGCCACCAACGCCCGCGCGGCACTCCGCCGGCTCGAACTCGACGTGCCGGTCACGACGCTGATCCCCGCGGAGGCGGTCAGTCTCGCCACGCCGGCCGACGTGGGGCAGCTCCTCGCCGAGGTCGCCGAGCGGGATGTCGAAGTCCGCCGCGAGCAGTCGGGGCTGACCCACGCCCGCGGCCAACTCGAACGCTACGCCGCGACTGTCTTCGACGACCGACTCGTCGTCGCCGAGCACCTCACGACGATGGCCGTGGCCCAGGAGCGCTGGCGGCGCACCGAGTTCGACACCCTCGGCGAACTCGAGCAGGTCGCCCACGCGCTGGCCCGCCGCGAGGCGGCCGTCAACGCCATCGAGGCGGGGCGCGCCGACGAGGACGCCGCGCGGCTGCTGCGCGCCCAGGACTTGTGGCGGATGCACCTGCGGCTCGAAGCCTGGCAGTCGTCACTGAGTGTGCGCGAGGCGACGCTGGCCGCGGCGCAGGACGCGATTCAGGGCGAAGTCTTGACGAAGCGTGGGCACCTCGAGCGCTGGGAGGCGTCGCTGGCCGACGTGGGCCGCAAGTGGTCGGCGGCGCGCAAGCTCGAACTCTGGCAACTGCGGGGCGAACTCGACCACTGGGCCGACGCCCGCGCCCGCCACCGGCTCGCCCACGCCGACGCCGAGGACCTCGCGAAGCGGTTGCGAGCCGAGGTCAGCGAAGTCGCGGCGAAGGCGCTCGCGCTCGAGGGTGCCCCCGGTGCCCCCGACCGCCGGACGCGGGTGTTGCAGAAGAAGTGGGAGCGGCACTTCCGCCGGTACGCCCGCGACCTCGACGCCCGCCGCGCCGAACTCGACGCCGCCACGTCGCACGCCGACGACCGCCTCAAGCAGCTCACGCAAGCCGTGGTGCGGAGTGCCGAGCAGCACGACCGCTTCGTCCGCGAGCGCGACGCCGACGCCGTGGAGCGGCTCCAGCGCGGCCACGAACTCGACGCCCGCGCGACGGCGCAGAGCCTCCTCGACGCCGACACCGCCGGCCGCGAGTACGAGCTAGCGGCGCTGCGGGCCGAACTCGAACGCCTGCTGAGCGTGTGGGGCGCGACGCCGCTGCCGGAGACGGCGCGGGAAGAACTCGTGGCCTTGGTGGCAGTCTCGGGCTGAAAGGCAAAACCGACTCACCGCAGAGGGCACATGAGGGCACATGAGAAAGGCCAAAACCCAGGAGAGCTTAAACCGAGTGGCTCTCCCGCGCGGCCTGTCAACCCGAGACCCTTAATGCCACCGGTTGGTTTTAGCAAGGATTGGTGCCTTTCTCGCCTTTTGCCTTTCTCATGTGTTCTCATGTGCCCTCTGCGGTAGATTTCTTCTCTACTTCCCTCTGCACCCACGCCTATAACAGCCTTGTCGTCGGGGGTGCCTGCCGTGGGTCGGCGGGCTGAGAACATACCCTTGGAACCTGGCCCCACCCGCACCGGGGGGCGAGGAAGACGACGCCACTTCCCGACTCCGTAGCCACCGCCATGACGCAACTCGAATCGGCCCGCGCCGGCACCGTCACGCCCGAAATGCTCTACGTCGCCACCCGCGAAGACCTCGACCCGGAACTGATCCGCAGCGAAGTCGCCCGCGGCCGCATGGTCATTCCGGCCAACACCGAGCACCTCAAGGGCAAGCTCGAGCCGATGGCCATCGGCATCGCCTCGAAGTGCAAGATCAACGCCAACATCGGCAACTCGGCCGTCACCGGCAAAGTCGAAGACGAACTCGAAAAGCTGCACACTGCGGTGCATTTGGGCGCGGACACGGTCATGGACCTCTCGACCGGCGGCAACATCGACGGCATCCGCCGGGCGATGATCGACGCCTCGCCGGTGCCGATCGGGACGGTGCCGATCTACCAGCTCATCCAGCAGGTCAAGGAAGTCGCGGACATCACGCCCAAGATGATGCTCGACATGGTCGAGCACCAGGCCAAGCAGGGCGTCGATTACATGACGATCCACGCCGGCGTGCTGATCGAGCACGTGCCCCTGACGCGCGACCGGCTCACGGGGATCGTCAGCCGCGGCGGGGCGCTCATGGCCGGCTGGATGGTGGCGCACCACAAGCAGAACCCGTGGTACACGCACTTCGGCGAACTCTGCGACATCATGAAGGCCTACGACGTGACCTTCAGCCTCGGCGACGGCCTCCGGCCCGGCAGCCTGCACGACGCCAACGACGAGGCGCAGTTCGCCGAGCTAAAAACCCTCGGCGACCTGACGCTCAAGGGCTGGGCCGGCGGCTGCCAGGTGATGGTCGAGGGGCCGGGGCACATCCCCATGCACCTCGTCAAGATGAACGTCGAGAAGCAGCGCGTCGAGTGCCACGAGGCCCCGTTCTACGTCCTGGGCCCGCTCGTGACCGACATCGCGCCGGGCTACGACCACATCACCAGCGCCATCGGTGCCGCCATCGCCGCCGAGGCCGGTGCCGCGATGCTCTGCTACGTGACGCCGAAGGAGCACCTGGGGTTGCCGAACAAGGACGACGTGCGGCAAGGGGTGATCGCCTACAAGATCGCCGCGCACGCCGGGGACATCGCGCGGGGCCGCAAGAACGCGCGGGACCGTGACGACGCGCTGTCGAAGGCCCGCTTCGAGTTCGACTGGAACAAGCAGTTCGAGCTGAGCCTGGACCCCGAGACCGCGCGGCGGATGCACGACGAGACGCTGCCGCAGGAGGTGTTCAAGAGCGCGAAGTTCTGCTCGATGTGCGGCCCGAAGTTCTGCTCGATGCGGATCACCCAAGACGTGCGCAAGCTCGCCGACGACGCCGAGAAGGCGTCGCTAAGCCTGTCCCTGGTGAAGTGACCGGCGAGCCGGGGTCGTCTCAAGGCGAGCCGGAAAGCGTCAGCGCCCGGAGTTTGCACACAACTCCGGGCGCTGACGCTTTCCGGCACGCCGGGCGGTCACTGAGTCAACAACGACTGAGCGACTTCCTCGATCAACGCCGCTTCGGGGCCGGGTCGGTGGAGCTTCTCCAGCACCGAGTTGATCGCGAAGGTGATCGCGGCCTCCTCGACGACCTCGGCCTTGATGAAGTTGTTCTGGAACAGCCACCGACTCACGTCGCACCACTGCCAGAGCAAGGTGTTTTCGGACAGGTGGCAGACCGGCGGCGGGAAGCGGCCGGGGCCGCGCTTGCCGGACATCAGTTGCTGGACGTACTGCGGGGACTTGCCGATCTTGCGGGCGACCTCGGCTTGCGTCACGAGGTCGCAGCGGTCGATCCGCCACACGTCCGCGCCGATGCCGGCCTTCCGCACGTCGCGAATCGCGCTCAGCGCCGCCTCTTGGTAGGACGGGGCGGTTCGCGAGAACTCCAGCGAAACCCGCCCGTAACAGACGCTCGGCGTGGCGTCGTCGCAGCCGGCCGCGAACAGGGCGTCGGCCATCGCGTCGGTCAGTTCCGTCGGCCCCGTGAGGAGCAACGCGAAATCGAACTCCCGGTCGCAGACTTGTCGCTCGCCCTTCATGATTCGCCTTCCTCCGCAGCCGACGCCCCTTGGTGGGGGCAGCCGTCGAACTTGTTCTGGAGTTGCCGCGCGTGGTTCATCGGGACTCGGGGAGTCGAGTTGACGAACACGATACACCCCTCGCGGGTGGCGAAAGGGCAGCGGACGCGGCCCCAACAGTGGGCGTGCCCGTTCGACTTCTCGACCCGCCACCCCAGCCCCTCGGCGTACCGCAAGGCCTGCTCGATGTGCTTGTCCGGGTGACGAGGGCGCTCGCTCATTGAGGCAGTCTAGGCGAGCTGCTGATACCTGTCAAGCAAAGCCCTCGCGTGCCGGAAGCGTCAGCGCCCGGAGTTTGCGCAGGAACTCCGGCTCGCCGGCGAACTCCGGGCGCTCACGCTTTCCGGCTCGCCGTTAGCCGCCGACGCCGGCCGCGTTCGTGATCACCGGCGCAGACGGTGACACGTCGGCCTTCTTCTTCGCCAGCACGAAGTGCGGCACCGATTTGAGAATCGCTGCCTCGACGAGTTCGGCCTGCTCGTGCTTGTGGACGAACAGCGACCCCGTCGAGGGACTCGCGCCGGGGTCGCGGCCGACGTACTCGAACGGCTTCGACGCAATCGACCGCAGGCGCGGCTCGACGAACGACCAACCGCCGTTGTTGTGCGGCTCCTCCTGGCACCAGACGAACTCCGTCGCCGCCGGGTACTTCACCAACTCCGCTTTCAACTGCTCCTCGGGCCACGGGTAGAACTGCTCCATGCGCAGGATCGCGACGTGCCCCGCCTTCTCGGCCTCGCGCTTGGCCGCCAACTCGTAGTAGACCTTGCCGCTGCACAGCACCACGCGCGTCACGGCCTTCGGGTCGGCCGTGGCGTCGCCGATGACCTCCTGGAAGTAGCCGTCGGTGAAGTCCGCCGTCTTGCTCGTCGCGGCGGCGAGGCGTAGCAGCGACTTGGGCGTCATCACGACCAGCGGCTTGCGGAAGTTGCGCTTCACCTGGCGGCGCAGGCCGTGGAAGTAGTTCGCCGGCGTGGTGAAGTTGCAGACCTGGATGTTGTCCTCGGCGCACAGTTGCAGGAAGCGCTCGAGCCGCGCACTCGAGTGTTCCGGCCCCTGGCCCTCGTAGCCGTGCGGCAGGAGCATGACCACGCCGCTGGAGCGGTTCCACTTCGACTCGCCCGACGCGATGAACTGGTCGGTGATGACCTGCGCCCCGTTGACGAAGTCGCCGAACTGGGCCTCCCACATGACCAAGGCGTTAGGCTCGTCGAGCGTGAAGCCGTACTCGAAGCCGAGGATCGCGGCCTCGGAGAGCGAGCTGTCGTAGACCTCGAACAGGGCCGCGGTGGGGTCGAGGTTGGCCAGCGGGCAGGTCGGCTTGCCGTCCTCCTGGTCGAAGTACGACGAGTGCCGGTGGCTGAACGTGCCCCGCCGGCAGTCCTGGCCGCTGAGCCGCACGAGCACGCCGTCGAGCACGAGGCTGCCGAAGGCCAGCGCCTCGCCGGTGGCCCAGTCGATGTCGTTGTTGCCGCCCAGGATGCTCGCGCGGCGCTTCTCGGCGAGCTTCTGGATGGTCGGGTGCCACTGGAAGCCGTCGGGCACTTTCACGAACTGCTCGGCGATTCGCGTCGCGGCCTCGGCGGTAATCGCAGTGGGGGCGCGGTCGTGGCTGTACTCCTTCGAGAAGCCCTTCCAGCGCTGCGTGAAGCCGGCCATGCGCTTCGACTTCGTGTGGCCGGCCTTGATCTCACCCTTCACGCCGGTGAGCGCGTCGTCGAGGCGGTGCTTGAAGGCCTCGTCGATCGCGGCCGCCTCCTCGGGCTTGATGTCGCCGCTGGCCACGAGCGCGGCGGTGTACACGTCCGCCGGCGACTTCTTCGCCTTGATCTTGCGGTACTCGACCGGCTGCGTGAAGGCCGGCTCGTCCCCCTCGTTGTGCCCGTACTTGCGGTAACACACGAGGTCGATCACGGCATCCGCCTTGAACTTCTGGCGGTACTCGAGCGCGAGCTGCGTGGCGTAGACGGCCGCCTCGGGGTCCTCGCCGTGGACGTGGAAGACCGGTGCCCCGATGAACTTCGCCAGGTCGGTGCAGTACTGCGTGCTGCGGGCGTCGCGCGGGCTGGTCGTGAAGCCGATCTGGTTGTTGATCACCAGGTGCAAAGTCCCCCCGGTGCGGTAGCCGGCCAGGTTGGCCATGTTCAGCGTCTCGGCCACCAGTCCCTGCCCGGCGAACGCCGCGTCGCCGTGGATCAGCAGGGGTAAGCCGGTACTGCGCTCGGTGTCGCCGTGCTGGCGCTGCTTGGCCCGGACGCGGCCCTCGACCACCGGGTTGACCGCCTCGAGGTGGCTGGGGTTGGGCGTGAGCGAGATGTGGACGGTGCCGCCGGACGAGGTCTTGATGTCCGCGCCGAAGCCGAGGTGGTACTTCACGTCGCCGTCGCCGTCGCGGGTCGTCTCGGGCATGTAGACGTCCTCGAACTCGTTGAAGATCGCCGCGAACGGCTTCTGCAACGTGTTGGCCAAGACGTTGAGCCGGCCGCGGTGCGCCATGCCGACGACGATCTCCTCGATGCCGAGGGCCGGCGAGCGCTCGACGACCGCGTCGAGCATCGGCATGAGGGTCTCGCCGCCCTCGAGGCTGAAGCGCTTCTGGCCGACGTACTTGGTGTGCAGGTACTGCTCGAACATCGTGGCGTAGTGCAGCGTCATCAGGAAGCGGTACTTCTGGGCGAGGCCGAAGGCGGCGCGGTTGCGGGCCGGCTCCATGCGGGCGGCCAGCCAGGTGCGCTTCTCGTAGTCGTCGATGTGCATGAACTCCACGCCGACCTTGCCGCAGTAGGTCGCCTGCAGCAGGCCGACGAGGTCGCGCAGCGGCATGCGGTCGGGCGAGCCGAAGATCATCGACGAGTCGATGACGGTGTCGAGGTCGGCGTCGGTGAGGCCGAAGTTGCCGAGTCGCAGCGTCGGCAGCGGCGGCGGCGGGGCGTCCTGGAGCGGGTCGGTGTGGGCCTGGAGGTGGCCGGTCTGGCGATACCAGAAGACGAGCCGGACGACGCCGGTTTGCAGCCGCAAGTCGGCGGCACTCGCCCCACCCGCCGGGGCGAGGGCCGGCCGGGGCAGGGCCTCGAGGCGCTGCTGGGTGCCGTTGCCGGCGAACTCGGCCCCGGCGAAGAACGCCTGCCAGGTCGCGTCGACCGACGCCGGCTCGGCCTGCCACTTGGAGTACTCTTGCTCGAGCACGTCGCGGTTGTAAGAGTCCGCGAGGACGGGTGCCGCCATGTCGTGTGTCGCTCCGAAAGAACCGGCCCCGCCGCGCCCGAAGGGGTGGGCGGTCTGGGGCGTCTGTGCTGGTGGCCCATTGTATCCATAGCCCACGCCCCCGCGCCCACCCCAAGTGGGCGGCGGAGCCACCGAGCCGCCACTTACGCGAACTTCGCCAGTTCCTTGCGGAAGGCGGTCGCGTCGGGGTAGCGGTCGGCGGCCTCGCGGCTCAGGGCCTTGTGGACGACCGCGGCCAACCCCGCCGGCAGGTCGGCGCGGCGGTCGGCGAGCGGCACCGGGGCGGCCGTCACGAGGTGGGCGAGTTGCTGGCCGATGTCCTTGGGGAAGTCGTGCGTGTAGCAGTCGGTGAGGAGCTTGTACAGCGTCGCGGCGGCGGCGTACTGGTCGGCGGCCGGCTTCACGTCGCGGTAGTGCGTCACCTGCTCCGGGGCCATGAAGGCCGGGGTGCCGCCGAGTTCGCCCTGCAGGGTCAGCCCGCTGACCTGCGACGACTCGTAGACCCGCGCCAGGCCGAAGTCGGCCAGCTTCGCCACGGACTTGGTGCCCTCGCGGCCGACGAGCACGTTCGACGGCTTCACGTCGCGGTGGACGAACCCCTTGGCGTGGGCGTGGGCGAGGCCGGCGAGCACCTGGCAGGTGACCCGCACGGCGGCGCGCGCGTCGAGCGGCCCGCCCCGCTTGAGCCGCGCCCCCAGGTCCGGCCCCGCGACGAGGTCCATCACCAGGAAGATGACGCCGCCCGCCTCGCCCACGTCGCGGAAGGCGACGATGTTGGGGTGGTCGAGTTGCGCCAGGATGCGGCTCTCGCGCAGGAAGCGCTCGACGCACTTGCGGCTCACCCCGGCGGCCGGCGTGACCGTCTTGACGGCGACCGCCGCGCCGTCGCGCGTGCGGGTCGCCCGGTAGACGACGCCCATGCCGCCGCGGCCGACGAACTGCTCGACCGTGTAGCCGGGGATCGGCGGGAGTTGCGGGCGGGCGGGCCGGGCCGCTCGCGCGCGCCGCGGTCGGCCGGTGCGCGGGTCGGCCATGTTCTCGGTCATGTCGGGCCGCGTCACCCGGTCCGGGCGGTTCGGTCCGGGGGTCGAGAGGGCCGGAAGCACGCCGGTGCGTGAGGGCGCGCTCATCTCCCCGACCGCGGCCGGCGCCGCCCACCCGTCGGTGTCGGGTTGTACGGCCGGTCGCGCGTTCGGGTCGTTCCGCGTCGGGGCGTTCGAGTCGGCCATGAGCGTGTACCTGAGTTGCCGTGGGAGACAGACGGCTGCCGCCGGAAATCACCCCGGCCCTCAAGGAGTAATACGGAAGGTCAGAGTCGGTGCGGTTGCCGAGTTGTGACCGTCGGCATCCGTAACGTACACGTCGAACGACACTGCGATCGGGAACACCGCAGCTCCGGCGATCAGGTCGAGGTTGTCGAGGCTGACGGTCGGGGTCGTGGTCGTGGCAGTAGTGGTCGTTATGCCCAGCGCGGCGTCCACCCGAGTGGTGGTCCAGTGGTAGGTGAAGGGATCGACGCCGGTCGCGGTCGCGGTCACGGTCACATTGCCCAGCCGGACATCGGTGGACGGGTAATCGCCGGGCGGCAACGCGACCCCGCCGGAGGTGGCTTGCTGCGCGACCTTCGGGACGGGGTCGCGCACGTCGATCAGGATGCGATGGACGTTCCCCGCGAGGCTGGCCGGCGCCCGGCACTGGAGCATCAGCGTTCTCGGCCCGGCGTCGGTCAGTTGCGGGATGGTCAGTGTGACCGCGAAGGGGCTTCCGGTGGGTGCGGCCTGGGTGACGCTGTCGAGGGTGGCAAACGAATCGGCGTCGAGCAGATCGACGTAGTGCGTCAGGTCGGGGCGGTTCGTACTGACGGTTACGTGGAGCGCGGTCGTTGTGGTCTGAGAGGCGTTGATGACCGCGCCGGAGTTAGGTTCCTTGATCGCCGGGAACGCCGGCCGCTCGCCGAGCTTCGGCACGGATTCCAGGAACTTCTTCAGCAGCTTCTCGAGTTTCCGGAAGGAGGCGATTTCCGCGTGGGCGGTCTTCGGCTCGGGCGCGATTTCCGCTTGGTCATTCTTGGGCATGGGCGTCAGGCTCCGGTTCGGGGTCAGGGGGTGACGGGGACGAGGCGGACGTTTCGGAACACGGCGGTCGCGTTGAACACGCACAGCCCCAGACCGGGGCCGAACGCGGGCGGTTGGAACGGCGGCGGTGCATTCGGGTGCGCGAGTCGGAACGCCCCGTTGAGCATCTTCAGAGCGGGGTCGTGTGCCCAGAAACTCACGTGTTCGTCCCGCCACTGCCCGGTAATCTGTCCTGGGCCGACGACGAGCGCGAACTTGTGCCAGACGGGTTCGGTCTTCTCGTTCGGCGTGACGTGCGTGGTCCGGCTCTTGGACCCGCGCTCGGTCCGATCCTGCGGCGCCGCGGCTTGCCAGCGGTGCAGCGTTAGCGACGCCTTCTCGGTGACGGCGGTCTGCTTGCCGACTTGCTGGTGGCTGTTCTGCTGGGCGAGCTGGATCATGGTCTGGAGTGGTTTCCCGTCCGGGCCGGGCGTTTCCTTCCCGCC
>JAYTUC010000260.1:0-17074 GCA_043744775.1 Fimbriiglobus sp. | reverse complement strand
TGCCGGGCCTCGCGCCGGGGCAGGCGCTGGCGTCGTTCCCGCACCTGACGCGGCCGCTGCTGGTGAGCATCGACCCGGCCCAGAGCCAGTTGCGGATGACGGAGTGAGCACGGCGAGCGGGGGACGACAGTCCCCCGAGTCACCGCCACCGGGGGCCTCACGCCACGAAGGAGTCTCGGGGAACTGTCGTCCCCCGCTCGCCGGCCGACGTACCTAAACCTCGGCTACGACCGTTCGACCCTCGCTCGCGCGTCGGGCTAACAAAACCGCCTACGGCGGCAGGGGCAACGCCGACGCTGAGCTACCTCGTCTGCTCCGACATCGCCGACCCCAAGCGGCTGCGCAAGGTCGTGGGACGCCTACGGCCGCTTCGCCTCCAACTCGGCCCAGCGGGCGTAGAGCTTCTGCACCTTCGCCTCGCACGCCTCCAACTCGCGGCACGCCTCGCTCAGGGCCGCGTGGCCGGCGTTGGCCGCGCGCTCGACGTGGGCACGCCGCGCCGGCAACTCGGACTCCACCGCCTCGATCGTCGCCTCCATCGCGGCGAACTCCTTCTGCTCCGCGAAGCTGAGCTTCTTCGTCTTGCCCGTCGGCTTGTTCGCGGCCTTGCCCGCGGCCTTCGCCGGGGCACGCATGACGGCTTGCGCCTCGTCGTAGGCGTTGAGCCACTGCGTGACGCTGCCGTAGGGCGCGGCGTTGCCCTGGCCGTCGAGGCCGATCACCTCGGTACACAAGCGGTCGAGTAAGTCGCGGTCGTGGCTGACGATCACGAGTGCGCCGGGGAAGTCTTCGAGACTCTCTTCGAGGACTTCGAGCGCGGGGATGTCGAGGTCGTTGGTCGGCTCGTCGAGCAAGAGCAAGTCGGCCGGCCGGAGCATCAGTTGCGCCACCCGGACGCGGGCCTGCTCGCCGCCGGACAATGCACTCAACTCGATGTCGAGTTGCTCGTTCTGGAACAGGAAGCGGCGCGCCCACGAGGCGACGTGCATTGTCGAGTCGCGGAACACGACCGTCTCGCCGTTGGGCGAGAGGGCCTTGCGCAGCGAGAGTTTCAGGTCGAGCGAGGAGCGGCCTTGCTCGAAGACCTCGACGCGGAGGCCGTCGGCGCGGGTGACCGTCCCGGCGTCGGGGTCGAGTTGGCCGGAGAGGATTTTCAAGAGCGTCGATTTGCCGGAGCCGTTGGCCCCGAGCAGGCCGAGCTTCATCCCCGGCGCGATGGCGATGTCGATGCTGTGGAAGAGTTCGCGGCCGCCGAGGGTCTTGCTGATGCCGGTGGCGGTGAGCAGCTTGCGGGTCTGCCGGCCGGTGCCGGCGAAGTCGATGCCGGCGGTGTTGGCGGACGCCGTGCGGTAGTCGAGTTCGACGAGTTCGGCGCGGCGGTCGTGCGCCGCCTCGATGCGCGAGCTGGCCTTACGGGTGCGCGCCTGGGCCTTGCGGCCGAGCCACTCGGTTTCGCGGCGGACCTGATTCGCCACGGCGTCGCGCATGCGGGCCTGGGCGTCGAGGAAGGCGTCGCGCTTGTCGGCGAAGCTGTCGTAGCCGCCGTCGGCGCGGAACACCCCACTCGGGTAGACGCGGCTGACTTCGAGCACCTCGGTGGCGATGGCCCGCAAGAAGGCGCGGTCGTGGGTCGCGGCGAGGTAGCCGAAGCTCGCCCCGCGCAAGAGCTTCTCGAGCCACATCACGCCCGGCAAGTCGAGGTGGTTGGTCGGCTCGTCCATGAGCATGAAGTCGGGGTCCTTGGCGAGTTCGCGCGCCATCGACAGCCGCTTGCGCCAGCCGCCGGAGAGGGTCTCCGCCGCCACGTCGTGGTCGTCGAAGCCGACTTGCGTCAGGGCAATCGCGGCACTCGTCTCGCGCTCGTAGGCCTCGCCGGGGGTGTTGGCCAGCCCTTCGAGGACCACGTCGCGGGCGGTGAGGCCGGCGGGGAAGGTGTCGTCCTGGGCGAGGTAGCCGACCCTGGCCCCGCGCCGCACCGCCCGCTGCCCGGCGTCCGGCACTTCCAGCCCGGCGAGCAGCTTCAGCAGCGTCGATTTGCCCGCGCCGTTGGGGCCGATAAGGCCGATCTTTTCGCCGGCCCGCAGGTCGATGCCGAGGTCAGCGAACAGCGGCCGGTGGGAGTAACTCTTCGCGAGGCCTTGGCCACTCAACAACACGCTCATGCCGCACTCACCGAGGAACTCACGGGGTCAACGCCACGGGGGTAGTTTACGGCTGGGGGCGGGAAGAAAGCAGTTTTGCCGCGGAGACGCCGAGGCGCGGAGAGGAACGAAAACGATTCGCCGCAGAGGGCACATGAGAGCACAGGAGAAAGGCAGAAGGCATGAGTTGGGGTTCCCCGTGCGCTCCCTACCGATCCAGCTCAGCGGCGACGGGGCGAGCGAGCCGATGAACCCTGTGAAACCTTCCCGCCCCCGGCGTCGGCTCTAGCGCCTGGTTCGGCGTGCCTTACGTCAGGAGGGGGAACGCCACCGCCCCGGCCGGGGTCGCCCAGTTCTTGACTAGCTCGGCGACGATGGCGTTGGTGCTCGTCAGGTGGACCCCGCCGGCCTCCATCCGCCGCCACGACATCTCCTCGGCGATCGGGTTCGTGGACCCGCAGGCGTCGCACACCACCTTGACCGTGAACCCCTCCTCGACCGCGCTGAGGGCCGGGGCCACCATGCACACGTCAGTCGTCACCCCGGCCATCACGAAATTCCTCTTGCCGGTCGCCCGGCAGGCGGCCGCGAACGCCGCGTCGTCCCAGGCGTTCACTACGCCGTGTCGCTTGATGCGGGCGGCGAACGCTTCCGGCAGGGCCTCCTGCAACTCGGGCATGAGCGGCCCCTGGACGTGCACGTTGTCCTCCTGGCTGGACGTGAGGACGACCGGCATCCCGGTGCCCTTGGCGAACTTGGCCAGGATGAGGACGTTCCGCTGGAGCAGGGCGAGCGGGGTGGTGCTGGCCCAGGTGTTCGTACCGACCTGGTGGTCGATGAGGATCACGGCCGTGTCGTCGATGCCGAACAGCTTCATCGGGCGCTCCGTGCAGAGAATGCGAACAACATATTGATACGACCTTCTGCCGGCGAACCACGGACTTGCTGGCGCTGGCTGGTTTTCAGCACGGTTCGGTGCCTTTCTCCTGTGCTCTCATGTGTTCTCTGCGGTGAACTGTTTTCTCCGGGTCCTCTCCGCGCGTCTGCGTCTCCGCGGCGAAATGCTTGACCGGAACCCGTCATCGGGCGCAGTAGCCGCCGTCCACGAAGAGCGTCGTGCCGGTGACGTAGCCGCCGGCGTCGGACGCCAGCATCAGCGCGGGGCCGACCAGCTCGTCCGGCTGCGCCCAGCGGCCCAGGCAGGTGTGGTCGGCGAAGGTCTGCTTCTCCGCGGCACTCAGCACCGACGCCGGCATGTCGGTCAGGAACGGCCCCGGTGCCAGGCAGTTCACCGTCACGCTGAACGGGCCGAGGTCAATGGCACTCGCCCGGCACAGGCCCATCAGTGCGGCCTTGCTCGCCGAGTAGGCGTTGCGGCGCTCCTTCGAGACTTGCGCGAAGATCGAGGCGATGTGGATGACGCGGCCCCAGCGGCGCTCCTTCATGCCGGGCACGACGGCCCTGGTCAGCGCCATGACCGCCGACAGGTTGACTTCCAGCACGCGGTCCCAGGTGGCGTCGTCGATGGCGTCGATCGCCTGCGGGGCGTTCATGCCGGCGTTGTTGACGAGGATATCGACGCGTCCCATTCGCCGCACCGCCTCCGCGCCGAGGGCCGCCACACTCGCGCGGTCGGCGGCGTCGAAGGGGATAGCGACCCCGCGACGGCCGGTCGAGGCGAGGACTTCGGCCAGCGTCGCGTCCAACTCGGCGGCGTTGCGCGAGGCGAGGACGAGGTCGGCCCCGGCCGCGGCGAGGCCGAACGCCAGCGCCCGGCCGAGGCCCTTGTTGCCTCCGGTGATCAAGGCCACGCGGCCGGTCAAGTCAAAGGGGTTCGTGGATGCCGATGGCATGGGGGCGGCACCGAGTGGTGTGCGAGTTGCTGGGCCACGGCCGGGTGCGGCCGACACGGCGTCACACGCCAGTTTCGACAGCGAACCGGTTGCCCGGCCCGACCCGCAATAACCCGTCGGGGGTCAACAGCTCCCAATCGGAGAGTGTTTCCGCGGGGTCGCCGTGCGATGGGAACACCGTCAGGGTCGTCCCGTCTGTCAACTGAACCCAGAGCGAGACACCTCCGCCGGGTGGACCGCCGATGATTTCGAGCGGTTGCGCCCGTGAGACCGTGGCCCCTGGAGTGACGAGATGCCCGGACTCGAGGATGTCGGCCGGGAACGGCCGCCCGACGGGCAACTCGCCGCCTGGCCCAACGGGAGTCAAGCCGTCCGTCACGATCCGGGCGGTCGTCCCGGACGCCAACGCCCAAGCCGACGCCCGGAGACTCAGGACGTGACTGCCGCGGGTCCGATCGGCCATTTTCGGGCTGGAGTACGCCTGGCGCACGCCAAAATGGAGAGTTAGTTCCGCCTGGTAGCCCGCACGACTAAACAGGTAAGGCTGACCTACGAGCCACTTCCCCAAGATGTCTCGGATCGGCGACAAGTCGCACTCGGCCGACCCGTGGGTCGGCAAAGTGTTACTGACGGTACTCATGACGCCTCCAACCCCAAGAAGTCGCGGGCCAACTCGTCCAACTCTTGCTCAGTAAAATCCCCGGCGTCTGACCCGCCCACGCCCGAATCCTTGCATTGGTGGAGGTAGTCGCGGAAATCGAACTCTCTCTGGGGAGTCATCCCGCGGTGACGATAACGCAGGCAGATCGCATCGACGTGCCTCAAGCAGGGTCTTCTTCTACCCACTCGACACCCCGAACGTCTAGGCCGGTCGGGACACAATACTGTAGGGCAGTTTACGGGGCCGGAGGCCGACAAGCGAACACAAAGCCGAGGCTGACCAATCCGTTGAGCGTCCAACTCCGGCCGCCAGTAATCAGGGCCACGCGGCCGGTCAGGTCAAAGAGTTTCGGCGTCATTGGCGAGGTCGATCGGGTGCGGGGGGACGACGATCGCGGTCGCCCGCTTCGCCGGCAAGTGGCCGACCGCGCCGTTCACGGCCGACGCCGTCATCATCGCGGTACGCATCTGCTCGCCGAGGTCGGTCAAGTAGCCCGGCGAGTGCGGGATCAGGATCGTGTTGGTGTGCGAGGTCTGGCCCAGCTCCTTCAAGGTATCGAAGTACTGCGTCATCAGCACCAGGTTCATCACGTCTTGGGCCGTCGAGCCGGGGACGCCGGTGCGGAAGTCCTCGACACTCACGCGCAGGCCATCGACGATCGCCTTGCGCTGGTCGGCGATGCCCTTGCCCTGCAACGCCTTGCTCTGGGCGTCGGCCTCGGCGGCCTTGACTTTGAGGATGCGGTCGGCCTCGCCCTTCTCGGTCGCGGCGTAGCGCAGCCGCATCGACGAGTTGATCTCGTTCATCGCCTCCTTGACCTTGTGGTCGGGGTCGATGTCGGTGACCAGGGCCTTGAAGATGCCGTAGCCGAACTCGTCCATGACGTGGGCGATTTCCTCCTTGACCGCGTTGGCGATCTCGTCCTTCTTCTCGAACAGGTCGTCGAGCTTCATGCGCGGCACCCGCGCCCGCACCACGTCGAAGACGAACGCGGTGATCTGGGCCTCCGGGCTGCTCAACTTGTAGAACGCCTCGTAAATCTTGGCCGGGACGACGAAGTACTGCACCGCCACGGTGATGTGGGCGAAGACGTTGTCCTCGGTCTTGGTCTCGACTTTGACCTCGAGTTGCCGGACGCGCAAGTTGACCCGGCCGGCGATCTGGTCGATGACGGGTAACTTGAAGTGCAGCCCCGGCGGCGCGATCCGCACGAACTTGCCGAAGCGCTGGACGATCGCGGTCGTCTGCTGCTCGACGGTGAAGAAGCTCATCAGCACCAGCCCGACCGGGACGGCCAAGGCGGCGAGGACCAGAAAGGCGAACACTTCCACGGCGAGACTCCTGCGGGGGAGGGGGCGGCACGCGGGGCCATTCGCCACGGGCGGCGCGGGATTGTGGCCACGCCAAGGATCATACAAAGATTTTACGCTAACGTCCGCCGGCGGGTCTTAAACGGCTGACAGTTGCAAGGATTCAGGCCACGCGGCCCGGCGGCAACTACAATAATCGCACCCGCCCCCTTACCGAGACCGTTATGAGCGACTTACCTGCCGCCCGCGCCAAGTTCCTGTCCCGCGTGGAAGAACTCGCCAGCGGGCAGGGCGCGCGGTTCGCCCCCGCCCTCGACGCGCTGATCGCCTGGAGTCAGGCCAACGGCCTGGCGTTCGACCCGCCCTCGGCGACGCAGTTCACCGTGCGCTTCCGCATCCCCGGCGAGAAGACGAACCTGTGGGTCGCCACCCCGCGCAGCGGGGACGGGGCCAAGATCACCCTCGGCGGCCCGGCGGCACTGTCGGCCGAGGCCCGCACCGAGTTGGCCCGCATCGACGTGAAGGCGGTCAACGCCGACCGGCCCCCGGAACTGGCGTTCACCTACCTGATCTGGGGGCCGCACCGCGAGGCCGTGCTAGCGTTGCTCAGCCGGATGCTGCTCCCGGCGACCGCGTGACCCCGAGGGGGCGAAGGCGTCAGTCGTTCGGCTCGGCAACCTGCTTGGGGTCGGGCTTGGCCGCGACCTCCGGGTAGCGGGCCGCAGCCGCCCGGTCGGCGAGCGCCCCGCCCGCGACGCCGGCAATCAGTCCCGCCTCGTAGGCCCGCCACTTGCCGAGGGCCACGCGGCCCTTCTCCCCGGCCGTGCCGCCGGCGTCGGACTTGAAGAAGTAACTCATCGACCCGGCCGGCCGGCCGAGCCGCGGGGCGGTCTGGGCCGACATGCCGTAGTCCTCGGGGCGTTGGCCAGTGAACTGCAGCGCGGTCGCCAGGGCGAAGTCGCAGACGCGGATGTCGTAGCCGCCGACGTTGGCCTGGTTGAAGAACGCCCGGTCGTCCATGAGCACGGCGGTCAGCGCCCCGAGGTGCTCGGCGTTGCCGCTCTGGACGAGGGCGGTGATCGCCGAGACGCGGTCGTAGACGTTGACCGTCGGCTGCCGCAGGGAGCGCGCGGCGTAGCCGGCCACCCGCGCGGGGTCGAGTTGCAAGTAAACCCCCAGGCCCAGCACCGTGGCGGTCGCCGCGGGCCGGGTGTCGAGCCACAGCCACGTCAACTTCCGCAGCGCCGCCGAGTGCCGCTGCGTGCCGGTCACCGCGTCCCGGACGCCCGGCGCGTAGAAGTGCTGCCGCGCGTTGAAGAGCGTGGCGTTGAACTGCCCTTCGGGGGCGGGGTCGCACGACTCGGCGAGCAGAACCAGCGCGAACTCCGCCGGCGACGGCGACCGCGCCAGGGTCCCGACGAGGCCGGCGAGTTGCGGGTTCGCCGCCGCCTGGAGTTGCCGCCGCCGGGCCGCGAGGGCGGGCCGCAGGGCCTCCGGGCCGCCGGACTCGACGCGTAAGGCCGCGGGGCCGCCGGCGAGCGCGGTCAGGCCGGGCGTCAGCGCCGCGGGTCCGCCGCCGAGGAGCGTCAAGACCTCGTGGTTCGCCCGGTCGCCGACGAGTTCGGTGAACAGGGCGCGGGCGTCCGCGTCGTCGCCCAGGGCCGCGCGGAAGCGGGGCCAGGCGGGGATGTCGTGCTCGAAGCGGCTGTCCCCGTCGGCCAGGAACGACGCCACGCGGGCCGCCATCTCGTCGAGGGTCGCGCGGGGCCGCAACTGCCCGACGCGGGCCGACACCTCGGGGTCCGGGTCGCCGCGGGCCTCGTCGAGGGCAACCAGCGCCCGCCGCCCCATCGCGGCCAATTCGCGCGTGGCGTCGTCGCGCTCCCGGAAGAGTTCACTGCCCAACTTCCGCACCAGCGCCCGCGCCCGGACGGTCTCCTCCGGGGCGACCCGCAGCGTCGCGGGGTCGGGCGAGGCCGCCGCGCCGGGCGTCGCTAATGCCAGGAAGGCCAGGACCGCCGCCGCCAGTCGTCGCCAGAACGCCGCCATCGGGGAACCTCGCGTGGGGCAGATTGAGCCGGTCACTACCGGCCCCAGCCGACAGTCCACCCGATTCTACCAGGTGGCGAAAACGGCGGCACTGAAATTGGCGAGTGTGGGGATCGACTCGCGAGGAATTGTCAGTCTGCCCGAATCGTAGCAAGTGCC
Organism: Fimbriiglobus sp.; assembly: GCA_043744775.1. GTDB lineage: Bacteria > Planctomycetota > Planctomycetia > Gemmatales > Gemmataceae > Fimbriiglobus. Next base: position 8,901 of record JAYTUC010000260.1, on the reverse strand, counting down.
ATGAGGCGTGGCACGGACTGCCCAAGGATCGGGCGGTTCGAAGGGGAAGCGAGAAGGTGGTTGGCAACGGGGGATAAAAAAAGTCGAGCGGGCCGGGGAGAGTCGGCCCGCTCGACAAGAAACTATTTGGTGGGGAAGTGCTTGGGAAACCAAGGTTCGCGAGGTTTCGGGACCAAACTTCCGGGAGCGTCGTTGTAGGTTTCCGTCTCCGAGTTCGTTGCGGCAATCGAGGTCGGCAGGGTTTGGCATCCTGCGTGCATATTCATCATTCGTCGAGCCAGTCGGAGTTGTGATGGGGAGGGGAGAGGCCTCATCACGACAAAGACAGTGTTCTTCACCAAGTCCGTCTGGGTTCGTCAGTCGTTGGGAGAGGCGACTGGTGTCCCAGGCGGATTTTTCGTTGCTCCAGTCACTCCCCATAGAGTCTGTCCTCACACCCCTCAAGTCAAGTCAAATTCCCGCGAATCCCTCTGAGGTTGCGTGGGTTCGGTCCCGCGGTCGTCGGGATTCCGCCACGCGGCTTGTGTTTCGCAGCCCCATCCCGATAATCCCCGTTCGCGTCCGGCGAAGGCCGGGCACCACGAACCCTGGGGACCGCGGACCATGTTGCACTGCCCCCGCTGCCTCCGGAAGCTCGACGCCGCCGCCGGGCGGCCGAACTTCTGCATGCACTGCGGGCACAAGCTCGACCCCCAAGAGGCTGCGGCCGTCGCCGAGGCCCTGCCGCACGAGACGATGGCGTTCGAGCCGCAACCGCCGTCGTCGGTCACCTCCGAAGGCAACAACGCCTTGCTCACTGAGGCGTCGGGCGACTCGTCCGGGGCGAGCCTCACGGCGATCGCCGGCTACACGTTCACGCGATTCCTCGGCGCGGGCGGCATGGGCACCGTCTACGAGGCCGAGTCGGCGGCGACCGGCCAGCGCGTCGCCGTCAAGCTCCTGTCGGCGCGGCTGGCGTCGAACCCGTCGTCGGTCGAGCGCTTCCGCCAGGAGGGGCGCGTGGCCAGCCAGATTACGCACCCGCGCTGCGTCTTCGTCCTGCGCGCCGACACCGAGTCGGGCCGGCCGTTCATCATCATGGAGCTAATGCCCGGCAAGACGCTCAAGGACCTCGTCGATCAGGGCGGCCCCCTGCCGCACGCCGCGGCGGTCGAGCGCATCCTCGATGTCATCGACGGCCTGGCCGAGGCGCACCGGCTGGGCGTGATCCACCGCGACGTGAAGCCGTCGAACTGCTTCCTGACCGACGACGACCGCGTCAAGGTCGGCGACTTCGGCCTGTCGAAGTCGCTCACCCCCGACGACGGCGAGGGCGGCGAGCCGGCGCGGCAACTCACGTCGTCCGGCGCGTTCCTGGGCACGGTGATGTTCGCGTCGCCCGAGCAGATCCGCGGCGAGCCGGTCGGCTACGACTCGGACGTGTACGCGGTGTGCGGGACCTTGTACTACCTGCTGACGGGCAAGGCCCCGTTCCAGCACGACAGCCTCACGGCGTCGCTCGCCAAAGCCGTGTCGGAGCCGCCGCCGCCGATCCGCGACCGCTTCCCCGAGGTGCCGCGCGAGTTGGAGCGGGCGGTGCTGCGCGGGCTGGAGCGCGACCGCACGCGCCGCTGGCAGGGCCTCGACGACCTGCGCGACGCCCTGGCCGAGTTGCAGAGCGGCAAGCTGCAGGCGGCCCGGCCGCGGGCGATCACGCTGGCCTTCCTGCTCGACCTGTTCGTACTGCTCGCGCTGATGCTGGTGATCGAGTTCCCGCGGCAGGCGTTGTTGGGGGTGACGCAGAGCGCCAGCGTCACCCTCGACCTGCTCGAATTCTCGTGGCCGGGCCTGCTGGTCGCGGCGCTGTACTTCACGCTCGGCGAGGGGCTGTACGGCACGACGATCGGCAAGCGGCTGCTGCGGCTGCGCGTGACGCGCGTCGGCGGCGTCGGCCCGCCGGGGCTGGCCCGCGCCGCGGCGCGGGCGGTGACGTTCACCTGCGTCTGGGCGCTGATCTCGGTCGCGCCGGAGCTAGGCGTCGATCTGCTTGGCGCGGCCGGCGGGGTGGCCGGGGCGGGGGTCGCGGCGCTCGCGGTCGCCGTGCTGCTGTTGCAACTGCGGCCCACGGCCCACGGCTGGCGCGGGGTCCACGACCTGGCGGGCGGCTGCCACGTCGTCCAGAGGCCGCGGCCGCCGCACCGCCCGCGGCTGGTGAGCAAGTTCGGCAACCCGCTCGACCGCCTCAAGCCGACGGCCGCGCCACTGCCGCGGGCGCTGGGCAGCTTCGCGGTCGCCGGGAAGCTGTGCGACCTGCCCGACGGCGGCGAGGTCTGGGCGGGCGACGACCGCTCCCTGGGCCGGCGCATCCTGCTGCGCATCCTGGCCCCCGGCGTGCGCGAGTTCGACACCGCCGACCTGGCCGCCGCGGCGACCCGGCCGACGCGCTTGCGCGTGATTGGCCACGGCTCGTACGGGGCGACCGGGGCCGACGGCAAGGTCACGCGGCGCGGCTGGATCGCCTACGTCGCCCCGGCGGGGGCACCGCTGACCGATGTCGTCGCGCCGGGCGCGGCCCTCGACTGGATCGACGCCCGGCCGCTGTTGGAGCAGCTCGCCGACGAGTTGGCGGCCGGCGAGTCGGACGAGACCCCGCTGGGGCCGACCTGCGTCGAGCAAGTCTGGGTCGAGCCGAACGGCCGGCTGCAACTGCTCGACTTCCCGCTGCCGACCGGCCGGCAGGGGCTACTCGCGGCGGACGCCTGCCCGTCGCTGGCACCGATCGACCTGGTGCGCCAGGCGGCGGCGTTGGCACTCGAGGGCGTGGCGCGCGACACGCCGGGCCGCATCCGCGCCCCCATCCCGCCGCACGCCGCGGCGATCACCGACCACCTGTTCGACGCCGAGGGGACGCCCGCCACGGTCGCCGACTTGCGGCAGCGGCTCGCGGACAACCACGCCTTCGCCCCGGAACTCACGGCCGCGGGCCGCGCGGCGCACCTGAGTGTACTCGCGCTGGCGCTGGCGCTGCCGATGACGCTGATGTTCCTGGCGGCGGCGTTCCTGTCGCTGGGCCTGGCGTTCCTCTACACCGGCGAGGCCGGCAACGTCGCCCGCGTCCGCGCGACGCTGGCCGACCCCGCGGCCCGCGCGACGCTGCTGGCGGCGGCGCGCGACCGGGCCGCGCCGCGGTCGAGCCGGCTCCTGGAGTCCGCCGCCGCGCCCGACGAGTTGCCGCGGACGCTCGCGCGGCTCGACGAGTGGGGCCGCGTCTGGCGGCGCGAGGAGGAGGCGGTCCTCTCGTCGCTGAACCGCCCGGAGCGCCGCACCGTCGAGCGCGTCCGGGCCGAGGCGGGTGCCGGGGTGCCGGCGCTCGAGCCCGACTCGCTGGAGGCGGTCGCGCTGGCGACCCGCTACGCCGACGCCCTCGACCGCGACGCGACCGAGCGGCAGGTCACGCGCGGCGTCCGCAACTTGACCTCGGCCGCGTGCGCCGCGGTCGTGGTGCTGTTCCCGCTGGCGTGGGCGGCCTTCGCCTTCGCCTTCCGCGGCGGCCTGTCGATGCGCGCCGCCGGCGTCACCCTCGTGACCGCCAGCGGCCGGCTCGCCCCGCGCTGGCGGTGCGCGCTGCGCGAACTCGCCGTCTGGGCACCGCTGGTGGCGCTACTGCTCACGACCCTCGCGCTGCAGCACAGCTACCCCCACTGGGTCTTCTTGCGCACCGCGACGACCCTACTGGCGCTGCTGCTACTGCCGGTCTACCTCGTCGTCGCGCTGCGGCAGCCGTCGCACCCGCCGCAGGACCGGCTGCTGGGGACGTACCTCGTCCCGGCGTGACGTTGCGGAGTTGCCTCTTGCGTCGCCACCGCGGGGCGGTTACCCTGGCGGCGTGAGTCGCGCGGCCACGGCCCAACGGCGGGGCACTTTTCGCCCCGCCCGCAGCCCCCGGCCGACGCCAACCCCACTCACGCCCCAGTCCGTTGGCCAATCGCACCTACGCCGAAGCCGAGGCCGCCCGCGAACGCAGCCTGACCAAAGTCCTCGCCGAGCTGGGCGTCACGCGCGACGAGGCGTCCCTGTTCCACGTCATCAATTACGGCACCGGGGGCGACCCCGACGACTTGCCTGGACACGCCTCGGGGGAGGTGTACCGCCTGGGCGAGTCCATCTCGGACGAAGGTTGCCGGGCCGCGCTGCCTGCCTGCCTGGCCAAGAGCTGGCTCCAAGTGATCGGCGACGCGGCCCTCGCCGACATCGCCGCGCGACAGAGAGCCGGCAATTTTCTCGGCCCCATCTACGGGCCTCCCAGGGTCGGCAAGGTGGACTTCACCGCCGTCGGCGCGGGCCTCTGGCGGCGCATTTGCGGCCCGGCCCGGCGAGTTCACGCCGGTGCCGGCCAAAGAGCGCTGGGGCGAGGTCGATTTCACCCCCGCCGGGGCCGCGCTGTACCGGGCGGTCTCGGCGGCGTGGCGCGGCGACGACTGGGAGGACGCGCTGCGGGTGTCGAACGGCACCTCCCGCGAGGAGCACCGCTACTGCGTGGCCGAGTCCGGCTTCCGGGACATCGTGACCGGGTACGAGGCCGAGGGCCAAGTCGTCCGGTCCGCGCGGGTCGTCCCGATTGGCCCGTGGTGCGTCTCCTGGTGGGAGCAATACCCCTCAGGCTTCCGCCTCGAACTCGAAGTCGGCGGTTAGGCGGGTCGGGTTGTCGGCGGGCGCAAGTCGTGGGTATCCTGGCGTCCGTGATTGCGAGGGGGCGTCGGCAGTGGAGGCCGGCGGCGCGGGCGGAATGGACTTCCGGGAGAGCGACACCGTGGCGATGAAGCGTATCGAGCAGGACGACCAACCGACCCCCGGCAGCCCCGACGCGACGGCCGCCGAGTTCCAGGCGATGCGCCTGGCGACGCACCCCGCGCCGGGCCACGACGAGCCGCGCCCCGGCGAGGACCGCCTGACGCTGTTCTACCGCGTCTTCGGCGGCACCATCCTGAGCATCGTCGCGCTCGCCGCGGTCACGGTCTACAACGGCCTGTCGAGCAACATCTCCGAGTTGCGCGTCGAACTGAATCGCGTCAACAGCGACCTGCGCGGCGAAGTCGCCCGCGCCAACGAGGCCCGCGCCGACCTGGTGCGCAAGGACGAGTTCAACAGCCGGCAGACGACCGTCTGGGACGGCATCAAGACGATCCAGGCGCAGAACCTGACCCAATCGACCGCGGTGAGTTCGCAGCGCGGCGACCAGGAGGCGATGAAGGAGCGCGTCGCCAAGGTCGCCGCCGACTTCGACGCCTTCCGCAAGGAGAGCACCGCGGCCGCCGAGGCGGTCAAGAAGGACACCGCGGCGATCACCGACACGCTCAAGCGGGACGTGGCCGCGCTCGACACGCTCCGCGACAAGCTCACCGCACTCGCCGCCGACATGAAGCTGACGCGCGACGACATCGGCCGGATGCGGGGCGAGCTGGACCGCAACGAGGTCCACGACAACGACCGCAAGGAGTCCCGCGACAAGCAGTACAAGGTCTTCGACGACACGACGCGGGAGCTGTTGAAAGCAGTCCAGGACTGCCGCGAGAAGATCGCGCGGCTCGAAGGCCAGACGACGCCGATGCCGACGCCGCGGCCCACGACGACGCCGAAAGGCGATTGACGCGAGGGACGGGCAGCTTAGCTCCGCGTCGGGGGGTGTAGGCCGGGTACCCACGAGGGGCACCCCTACCACGCGATTCCTCGTTGGGGTGCCCCTCGTGGGTACCCGGCCTGCGCGCCCCCGACGCGGAGCCGACGACATCCCCCACAGACGCCAGCTCTGGGAGAACTCGGACTGGCTACCGCGGTGCCGGGCGCTTAGGATCTGACTGTCTGACTTCACGTCCTCTGGGGTTTGCCATGACCTGGGAGAACTTCGCCGACACCCTCACGACCCTCTGGAGGCTTCGGCCCTTCCGCCCTTTCACGGTCGAACTCCTCACCGGGCAGCGCTTCGAGGTCGATCGGGCCGACGCGATGATCTACCGGGCGGGCACGGCGGTCTTCATCGGCGAGGGGCCGACGTTCCACCTGTTCTTCCACGACAGCGTGAGGCAGATCATCGGGGCACCAGGGTCGTGACCGGGCGCGGTGGCCGTTTGGCGGGCGGGGGGCGATAATAGGCCTGACGCTGGCACCCCACCCCGCAGGCACGCCCCATGTCCGCCAACAGTTTCGGCACCGAAGCGACTCTCACCGCCCACGGCACGACGTTCACGTACCACAGCTTGCCCGCCGTCGAGGCCAAGTTCCCCCAGGCCAAGCACCTGCCGTTCAGCCTCAAAATCCTGCTCGAGAACCTACTCCGCAACGAGAACGGCCTGTCGGTGTTCCCCAAGGACATCGAGAGCCTGGCGAAGTGGAACGCCAAGGCCGAGCCGGACACCGAGATCGCCTTCACGCCCGCGCGCGTACTACTGCAAGACTTCACCGGCGTGCCGTGTGTGGTTGACCTCGCGGCGATGCGCGACGGCATTGCTCGCCTCGGCGGCGACCCCGGCCGCATCAACCCGCTCGTGCCGTGCGAACTCGTCATCGACCACTCGGTGCAGGTCGATGAGTCCGGCACGCCGGGGGCGTTCGAGCACAACACCCGGCTCGAGTACGAGCGCAACCAGGAGCGCTACGTCTTCCTGCGCTGGGGCCAGACGGCGTTCCGCAACTTCAAGGTCGTGCCGCCCGAGACGGGCATCGTCCACCAGGTCAACCTCGAGTTCCTGGCCCGCGTGACGTTCGTCGATGGCAAGGGCGTCGCCTACCCGGATACGCTCGTCGGCACCGACTCGCACACGACGATGGTCAACGGCCTGGGCGTGTTGGGCTGGGGCGTGGGTGGCATCGAGGCCGAGGCGGCGATGCTCGGCCAGCCCGTGTCGATGCTCATCCCGCAGGTCGTCGGCTTCAAGCTGCACGGGCAGCTTCCCGAAGGCGCCACCGCGACCGACCTGGTGCTGACCGTCACGCAGATCCTGCGCATGAAGGGGGTCGTCGGCAAGTTCGTCGAGTTCTACGGCCCCGGCCTCGATTCGATGTCGCTCGCCGACCGCGCCACCATCGCCAACATGGCGCCGGAATACGGCGCCACCTGCGGCATCTTCCCCATCGACGACGAGACGCTGGCCTACCTTCGTCTCACCGGCCGATCGGAAGAACAAATCCACCGGGTCGAGGCCTACGCGAAGGAGCAGGGGCTGTTCCGCACGTCCGAATCCCTCGACCCGATCTTCACCGACACGCTGGAGCTGGACCTGGGCAAAGTCGAGCCGTCGCTGGCCGGCCCCAGCCGCCCGCAGGACCGCGTCAACCTGCGCGACGTGAAGAAGTCGTTCCTCGAAGCGCTTCCTTCATTGCAGAAGGCGAAGGGGACCGGCAGGACCGAGCTGCCGCTGGCCGCCCCCCCCGCGCCGGCGGGCGGGCTGCTCCCGGCCGAGCATGGCAAGGTCGTCATCGCCGCCATCACCAGCTGCACGAACACGTCGAATCCGTCGGTCCTGGTCGCGGCTGGTTTGCTCGCCAAGAAAGCCGCTGAAAAAGGCCTGCAAACCCAGCCTTGGGTGAAGACCAGCTTGGCCCCCGGCTCGAAGGCCGTCACCGACTACCTCGCCCGCGCCGGCCTGCTGCGCCACCTCGAACAGATGCGCTTCTTCGTCGTCGGCTACGGCTGCACCACCTGCATCGGCAACAGCGGCCCGCTCCCGGCCGAGGTCTCCAAGACCATCGCCGACAACGAACTCGTCGTCACCAGCGTCCTGTCGGGCAACCGCAACTTCGAGGGCCGCATCCACGCCGAAGTGAAGATGAACTACCTGGCCTCGCCGCCGCTGGTGGTGGCCTACGCGATCGCCGGCACGGTCGATATCGACCTGACCCGCGATCCGCTGGGGCACGACACCGACGGCAAGCCGGTGTACCTGCGCGACATCTGGCCCAGCAACAAGGAAATCGGCGACATGATCGCCGCGACCGTGGGCCCGGAGCTGTTCGCGCAGAACTACGCCGACGTGTTCAAGGGCGACAGCCGCTGGAACCAGATCGCCTCACCGGAAGGCGAGTCGTTCGACTGGGACGAGGCCTCGACCTACATCAAGAACCCGCCGTACTTCGACGGCATGACGATGGCGGTCGGTTCGATCGACGACGTCCACGGCGCCCGCGTGATGGGCCTGTTCGGCGACTCGATCACCACCGATCACATCTCGCCGGCCGGCAACATCAAGAAGGATTCGCCGGCGGGCCGTTTCCTGCAGTCGCGCGGCGTGCAGCCGGCCGACTTCAACAGCTACGGCTCGCGTCGCGGCAACGACGACGTGATGGTTCGCGGCACCTTCGCCAATATCCGCATCAAGAACCTGATGTTCGGTGGCGAGGAAGGCGGCAACACGTTGTACTTCGGCAAGAGCGGCGCCGGTGATCGCATGTCGATCTACGACGCCGCGATGAAATACAAGGCCGACGGCGTGCCGCTGGTGGTGTTCGCCGGCAAGGAGTACGGCACCGGCTCGTCGCGCGACTGGGCGGCCAAGGGCACCAACCTGCTGGGGGTGAAGGCGGTGGTGGCCGAGAGCTTCGAGCGCATCCACCGCTCCAATCTGGTCGGCATGGGGGTGCTGCCGCTGCAGTTCCATGACGGCGAGAACGCCAGGTCGATCGGCCTGGACGGCTCTGAAACGATCGATGTGGTCGGGATCGACGATGGCGCATCGAAGACCGCAACCGTGATCGCCCGCAAGGCCGACGGCGGCGAGAGGCGCTTCGATGTCAAGGTGTTGTTGCTGACACCGAAGGAAATCGAGTACTTCCGCCACGGCGGCATCCTGCACTACGTCCTGCGCCAGCTCGCGTCGAAGAAAGCAGCCTGATCGCAACGTGAGGGCGGCGGAAGCCCCGCCGACGGCA
>JAYTUC010000259.1:0-17121 GCA_043744775.1 Fimbriiglobus sp. | reverse complement strand
ACCTGAGCATCGGTAAGCGGACCGGTGAGGAGACGGTGGACGGCCTCGTCGAGTTCGACCTGAGGGCTCCGGAGGACCGCCCGCAGGTGTACGAGTTCGAGGTCTTCCTCGAGACGCCCGCGTCGCTGGACTTCTGCGTGGTGGCCACGGACGTGGTGGACCGGAGGAAAGGCGCTGCCTTCCGCGGGGCGCTCGGCGGCGGCTACATTTTCACGCACAGCAGCGAGACCCTGCTGCTGAACCCGAACGCCCCGCAGATGTTCGATGACAAGGGGAACGGACTCTTCTCCACGGTGCTCCTCGATTGGATCGAGTGGGAGGGGCCGCTGCTATCGGAAGCGGAAAGGGGCCGGCGCAAGGGAGTCCTGCCGCCCGATGACGCCACGCCCGACGTGGTCGCGGGGCACCTGCAACGCTTCGCCGAACGGGCCTGGCGGCGGTCGGTGATGCCGCAAGAGTTGGCGGAGTACCTGCGATCCTACCGCACCGAGCGCGAGGCGGGCGAGAAGACGGCCGCTGCCTATCGCGTGGCGACGCAGGGCGTGCTGACCTCCAGGAACTTCATCTACATCGTCGAGGGCGACTCCGTGCCCCGAAAACGGCTCACGGACTCCGAACTCGCCTCGCGGCTCTCGTACTTCCTCTGGAGTTCGATGCCGGACGACGCCCTCATCGCCGCAGCCAAGGCCGGCGCGCTCGACGGCAACGGCCTGCAGAAGGAGGTGGACCGGCTACTGTCTGACGGCAAAGCCGACCGCTTCGTCAACGACTTCTCGCGGCAATGGCTCCAATTGCACCGCCTCGGCACGTTCCCGCCGGATAAGAAGCTGTACCCGACGTACGACTCGTGGCTCGAGACGAGCCTGCGCTCGGAGCCCGTCGAGTACTTCCGCGAACTGTTTTCGAAAAACATGCCGATCGACGGCTTCATCGATTCCGACTGGACGATGGCGAACGCCCGGCTCTGCGACTTCTACGGACTGCCGGAGCCGAAGACCGACAGATTCCAGCGCGTCCCGCTCAAGCCTGGGGATCATCGCGGCGGCCTGCTGACGATGGGCGGGGTGCTCGGGCTGACCTCGGACGGCACCCGTCACCGCCCGGTTCACCGGGGCGTCTGGGTCAGCGAGGCGATCTTCAACAAGACCCCCCCGCCCCCACCGGCAAACGTGAGCGCCATCGAACCCAGCCCGCCGGAAAGCGCCAAGGCCACCCTCCGGCACAAAATCGAGGCGCACCGCGACAACGCGAACTGCGCCGCCTGCCACGCGAAGATCGACCCCTTGGGTCTCGCCTGGGACAACTACGATGCCATCGGGCAGTGGCGCACCCATGAGAAGACCGCCAAGGGTATCGGCGCGGACCCCGTGATCGATTCCTCGGGCGTGACGCCCGACGGCCGCCCCTTCTCCGATGCCGTCCATTTCAAACAACTGCTGCTCAAGGACCGCGACAAGGTCGCGCGGGCCTTCATCGAACACCTCTGCACGTACGCCCTTCGCCGCGTGTTGACCGTGGACGACCAAGACGACCTCAAGGCGATCGAGGCGGAAGCGAAGAAGGGCCAATATGCCGTCAAGGACATCGTCCGAGCTGTGGCGCTGTCCGACCTCATCCGCAAACGTTAACAAGCTCTGAAATGGAGATTTTCGATGCGTCACTACGTCTCGCAATCGTGGTTGCTCGACCGCCGCCACGCACTGCGTGCCATGGGCAGTTGCATCGCGCTTCCGTTCCTGGAGTGCATGGTCCCGCTCCGGGCGGCGGAACAAATCGCCACGCCGCGACGCAGCGCCTTCATCTACCTGGCGAACGGCGTGCATTCGCTCAACTACCAGATCACCACGCCGGGCAAGGGTTACAAGTTCTCCCGATCGCTGGAGCCTCTGGAGAAGCACCGCGATGTCATCACACCCGTCAGCGGGCTGCATCACCCGGGTGCCCTCGGCCATCACCACAACTGCATCTCGGTCTGGCTAACGGGAGGGAAACTCGGCCCCTCGGACCGCAACACCATTTCCGTGGATCAGAAGATGGCCGAGGTCACGGCGAAACACACGCGATACCCTTCCATGGAGGTCGCGCTCACCGGGGACTCCCTCGCCTGGACCGCGGACGGCGTGAGGCTGCCTGCGATGCGTCGTTGCAGTGAGATGTTTGCCTCCCTCTTCGATGAGCCGAAAGGGGGGAAAACGGCCCAACGGCGGGCCTTGCGCCGCAAGGGCAGCGTCCTGGACGCCAACCTCGCGGAAGTCCGCCAGCTCGAGGACAAGATGGGTTCGGCCGACAAGGGCCGCCTCGAGCAATACCTCGCCTCCGTCCGCGAGGCGGAGGTCCGCACGCGGCGGGCCGACGCGTGGCTCGATACGCCGCTCCCCGCCGTCCCCGACTCCGATCGCAAGCGCACCAATCGCGACGTCGCTGCCACGATGGCGGGCGACTACTTCCGCACGGTCTACGACCTGATCGTGCTCGCCTTCCAGACGGACGTTACGCGCGTGGCCACCTTCAGCCTGGGGGGCGAAGGGGATGCCTTTGCCATTCCCGAGATCGGCATCACTGAGTCGCGCCACCAGCTCAGCCACCACGGCGGCGATGCGGGCTACATGGAGAAGCTCACGAAGTACGACACGTTCGCCGTCGAGCGGTTCGGCTACTTCCTCACCCGGCTCGCGGAGACGAAGGACCTGAACGGCAAGCCGCTCCTGGGCTCCACGATGGCCCTCTTCGGCAGCGGCATGTCCTACGGTCACAGCCACGGCAATGCCAACCTCCCGCTGGTGCTCGCCGGCGGGTCGGACCTCGGCCTGAAGCACGGCAGCCACCTCGACTTCAACCAAGGCCACTTCAAGGGCTACCAGCTCGACAAACCCAGTGAGCAGTACTCGCTCTGCAGCCGCCCCGCGAACTCGGACGCCCACATGAGCAACCTACTGCTCCTGATGTCCCAACGAATGGGCGTGGAAACCGACAAGTTCGGCGACAGCAACAAGGGGATCGAACTGTGACACGCTTCCTCAATCCGAACCGGCTCGCGGCCCTGTGCCTCGGCGTCTCCTTGCTCACAAGCAGCGCCGTAGCCGCCGCCGAGGACGAACCGTTCCGGCCCGAGGCGGGGAAGTTCCCTCTCTTGGAAAAGGCGCACTCCTACCGGGGCGAACTCGTCTTCGTGGACCACGCGAACCGCCGCGGCAGCATTCGCGTGCAAGGGGTGGGCATGTTCTTCCGAAACGACCCGCACCCCTTCGCCATGCTCCCCTACGGCATGGTCCGCTACCGCGGCGCGCCGGCGGACCTCCGGGACATCCCGCTGGGGACCGTGATGCACGTCCGGGCCTTTCTCCCGCCGGACCCGAGGACTTCCGCCGTGCCGGTGTTGCCGGTCAACAACAAGAAGTTGGACGGGAACCACTACCGCGGCGTCGGCACGGCACCGGCCGAGAACCACGTCCTGCTCCTCGAGGACGAGCCCAGCCACTGTCTGCGCGAGGGGATGGTCTGGAAGCTCAAGGAGGTCGAGTCCCAGAAGGACGCGGGGATGCTCGTCGCCAGCCGCGAACCGAGGCAAGGCGGAGGCGGCAAGGCGGGCGAGGAGAAGATGACCTTCGACGCCGCGACCCGCTTCTGGCGCGGCCGCGAATGCCTCGGGCTCGAGGACCTGATCGCCGAGGGCATCTGGCCCGCGGACGGGAAGAAATCGCTAGACGGCCAAGCCGTACTGCTGGGAGTCACATGGAAACCCACGCCCGGTGGCGTTTTCACCCGGTTCCACGTCTCGGACATCTGGCTTGACGAGGCTGCGACGAAACGCGCCGCCCGCAACCAGACCGAGGTGCACAAGGCCTTGATCCGCAGCCGCTGGCTGCCCGCCTGGATCGATGCCGTGGAATACGGCAAGTTCGGCAACGCGAAGGTGACCGCAACTTTGTTCGGCGGCATGGACGACTCCCTCTACGCCGATTTCAAAGACGGCAGCCCTGCCTTGATGAACGCGGTCGAGAACACCTTGAAACACACCCACGGTGCCTACGGACCGGCTCACATGGCCTCGGGAGGGACCATCCTGAAAGTCACAAAGGCGGGCGGGAATGTGCCGTCGGGCAGCAGCGGCATCCAGATCCGTTTCGAGACCGACCTCATCATCGAAGGCATCCGCCCTGGCAGGGTCGTCCGCGTCCGCCCATCGAGCTGGCCCCAGGTGGACGTGCCACGCGAGGAATACCTCAACTCCTCCAGCCTTGAGGAACGCTTCCCGACCCCTGCAATCTTCCAAAAATACTAATCCTAAAGTTACCCGTGACCCCTGCCGCGAGTGAGCAAATGTCCCCGATACCCACGATCATGAAGCACGCCACCCTGCTCGCCACACTTTCGTTTGCGCTCGCCAACGACGCCTTTGCCCTCGATCCCCACGTCGAAGCCGTCATCCGCGTCGTCGAAGGGGCGAAGGGCAAGACGGAGAAGACCGAGGACGGCCAGAGCCTGAAATCCGTCGATCTCGCCGTGCCGGGGGCGGGGCCGCACGACCATCGCAAGGACGACCCGTACGACGCGGCCTTCTTCGAGCACCTGGGGCACGTCACCACGCTCGAATCGCTCAACATTATCCAGACGAAGTTCAACGACGCTTGGGTGCCGCACGTCGCGAAGTTTAAGAACCTCAAGACGCTCCGCGTCACGAACAACGGCAAACTCACCGACGCCGGCATGGAGCAACTCGCGGGCTTGAAGAGCCTGGAGCAATTCTCCTTCGTCGGCACCCAGATCACCGGCAAGTCCTATGCGAAGTTCGAGGGCTTCACCAAGCTCACCCGCGTTAGCCACCGCGGCAGCAGCATCGACGACGACGGCCTGAAGGAACTCTGCGAGCACCTGCCGAACCTCGAGAGCGTCAGCCTCGCCCATGCGAAGTTCACCGACGCCGGCGCGGTGCATCTGGCCAGGCTCACGAAACTCAAAGGTCTCGAACTCGGGGCCCATGCCACGCCCGCCGCGTTGAAGCACATCACCGAATTACCACTGGAGTACCTCCAGCTCGGCGAGGGGTTCGACAAGTCCGAGTCGTTGCCGATCATCCAAGGCATCAAGACCCTCAAGAGATTGACCCTCACGAATTGCAAGAGCACGACTGACGACGACCTCAAGTTGCTCGCCACGATGAAACAGCTGGAAACCCTGGAGTTGGGCGGCCTACCGCTGACCGACGAACGCATCGCGCAGCTTCGAGGTTTCGCTACCCTCAAGGAATTGGTGGTAACCAACCGCCCCAAGGGGTATCCAGAAAACCTACAGGCCAAGATCAAAGCCCTGTTGCCCAGAGTGGCCGTGAAATTCCAGTGACCAAATGCACCGCGTGTGTTTTGCCTCGATGTGACGAAGCGATTCGAGGTTATGCTGCCAATGATTATTTGTCGATGACCTCAAGCCAAATTACCTGCAGGTGGCCGACCCTCGGGCGTCCCCCGGCCGGACCGGCGGGCCGTTCGGGCGGCAGGTAGGCGATCAGGTCGTAGAACCCCGGCGGCATGTGGGCGGTGGGCACGGCGGGAACCTCCTCGTCGAAGACGGGGTCAAACCGCCGAGGCTCAAACGTCGCGCCAGGGGGTTTTGTCAGAGCCAGTAACGACATACTCTCCGGACACCATCCCGGTAGAGCGTGTGGTGGAGGCTGCGCGAGGCGGTCACCCGCAACCACCGGTGCGGACAGTAGACGGCCTCCCCCACTGACCTTCGAAAGGCTCGCCAGCCGGACCCGCTTCCGAGTCATAGCTGGAGTGAATATCGAAACGCCCGGGAAGTGTCGCCTTTTCGCCATGGGGCGGAGCTACTTAGAGACCTCGCGGCCGCAGACGGGGCGACCGACCGCCACCCCGTCCCCCTACGAGGTCAGCTCGGGGATCGCCTGGCCGTGGTCCACGATCGGCGTGGGGCGGCCGTTGAAGTCCTTGATCATGGCGCGGGCGTAGTCGATGCCGAGGTGGCGGTAGAGCGTCGCCAGGAAGTCGCCCGGCCCGCACACCCGCTCCACCGCGTCCTCGCCCCGCCGGTCGGTCGCCCCGACCGACCGCCCGGCCGCGATGCCGCCGCCGGCCCAGACGTTCGAGAACCCCCGCGGCCAGTGGTCGCGGCCCGGCTGGACCGTGCCGGCCGGGCCGCTGGCGCTGCCCGCGCCGGTGCTCGGCGAGTACTCGATCTTCGGCGTCCGCCCGAACTCGCCGGTGACGGACACCAGCACCCGCTCGCCCAGCCCCCGCTCGTGGAGGTCGGTGACCAGCGCCGCCACCGCCTGGTCGTACGCGCCGGCCCGGAACTTCAGCGCGTCGAAAATGTGGTGGTTGACGGCGTGGTCGTCCCAGTTGCCCACCCGGCCGCAGAGCGGGCCACCGAGTTGCGTCGTCACCACATCGACGCCCGCCTCCACCAGCCGGCGGCACAGCAGGAGTTGCTGGCCCCAGGCGTTGCGGCCGTAGCGGTCGCGGGTCTTGGGGTTCTCCCGGCCGAGGTCGAACGCCTCCTTCGCCTTCGGGTCGGTCAACAGCGCCATCGCCTGGGACTCGAACCGGTCGAGGGCCTCCAACTCGCGGGCGGTGTCGAAGGCGCGGTCGAGGGTGTCGAGCTTTTGCCGCAGCGACGCCCGCCGGCCGACCCGCCGCGCCTGGTCGGCGTCGGCCAGCCCGACGTTCGGCACCGTGAACGTCGGCGAGTTCGGGTCGCCGGAGACGACGAACGGCGAGTAGGCGTCGCCCAGGTACGCCGGCCCGTTGTACTCCAGCGGCGGGTTGACGCCGACGTAGGCCGGCAGGGGATTGGCCCGCGGCCCCCGCTGGCCGAGCAGGTAGTTCGCAACCGCCATCCAGTCCGGGTACTTCGGCTTCGGCTTGTCGCGCGTGTCGGGGTCGCCGGAGAGCAGTTGCATCGAGCCGGCCGGGTGGCCGGGGGCCGTCTGCCGCATCGACCGGAGCACGACGAGCTTGTCGGCGATGGCCGCCTGGCGGGGCAGGAGTTCGCTGAACCGCAGCCCCGGTACCTTCGTGGCGATCGGCTTGAACGGCCCGGCGTACTCGCTGCCGGCGTCGGGTTTGGGGTCGTAGGAGTCGAGGTGCGACAGCCCGCCAGGCAGCCAGACCAGGATGACGGCCTTCTTCTCGGCCGGCTTGGGTTCGGCCGGCGCGCCGGCCCGCAGCTTAAGCAGGCCGGGGAGGCTGAGGCTGGCGAACCCGGCCAGCCCGGTCTGGAGGAGCGCCCGGCGACCGCACGCCCCGAACGGGACGGGGCCGGGGCACCGGCGGATCGGCGTGGTCATTTCGTCTCCCCAGGCAGGACGCGGAGAATCACCGGTTCACTCACGACGATGTCGGCGACATCCTGCGGCTGGGCGGCCGCCTTCGCCTTCTCCATCAGTTGCTTCGACGCGGACTGGGCGTCCGTGGCGGCCTTCATCTTCGCCGCCACGGCGGTCAAGGCTTCGGTCGCCTGGGCCTTCTTGGGCACCGGGGCGGCGAGGGCCTTGGCCGACGCCTTCTGGACTTCGCCCTCCAGCTCCTTCACGGCCGCCGCCGTCTTCTGCGCCGCCGCCTCGGCCGTGGCCGCCAGGTCCGGCCGGTGGCGGTACTTCACCACCCCGCCGCCGAGGAACGCCAGCCGGTAGTCGCCCGGCAAGGTGAGGTTCAGTGCCTTGAGGTCGAGCGTCACTTCCGCGGCGTCGGCGGTCGGCAGAACCTCCAACTTGGGGGCCTTCTCGAACCCGGCCCCGACCGGCTTGAGGCTGAGCTTGCCCCCGGAGAACTCGCTGGTGCGGCTCACGGCGTACCGCAGCGTCACCGTCTGCCCCACTTTGACCTCGACGACAGGCGTTTTGGGGGCGATCGTGAGCGGGGCGCGCTCCAGCCCGCTCACCGAGACCGGCGCGTCGGCCAGGAGCCGCGTGGCCGGGATCTCGCCCCACGAGTCGGGCACCGGCCACGCCACCGACGCCACCCGGCACGGCCGCGTCACGCTCGCCCCGTTGACCGTGGCCCGGCCGACGAAGGCCGCGCTCGCGTGGCCGCGGGGGGCACCGGCCGCCGCCGTGACGAGCATTATCCCGGAGAGCTTGCCGGCGGGGATCGTCAGCCCGGCGGCCGACACGCCCGGCGGCAGGTTCTCGAGGGACAGCTCGATCTCGCCGGCGAACCCGTCCCGGCGGAAGGCGACCACCTCGTACGCGATCGTACCCCCGTTCCGCAGGGCGAACGGCTTCGACAGCGCGTTGCGGTCGCCGTTACGCAGTTCGAGGTGCAGCGGCCACGCGACCAGCGCGAAGTCGGGGGCGGCCTTGCGGACCACCAGGCGGTAGGCGTGGCTCGGCTCGCTCCGGGTAGCCCCGTACAGGTCGGACAGGTGCAGCCGGTACGTGCCGTCTTCGGGGACCGCGAGCCTGCCCAGCACGTCGGCGGTGCCGGAGTCGTACGGCGGGCCGTCGTAGGCGTAGCCGTTGCTCGAGACCTTCACCGGGCTGGGAACGTCCGTGAACTCCGCGACATCGACGAGTTGGTCCGGCTGCCCGGCGACGCCCTTGACCACGCGCTGGACGAGCACGGTCGGGTCGGTCGGGTGGCCGAGGCGCTCGGAGGCGACCTCCACCCACCATTCCTCGCCCTTCTTCGCGGCGAACTCGAACACGTCGGCGTCGGCCGCCGGGAAGAATCGGCCGGCGATGTCGCAGGGCAAGGTGACCCGCTGGGGGCGGTCAGCGCCGTTCGGCTCGACCTCGGCCGTGACGGCCTGCGGCGGCAGCCCGGCCGGCGGCCAGGAGAAGGCGTTGACCGCGAGTGTCCCCGGCTGCCGCACCACGGGTGCCCCCGGCGGCAGCTCCCACAGGCCGAGCCGGTAGTAAAACGCCGGCCCGCCCCGGAACGTCAGGTCGTGGACCTTGAGCGTGTAAACCCCGTCCTTCGGCACGGCGAAGTCGAGTGGGCCGCCGCGGCGCTCGACGGCCAGGTCGCGCCCCGCCTCGTCGCCGACGATGACGGTCGGGGTCAGCTTGGAGTCGATGCCGCGGGCGGCGCAATCGACGACGAGCCGCTGCCCGCGCTTCGCGGCGAAGCGGTAGAAGTCGGCCGACCGGGCGGCGACGCAGCCGTTGGCGACGCTCCCCACCGGCAGGTCCTGGGCGTCGGCGAGCGAGCGGTTGGGCTTCGCCGGCGTCACCTCGGCGAGCGTGCCGACGGCGAAGGCGCGCGGCGATGACACCCCTAGCCGCGTCACCAGCCGGGCCTCGACCAGCCCCGCCGGGTGGCCGGGGGCGACGGTGACGGCGTAGCGGTCGGCCGCGTCGGGCTTGCGCCGGGCGGTGACGCGCGGGTCGGAGAACAGCAGGTCGCCGGCGTCGTCGAGGTGCTCGCCGGCGACGGCCACGTCGAACGTGGTGCCGGCCTTGCCGCCCGCGGGGGTGACGGTGAGCAGCCGCGGGGTCGGCAGGCCGACCGACTGCCCCGCGGCCTGGGCGGCGAGACTGAGGGCCACCGCCAGGGCGGCCGCGGTCCGGGTCAGCGGGCAGGTGGGCATGTCCGGGGCCTCCGTCAGTGGTTGAACAGGAACTCTTTGGTGGTCAGCAAGGCCCACAGCAGGTCTTGCAGGTTCTCGCGGGCGGCGGTCTGAGGATCGACCGGCTTGCCGTCGGCGGCGGTCCGCGGCTCGGCCAGGTAGGCGACGGCCGCGGCCAACTCGGCCGGCCGCGGCTCGCGGGCGAACGCCACCCGGTACAACTCCCGCACCTTGGCCGCGGCCGGCCGCGGGTCGGCGGCGAGCTTCTGCGCCCGCCCGGTCGGGTGGGCGAGCTTGGCGCGGACGTCCGCGGCGTTGATGAGGTGCAGCGTCTGCGCGAGACTTGCGGACTGTACCCGCTCGCACTCGCACACGCTCGCCCCCTCCGGCCGGCCGAAGACCCGCAGGAACTGCGACGACGCGTTGTAGCTGTTGTCCGGCAGTGCGACCGCCCGCGTCCCCGCCGGCAGGTTGGCGAAGTCGGTCTGGGTGCCGGCGAGCTGGTCGAGAGCGTCGAGCAGCACCTCGGCCGGCAGCCGCCGCGGCGAGAAGCGCGAGCCGTTCTGCCGGTCGCCGGCGTTGTGGGCGTTCGCCGCCGCGGTCAACTGGTAGGCCGTCGATCGGGTGATGACCCGCACCAACTCCTTGAGGTCGAACCCGCTCTGAATGAAGTGCTTCTCGAGTGCCGCGAGCAGCTCGGGGTTGGACGGCGGGTTGGTGTCGCGCAGGTCGTCCTCCGGCTCAACGAGGCCGCGGCCGAAGAAGTGCTTCCAGTAGCGGTTGACGACCGCCCGCGCGAAGAACGGGTTGTCCGGCTTGCGCATCCAGTCGGCCAGCCCCAGCCGCGGGTCGTCGCCCGGCGGGGCCGGCGGCACGGCGTCGCCCAAAGCCCCCGGCGGCACCGGCCGCTGGGTCTTGATGTTGGTCGCCGCCGCCACGCCGCGCTGGTGAAAAATCAGGTCCTCCCCGCGGACCCCCGACGGCTTGCGCCCGACGCGCGAGAAGAACGCGGCCAGGGCGTAGTAGTCGTCCTGCGTCCAGCGCTCGAACGGGTGGTGGTGGCACTGGGCGCACTGGAGCCGCACGCCCAGGAAGAGCTGGGCCACGTCCTCGGCCTGATCCTTCGGCTGCTTGACCCGCTTGTACCAGGCGACCGGCGGGTTGCCGACCACGCCCCCCGTCGCGGCCAGTAACTCGCGCACGAACTGGTCGTAGCGCTTGTTGGCCAGCAGGCCGTCCCGCACCCAGGCGTGAAAGGCGAAGTTCGACACCAAGTCGCTGGCGTCGTCGCGGCGGTTCTTCAGCAGCGCGGCCCACTTGCCGGCGAAGTAGTCGGCGTAGTCGGGGCCGCGCAAAAGCTCCTCGACCCAGCGGTCCCGCTTGTCGGGGCCGCGGTCGGCCAGGAACGCCGCGACCTCCGGCTCGGTCGGCAGCCGGCCGGCCACGTCGAGCGTCACCCGCCGCAGGAAAGTCCCGTCGTCGCACACCGCCGACGGCGGCAGGCCGAGTTCCTTGAGGTTGGCGAACACGGCCGCGTCGATGAAGTTCCGCGTCGGCGGCAGGTCGGTCACGGGCGCGCCGAGCGGCACGGCGGCGGCGAACACGCCGACGTGCCCCTGGTAGCGGGCCATGACCGCGACCCGGCCGGGCAGGTCGGACGCCGTGACGAGGCCGCCCTCGGTCACCTCCGCCATCGCCTTGTCGTTCGACTCGAACACCGCCAGCCCGGTGACGTCGCGGGCGGTGCCGTTGGAGAAGCGGGCGGTGGCCGCCAGTTGCAGCGACGCCCGACGCTGGAGGGTGCCCCGCGCCGGCGTTAGCGCTAGGGACACTAGCCCCGGCGTGGCAGCCGGGTCGGGCCGCGCCCCCTGGCGCACCCACTCGCGGACGAGGGCGTACCCGGCCGACCCCCTGGCCAGCCGCACCCCGCCGCCGTGCGGGACCGCGCCCGACGCCTTGAGCAGGATGAGGCTGTGGTCCGGGTCGGCGAACGACACCCGGCGGCCGCGGCTCTCCAGCACGACGTGCCCGTAGTCCTCCGCCGGCTCGAAGCCGAAGAGCGAGAGTTGGAAGCCGTTGCGGCCGCCGTTCGCCTTGGCGTGGCACGACCCGGCGTTGCACCCGGCCCGCGTCAGCGTCGGCACGACATCGTTCCCGAAACTGACGGCCGGCTCCGCCCCGCGTGCGGCGACCGGGCCGGCCAGGACTAGACCCACCACTAGGGCCGGGATCAGGTACGCGTGGGGGGGTAGCCGCCGGGCGGCCCTCGTGTCAGGAGGCATCGGGTTACCGCCGAGTGATCGACGCCTGCAAGGGCAGGCAGAACCGGTGGGGACCGTAGGGCGAGAGGGCTGGCCCTCGGCGCCCGACGGCATCGCCAGAGTATGACGCCCGCCCGGCCGCGAGGCAAGCAGGAAATCGGAACCGCGTCTGCGGCCTTGATTGTTCGAGGCGTCTCCGCGTCGGGCGCAACTCGGCCACCCCGCACTCGGGACGCCAACGCCCACGACGCGACCGGGGCCGACCCGGATGAACTACGCCCCCCACATGAGCTGAACGGGGTAGCACGATGCCCGACTCCCCGAACCGCTGCCGGGCCGGCCACCTGGCCCCGGTGGGCGTCTCCCCGAGGTTGCGGGCTTACGCCAGGATCTCCTTCACGACCTTCCCGCGGACGTCGGTCAGGCGGTAGTCACGGCCCTGGAAGCGGTGGGTCAGCCGCTCGTGGTCGATCCCCAACAGGTGGAGCATCGTGGCGTGCAGGTCGTGGACCTCGACGACGTTCTCGGCCGCATTGTAACCGAACTCGTCGGTCGCCCCGTGCGTCACGCCCCCCTTCACCCCGCCGCCGGCGAGCCAGATCGAGAACCCTTTCATGTGGTGGTCGCGGCCGCTCCCGCCCTGCGACATCGGCGTCCGCCCGAACTCGCCGGCGCACACGATCAGCGTGTCGTCGAGCATGCCGAGCCGCTTCAGGTCTTGAATGAGCGCGGCGCAAGGGCGGTCGATCTCCTCGATCTTGAGCTTGATGCCGTCCCTCACCCCGCCGTGGTGGTCCCAGTCGCGGTGGTAGAGCTGGATGAACCGCACGCCTTGCTGCGCGAGCCGGCGGGCGAGGAGGCAGTTCGACGCGAACGACCCGTCGGCACCCTTCGACCCGTAACTGTCCAGCACCGCCTGCGGCTCCCTCGTCAGGTCCGTGAGCGCCGGCACACTCGACTGCATTTTGAACGCCAGTTCGTACTGCGCGATGCGGGTGGCGACCTCGGGGTCGTCGGTCGCGCCCGCCGGCATCCGGTTCAGCCGGGCCACGGCGTCGATCACGTCCTTCTGCTGGTCGCGGCCGACGCCCGGCGGGTTAGTCAGGTACAGCACCGGGTCGCCCTTGCCGCGGAGGTGGACGCCCTGGAACCGGCCCGGCAGGAACCCCGGCCCCCACTGCCGCGACGCGATCGGCTGGTTCTGCCCGCCGCGGCCGTCGGACGTGAGGACGACGAACCCGGGCAGGTCTTCGGCCACGCTGCCGAGGCCGTAAGTTAGCCACGCGCCCATGCTCGGGCGGCCGGACACGCTCGACCCGGTGTTCATGAACGTGTGCGCCGGGTCGTGGTTGATCGCCTCCGTCCTCATCGACCGGACGACGCACAGGTGGTCGGCGACCTGCGGCAGGTGGGTGAACAGCTCGTTCAACTCGACCCCGCCCCCGCCGTGCTTCTTGAACCCCCACTGCGGCCCGAGGCACGTCAACTTCGCGCCCTGGAGTTGCGCGATCGGCTGGCCCTTGGTCACCGACTCGGGCATCGGCTGGCCGTTGAGTTTCGCGAGGGTCGGCTTGTTGTCGTACAGTTCGAGGTGGCTCGGCCCGCCGGCCATGACCATGAAGATGACCCGCTTCGCCTTCACGGGGGCGTGCGGGGTCGCGATGACGCCCCTCCGGCCGTCGGCGGCTGACGCGGCCGCCGGGGCGAGGAGGGAGCTGAGCGCAACCGCCCCGACACCGCGGCACGCCTGGCCCAGGAACGTGCGGCGCTGGAGGAGACGGGCGTAGCGGAGGTAGTCGTTCATGGGTCTTCCGCGTTGGCCAACCCGCCCGCGAGGGCGGGAGGTGGTGTGGGGAGAAGTCCCCCCACCCTCGGGGGGGTCGGGGGACGGCCACCTACGGCCGCGTGATCGTCTCGTTGAGATTCAGCACCACGCGGCACACGCTCGTCCACGAGGCGAGTTCGGCAGCGGGCACGCCCTTTTGCACCGGCAGGTCGCCGGCCGCGAGCAACTTCGAGGCGTCGGCCGGGTTCGCGGCGTAATCCGCGCGGTGCTTTCCGAGTACGCCGAGCAACACCGCCACTTCGGCGGGTCGGGCGGCGCGGCCGGTCGCCCGGAGGAACGCCCACGCCAACCGGTCCGCGTCGTCGGCCCCGCCCTCGGCGAGCGCCTTCGCGGCGAGCGCCTTCGCCGCCTCCACGAACTCCGGGTCGTTGAGCAGCACGAGCGCCTGTTGCGGGATGTTCGACCGCGGGCGTTCGGCCGTGCACTCCTCGCGGCTCGGCGCGTCGAACGCGAGCATCGCCGGGTGCGGGAACGACCGCTGCCAGTGGGTGTACATGCCGCGGCGGTACACCTTCTCGCCGGCGTCCTTCTGCCACTCGCGGGCCGGGAAGTTGAGGGCCGCCCAGTAGCCCGGCGGCTGGTACGGCTTCACGCTCGCCCCCCCGACGGCGGGGTTCAACAGCCCGCTCACCGCGAGGGCGTTGTCGCGGACGAACTCGGCGTCGAGGCGGGACCGCGACTGCCGGGCGAACAGCTTGTTGAGCGGGTCGCGCTCCCGCGCCGCCGGCGGCTCGGCCGACGACTGGCGGTAGGCGTTCGACGTGACGATCAGGCGGATGACCTTCTTCACGTCCCACCCGCCGCGGAACTCCGCCGCCAGCCAGTCGAGCAGTTCGGGGTGCGTCGGCAGTTCCCCCTGCGAGCCGGTTTCTTCGAGCGAGCGGGCGATCCCGGCACCGAAGAACAACTTCCACAAGCGGTTCACGGCGACGCGGGCGGGGAGCGGGTTGTCGGTCGCGGTGACCCACTTCGCGAGGTCCAGCCGGGTGTACCGCTTCGCTCCGGCGGGGAGCGGCGGCAGCGGGGGCAGGAAACCCGGGGTGGCCGGCGTCACGACGGGGCCGGACGAGTCGAGCCAGTCCCCCCGGCGGAGGACGCGGACGGTCCGCGGCCCGCCGGCGGTCGTCACCAGCACCTTCGGGATCGTGGCGTCGAAGTCGGCGCGGGCCTTCGCCGCCGCGGCGACAGCCTCGCGGTCGGCCTTCAGCGTGGCCTGGGGGATGACCGCCGCCCGCGCCGCGAGCCGGGCTTGCGCCGCGGCGGCGGCGGCGTCCAGAGCCTTCAGCCCCGCTTCCTGCCCCGGCGTGGCCACCGCCAACCCCGCCTCCCGCCGGCCGACGGCCGCCTCCTGGACGTCCGCGAAGAACGCGGCCGCGGCGTAGAAGTCTTTCTGCGTGTACGGGTCGAACTTGTGGTCGTGGCACTCGGCGCACATGAGCGTCCCGCCGAGCCACACCTGGCCGAAGTTCCGCACGCGGTCGGCGGCGTACTTCGCCTCGTACTCGCGGGCCTGCGCCCCGCCCTCCTCCGTCGTCTGGAGGAGGCGGTTGTACGCCGTCGCCACCCGCTGCGTCGTCGTCGGGTTCGGGAGCAGGTCGCCGGCCAACTGCTCGGTCGTGAAGTGGTCGAAGGGTAAGTTGGCGTTGAACGCGCGGATCACGTAGTCGCGGTACGGGGCGACGTTCATGGGGTTGTCGCTGTGGTAGCCGATGGTGTCGGCGAACCGCACGAGGTCGAGCCACCACACCGCCATCCGCTCCCCGTAATGCGGCGACGCGAGCAGCCGATCGACCACGCCCTCGTAGGCGTCCGGCGACCGGTCCTCGACGAACGCCCGCACGTCGGCCGGTGCCGGCGGCAGGCCGGTGAGGTCGAACGACAGGCGGCGGATGAGCGTGGCGCGGTCGGCCCCGGCACTCGGTGCCTGCCCCGCCGCCTCGATCCGGGCGAGGACGAAGGCGTCGATCGGGTTCCGCACCCACGCCACGTCCTGGACCGGCGGGACGGCCGGCGGGGAGAGTTCGGTGAACGACCAGTGTTCGGAGTACTTCGCCCCCTCCGCCACCCACCGGTTCAAGAGGGCGACTTGCCCCAGGGTGAGCCGCGGTTTCTTCGACTTCGCCGGCGGCATTACCCCGTCCGGGTCTTTGGACGTGATCCGCGCCAGCAGCGGACTCGCGCCCGGCTTGCCAGGGGCGATCGCGCCCGCCTTCACCGCGGCGTCGCGGCGGTCGAGCCGGAGGTCGGCCTTGCGGGCCTTCTCGTCCGGCCCGTGGCAGGCGTAGCACTGCGCCGCAAGGATCGGGCGGATGTCCCTGTTGAAATCGACCGGCGGCGGGGCCGCGTGCGTCGCCGCGGCGGACGCGATCGCGAACACGCAGGCGAGCGGGGAAGTGGTTCGCATGGTCACCACGTGAGGGGCGGAGTTCGGGTACGCGGGTGGGCGGGGGCGGAGTTCGGGTACGCGGGTGGGCGGGGGCGGGATCGAATCGGCAGTGTATCACGCCTCCGGCCGGGAATGCCAGCGCCCGCTTCAGAATTCCGCCCTGACCAGATACCATCCGGAGGAGCAAGCGGTGCCGAGGTGAGCTTCCCCAAGGTCGGTGGACAGGAAGTGCAGCGGTGTAGACTCAGAGTAAGGAGTCCAACCGATGGCCCGTCCTCGTTCGACGGACACGGCCGAGTTCAAGCTCCGCGCCGTCAAGATAATCACCGACCTGAAGCTTTCCGTGGGCGAAGCCGCCCGCCAGAGGCGCGGCACCGAGGACTGCGACAGTCCGGCCGCCCCGGCCATGCCCCGCGCGCTCCAGTGGATGGCGTCGTCGGGTTTGGTCTCGAGGGTCCTCGTGACGACCCGCTCCACATCGGCATCGGTCACGGTCCGGGGGCACCGGGCCGGGGGTCGTCGGCAAGCCCGTCGAGCCGCTTGGCGACGAACCGGGACCGCCAGGTGCCGACGGTAGCTCCGCACACCCCGAGGAGGGCGGCCACGGCCTTGTTGCTAGGCTGGTGGGCGCACGCCGGGACGATGCGGGCGCGGAGGGCGAGTCGCTGGGTGCTCCTGGGCCGGCCGGCCCAGCTGGTGAGTTTGCGGCGCTCGTCGCCGGACTGGGCGAGTTCGGGCTTCGGGCGCGCCATGCGATGTCTCCATTCCCGAGAGCGTAACGGCCTCGGCGACGGAGCGCAAGGTTATTCACCGGACTTCCGATTCAGGACACTACATCATCCCGCTCGCCGAGTTGCACGGCACGGACGCGCGGGTCGCTCACTACGACCGCGTGCTCGGCCGGCATGTGCAGTACGCCGAGCGGTTGTCGGGGGAGGGGATCGAGCCGCTTCGGCAACTCTACGCCGAAATACGCGACAAGAGCCACGCCGCGCTCATCAACGGCTGGCACAAGGGGCATGACTGCAAGGGCACTTGCCCGCCCGAGACGACGTGGGCGGTGTACGGGCTGCTGTGCCTGTTCCGGCAACTGGGCAACCGAG
>JAYTUC010000258.1:0-4367 GCA_043744775.1 Fimbriiglobus sp. | reverse complement strand
CATCGGCGGCGGCATCGTCGGGGCCAACGCGGCGCGGGTCGCCGGCGGGCTGGGCGCGAACGTCTACCTGCTCGACGTGAACCTCGACCGCCTGCGTTACCTCGACGACGTGATGCCGCCCAACGTCACGACGCTGTTCAGCAACCGCCACAACGTGCTCGACTGCCTGCGCAAGTCTGACCTCGTGATCGGTGCCGTACTGATCCCCGGTGCCCGCGCCCCCAGGCTGGTGAACCGCGACGACTTGAAGCTGATGCTGCCCCGCGCGGTCGTCATCGACGTGGCGATCGACCAAGGCGGCTGCTTCGAGACGAGCCGGCCGACGACGCACGCCAAGCCGACGTACCTCGTCGATGACATCGTCCACTACTGCGTCACGAACATGCCGGGGGCCGTCGGCCGCACCAGTACCCAGGCGCTCACGAACGTCACGCTGGCCTACGTGATGCAGCTCGCCGACAAGGGGCCTGACCGGGCCGCGGCCGAGAACCCGGCGCTGGCGCACGGCGTCAACGTGCGGGCCGGCCGGGTCACCAACGCCGCCGTCGCGGCGACTTTCGGCCTCGAACTGGCGAAACTTTAGCCCCGACCCCGGCCACAGTCAGGACACCGCGATGCTCGTCGGCGAAGTGATCGGGCCGTTCACGGTCGAGAAGGAACTCGGCAGCGGGGCGATGGGCACCGTCTACAAGGCGCAGTACGCCAGGCCCGACGGCGTGACCGTGCCCGTCGCCATCAAGATGATCTCGATGGGCCTGCTCGGCAACGAGGGCGCGGTCGCCCGCTTCGACCGCGAGGCGGCCATCCTCAAGCAACTGCGGCACCCGCACATCGTCCGGCTGCTGGCCGTCGGCAAGTACCGCAAGACGCCGTTCATCGCGATGGAGTACGTCGATGGCGAGTCGCTCGACCGGGTGCTGACGCGCCGCCAGAGCCTCGCCTGGGAGGACGTGGTGCAGTACGGCAAGCAGCTCTGCGACGCCCTGCAACACGCCCACGACAAGGGGATCGTCCACCGCGACCTGAAGCCCTCGAACCTCATGGTCAGCAGCCAGGGCATCCTCAAGCTGACCGACTTCGGCATCGCCAAGGACACCGACGTGACGGCGCTGACGGGGGCCAACAGCACCATCGGCACCGCGGCCTACATGTCGCCGGAGCAGTGCCGCGGCGACAAGACCTTGGGGCCGAAGTCGGACCTCTACTCGCTGGGGGTCTGCCTGTACGAGCTGCTCACCGGCAAGAAGCCGTTCGTCAGCGAGAGCACGATCGACATGTTCATGAAGCACGTCGGCGAGACGCCGGTGCGGCCGCGCAAGCTCGTGCAGGACCTGCCGATCTGGCTCGACAACCTGGTGATGTTTTTGCTGGAGAAGGACAAGGCCAACCGGCCGCTCGACGCCGCGACGGTGGGGCGCATCCTCGCCGAGATCGAGGAGAAGGTGCAGGCCCAGCAGTCCGTCGGCGCGGAGGTGGCCAACGCCCGCCGGGCCGACCGGCCGGTCGGCGCGGGGCCGCTGAACGCCGCCGACAAGGACGCGGCGAAGTCCCTGCGGAGTGGCGACCGCAAGAAGAAGCCGAAGAAGCCCAAGCCACTGACGCAGCGCGCCGGCTTCCGGGCCGCGGCGGTCGCGGCGGCGCTGGGGGTGCTCGTGGCCGTCGGCGGCTACCTCGCCTTCGGCAACGTCTTCAAGTCCGAGTCGGTCGAGGCGGCCTTCGCCAAGGTCGAGGCGGAGTCACCGGGCAAGGACCGCATCGACGCCGCCAGGTCGTTCCTGGCCGCGCACGGCGCGAAGCCCGACCCGGCCGTCGAGAAGGCCCGCAAGCTGTTCATCGACGACAACGAGGTCCTCGCCGAGGCCGTGCTGGTGAAGCGCTACGGCTCGAAGTTCAAGACCAAGGAGGGCTTCGAGGCGGAGGCTTTCGACGTGGCGGTGCAGGCCCTCGACGCCGAGGCCGGCGGGGAGCTGCGGCGCGCCGAGGGCTTGTGGGCGACGGTCAAGGACAAGTCGCCGCCGGCCGACCCCGCGAAGCTCACGACCGACGAGGAGGTCAACCGCTGCCGGCTGGGATGGGTCGCCGAGAAGCGGCTGAACGACCTCAAGACGCTCGTCCCCGCCGCCGAGCGGTCGCTGCTCAAGGACCTCGAAGACGAGAGGCGGAGTGAGGTCTTCCGCACGCCCGAGGAGCAGAAGCCCGAGGGCCTGGCCCTCGCGGCGCAACGCCTCGAAGCCTTCGGCGACCCGACGAAGGCCCGCGCCAAGTGGGAGGCGGTTGGTCGGGCCGCGGCCGGCAACCCCGAGGCCCGCGCCTGGGCGCTGGTCGCGGCGCAGCGGGTTGCCAAAAGCTCGGAGCCGGCGGATAAGGCTAAGGACGCCGAGGCCCGCCTGGCGCGGCTCACGGCCCAACTCGCCGCGCTAGAGGCCCGCGGCAAGTCGCTCGACGTGGACGGCAACACCGGCCCCGCGAAGCGCGAGATTCGCAACGCCTGCCAGTACGTCCGAGTCCTCTACGCCGACGAGTCGGGCGAGGCCTACGAGTCCTTGCGCAAGCGGGCCAAGGCGCTCTTCGACTCGACCCCCAAGTAACCGGAGCCGCAATCGAATGGCCGCGACTACTGTCAACCGCCCCAAGTCGCTCGCCGCGTTCGAGCGCGCCAAGGCGTCGATCCCCGGCGGCGTCAACAGCCCGGCGCGGGCCTTCGGCGGCGTCGGCGGCTCGCCGATCTTTATCGACCGCGCCGAGGGGGCCTACCTCCACGACCTCGACGGCAACAAGTACCTCGACTTCATCGGCTCGTGGGGGCCGATGATCCTGGGCCACGCCCACCCGAAAGTCCGCGCCGCGGCCGAGGCGGCGATGCTGCGCGGCACGAGCTACGGGGCACCTTGCGAGTTGGAAAGCGAACTCGCCGAGATGGTCATCGACGCCGTGCCGTCGATCGAGATGGTCCGCTTCACGTCGAGCGGCACCGAGGCGGCGATGTCGGCGGTGCGGGTCGCGCGCGGCTTCACCGGCCGCGACAAGTTCGTCAAGTTCGGCGGCTGCTACCACGGCCACTTCGACGCCTTCCTCGTCGCCGCCGGCTCGGCCGCCCTGACGCTGGGCGTGCCGAACTCCCCCGGCGTCCCGGCCGGCGGCACGCAAGACACGCTCATCTTGCAGTACAACGATGTGCAGCAGCTGCGCGACACCTTCGCCGCGCAGGGCGACAAGATCGCCGGGGTGATGCTCGAGCCGGTCGTCGGCAACATGGGCCTGATACCGCCGTCGGCCGAGTTCCGCGCCGAGTTGCGGCGACTGACGCGCCACCACGGCACGCTCTTGATTTACGACGAGGTGATGACCGGCTTCCGGCTGGCCTACGGCGGGGCGCAAGAGCTTCTCGGTGACGAGCCGGACATGACTGCCCTCGGCAAGATCATCGGCGGCGGCTACCCCGTCGGGGCCTACGGCGGCCGGGCGGACGTGATGCGCCGCGTGATGCCGGCCGGCCCGATCTTCCAGGCGGGCACGCTCTCCGGCAACCCCGTGGCGATGGCCGCCGGCGTCGCCACGCTGACCGAGTTGAAGGCCAACCCGCCCTACGCGCGGCTCGAAGCGGTCGGGGCGCGGCTCGTCGCCGGGCTGCACGACATCGCCGCGTCGCTCGGCGTGCCGCACACGATTAACCGGGTGGGGAGCATGTGGACGCTGTTCTTCACGCCGACACCGGTGACCGACTACGCCACGGCGACGACGGCCGACACGGCGAAGTTCGGCCGCTTCTTCTGGGCGATGATGGACCGCGGCGTGTACCTGCCGTGCAGCCAGTTCGAGGCCGCCTTCATCAGCAACGCGACGACCGACGCCGACATCGACACGACCCTGCGGGCGGCCCGCGAGTCGCTGGCACTGGTGGCTTGAATCGAAACCGACTGACCGCAGAGGGCACATGAGGGCGCGGAGAACAGCCAAAACCGAGGAGAGCTAAAACCGGAGTCGGCGTCTTCTCTTGCGCATTGGCGTCTCGACGGGAAGTTGATTCTGGTTTTTAGCACCGCTTGGTGCCTTTCTCGCCTTTGGCTTTTCTCCGCGCCCTCATGTGCCCTCTGCGGTGAGTCGGTTCGGCCTTTTCCGAAGTGGAGTCCCCATGTCGCGCCTCCGGTCGCTCTCAGTCGTCGCCGGGTTCGTCTTGGTCGTGGCCCTCGTCGCCCTGTTGCTCGTGGGGCGGCAGGTGCCGGCGCTGCACGACCGCGAGGCCGCCAACCCCGCCGAACTCGCGGCCCTCGACGCCGCGCCGCTGGCCGAGGCGACGCGCGGCCGCGACTGGCCGCAGTGGCTCGGGCCGACGCGTGACGGCCGCGCCCCCGACGGCCCGCTCCGCG
>JAYTUC010000257.1:0-50521 GCA_043744775.1 Fimbriiglobus sp. | reverse complement strand
TGTCGAAGCGGAAACTCTTGATTGGGACTAAGTCGTAACAAGGTAACCGTAGGGGAACCTGCGGTTGGATCACCTCCTTTCTATAGGAATTACAGTGTTCCGCTCACAAGCGGAATGCATCATGTACGCTTCACCCGAAGTTCGGCTACCAAACTTTCACTACCAATCTGCGAAGATAGAAACCCCGCAGGGCGCAAGCTCTGCGGGGTTTTTTTACGTCCCCACTTATCGCCCCACCGGGAATTCGCCATGCACCCCGACACCCTGCAACGGCTCCGCTGCCCCCTCGACCCCGACCGGGCCGCCACCCTCACCCACGACCGCGAAATCCTGATGTGCGACCGCTGCCACGTGATCTACCCAGTAAAACAGGGGCTCCCGGTGCTAATCGCCGCCGAGGCCGAGTTGCCGCCGGGTTGCGACACCGTGGCGCGGCTGCCGTGCCAGCGTAACCGCCAGAAGTGAGCCAGCCGTGCATTCACCAGTTTCCTGCTCTTGCCATGTCTGATAGGATAGATCGTTCCAATCGGTAGTAAGGGTGCGTCCCTTCCCGCCCGCACCGTGAGGTCGCGTCATGCTCCGTCAGGCTGTCGTTTCTTGTCTCCTCTCCGGCGTTGCCGTTGCCCTGATTGGCGTCGTCTTGAACGCCTCGGCTCGCCCGACCCTGAACTTGCAAGCGACGGAGGCGGCCCCGGACCTCGACGGCGGCGTCGCCTGGCTCAATAGCGCGGGGCCTGTACTGTTGAAGGACGTAAAGGGTAAAGTGGTCCTGCTCGACTTCTGGACGCTTTGCTGCATTAACTGCATCCACATTATGCCCGACCTGGCAAAGTTAGAAAAGAAGTACCCCAACGAACTCGTAGTGATTGGCGTCCACTCCCCGAAGTTCGACAACGAGAAAGACACGCGGTCGATCCGCAAGGCAATTTTGCGTTACGAGATCGGTCACCCGGTTGTGAATGACGCCGACCGCAAGATTTGGGACCGCTTCAGCATCAATTCTTGGCCGTCGATGGTCGTCATCGACCCCGAAGGCAAACTGGTCGGCCAGTTGTCGGGTGAGGGGAACTACGAGGTTCTCGACAAGGCGATTGCCAAGATGATCGAGGTCCACCGCGCGAAGAAGACGCTCAACGAGACGCCGATCAAGTTTGACCTGATTCGCTACCGCGATAAGGGCGACACTCCTTTGTTCTTCCCCGGCAAAGTCCTGGCGGATGCGAAGTCGAACCGACTGTTCATTGCTGACAGCACCCACCACCGCGTCGTGGTTACCGACCTCGCCGGCAAGAAAATCGACATCATCGGCAGTGGTACGCCGGGGCTGAAGGACGGCGGGTTCGATGCCGTCCAGTTCAACGACCCGCAGGGACTCGCCCTTGATGGCGACACGCTTTACATCGCCGACCGCAAGAACCACGCGATTCGCGCTGCCGACTTGAAGGCGAAGACCGTGACCCTCGTGGCGGGCACTGGCGTTCAAGTGCAAGAGTCACGTGGCATGGATGGGCCGGCACCTGCCAAGACGACCGGTCTGAACTCGCCGTGGGATATCCACCTCGTGGGCCGCACTCTGTTCATTGCGATGGCCGGGCACCACCAGATTTGGGCGATGGAGGTCGATCAGGGCCAGATCCGCCCGTTCGCGGGGGACGGCCGGGAGAACATCAAGGACGGCCCGCCCTACGCCGCGCGGTTCGCGCAGCCGTCGGGTTTAGCAGATGACGGCAAGTTCCTGTACGTCGCCGATAGCGAAGTGAGTGCTATCCGCAAGTTACCGCTGACTGGCGAGGGTCGCGTCGAGACGCTCGTGGGGACGGGGTTGTTCGACTTCGGCGATGTCGATGGCGTCGGCACCAAGGCGAAGTTGCAACACGCGCTGGGCATTACGTTTCACGACGGCAAGTTACTGGTCGCCGACACTTACAACAGTAAAATCAAGACGATCGACCCGGCGACTAAGGCGGTCACGACGTTCCTCGGCGGCACGCCTGGCACGAAGACCCCGCTGTTCGACGAACCGGCGGGGTTGAGCGTCGCCAACGGCAAGCTGTACGTCGCCGACACGAACGCCCACCAGATTCGCGTCGTCGATCTGGCCACGAAGGCTGTCTCGACGTTGAAACTCGACGGTGTTGTCGCGCCGCCACTGTTGAAAGAGTGGACGCCGCCGGACGCCAAGAAGTAACGGGAGGCTTGCGATGCGTCAAATCGTCCTACTCGCGCTGTTTGGGGCACTGACCCTGACGGCCTGCGCACAAGAACCGTTGTTGCCGCCGGTCAAGAGGAACGATTGGTACGCGAAGGCGGTCAGCAAATTCGAGACGACCGTGGAACCTGTAGAGGCGAAACCGGGGCAAACGGTGACGATGCGCTTCGCCTTCGACTTGGCCCCCGGCTACACGACCTACCCGACGGTGCAGGTCGATAAGAACGCCGAGGGCATGGTCAACCGCGTGACGTACCCCGAAGCCGGTGCCGTGGTCTTCGTTGGCGACACGATCGACCCGCCCAAGTTTCTCAAGAAGCAGGAACTCGAGGTCGGCATCAAGGAGTTGCGTTACTACAGCGGCAAGGTCGTGTTCGAGCGCAAGTTCGTCGTCAACCCGACGCAAAAGCCGGGCGAGGTCACCGTGACTGTGCCGGCGTTCAAGCTGATGGTGTGCGACGCGAGTAACTGCTTCCCCGCGAAGAACCTCGTGCCCGAGGCGAAGCTGAAAGTCCTGCCCGGCCCGGCAGTTGCGGTCGAGAAGGAGTTCGCCGACGAGGTGGCCAAGGCGCTCGCCGGCCTGTAGGACGCGGTGTTTGTCAAAGGTATTCCCCAACGCGGGCCGGTACGCCCGGCCCGCCTTCGTTCCTGCCGAGAAGTCCGCCATGCGCCCCCTCCTGCTGCTGCTCGGTGTCGTGGCGCTGTCGCTGAACGCGTCGTCCCAAGACTTCGACCCGATCAACTTGGGCGGCGGCAGTAAGGCGAAGCGCTTCGAGGACGCGGCAAGCGTCACGATGGCGGTCGCCCCGGCTGCGGCGAAGCGCGGCGAGCGTGTCACCCTAAGCCTCACGATTACGCCGAAGCCGGGCTGGTACACCTACCCGATCAACCCGCCGACCAAGCAGCTTTCGGTGAACTCCTTGAAGTTACCGCCGGGGCTGGTCGAAGCCGTGGGCGAGGTGATCGATCCGCCCGGCTGGAAGGAGAAGCCGGGGGCGCTGCCCGGCACGACCGACCGCTACTACCCGGCCGCTGTCACCTGGGACATCCCGGTGACGGTCAACCGCGTGGCCGGCGTAGGCAAGACATCTTTGACGTTCGCCGGGTCGGCCCTCCAGGTTTGCCAGAACGCTTGTTTCACGCTCACAAAACTGCCGTCGCTCGACTTTGAGGTACTACCCGGCGAGCCGGTGCCGCCTGTCGGCCCGGCCGTCCCGCCGAAAATCGAGCCGCCGGTGGCTCCGACCACGCCCACGCCGGACCTGAATTCGCACGTCACGAAGCCGGCTGTGGAGACGCCGGAGTACCAGGCGCAAATGCAGGCGGTCGCCGGCGCGATGGACGTGACGCCGATCACCGTCGGCGGCGGCTTCGTGGGGCTGATCGTCGCGGCGGTACTCTGGGGCTTCGTGTCGCTCGCCACCCCGTGCGTCTTCCCGATGATCCCGATCACAGTCAGCCTGTTCCTCAAGCAGTCGAACCAGACGACATCAAGCGTGTTGCGGCTCGCGTTGATCTACTGCTTGACGATTATTGCCGTTCTCGGCTCGTCGGCCGTGTTCTTGTTGGCGGTGTTCCAGAAGCTCTCGGTCGATCCGTACATGAACCTGTTCCTCGCCGGGCTGTTCATCTTCTTCGCGCTGAGCCTGTTCGGTATGTACGACATATCGTTGCCCAACTTTTTGCTGCAAGGGGCCGACCGCGGCCGGCGGGCGGGCGGCACGATCGGCACGGTGTTCGGGGCGGTCGCGTTCAGCATCGTCAGCTTCACCTGCGTCGCGCCGTTCCTCGGCGGCTTCGCCGGGTTGGCGGCGAGCGGCAACTACACCACAGCCGAACTCACGCTCGCCGGTATCGCCTTCGCCACGGCGTTCGCGTCGCCGTTCTTCCTGTTGGCACTGTTCCCGACGCTGCTCAGGAAACTCCCGCGCTCCGGCGGGTGGCTCGACACGGTGAAAGCCGTGATGGGCTTCCTCGAACTCGCGGCGGCGCTGAAGTTCCTGCGCACCGCCGAGTTACGACTGTTCGACAAGGCGGAGTTGATCACCTACGACGTGGCCTTGGCCGCGTGGGTCGGCATCTTCCTCGTCGCCGGGCTGTACTTGCTGAACCTGTTCCGCCTGCCGCACGACGACGAGAAGCCGAACGTCGGCGTCCTGCGGATGCTCTTTGGCCTCGGGGCGATTGTGTTCGCGGTCCACTTGATTCCAGGGCTGTTTCCCCCGCAACGCCCGGCCGGGACGGTCTACGCCTGGGTCAACTCGTTCCTCCTGCCCGACCCCGGCGAGCGGGCTAAGGGGTTTCGCTGGGGCACGGACTTGAAGGGCGAGGTCGATCGGATCGTTGCCGAAAAAGCGGCCGGCCGCACGCCGGATCGTGGACTGATCTTCATCGACTTTACTGGGATCAACTGCGCGAACTGCACGCTCAACGAGAACAACGTCTTTCCGCAGCCGGCGGTCAGCGAACTGCTGCGGAAGTACACGCTCGTCAAGCTCTACACCGACGAAGTGCCGGCTTACTATTACGCGAAAGCCCCGGCGAAGGAACTTCGCAACGCCGAGGCCCAGGCCAACAGCGCGTTCCAGGAGTCGCGGTTCGGGACGCTGCAACTGCCGCTGTACGTCATCCTAGACCCGCAGGCCGACGGCCGCGTATTAGTCCGCGGCGTGTACGAGGAGGGGAAGATCAACTCCGTGTCGCAGTTCGTCGAGTTCCTCACGGCCCCGCTGGCGAAGTGACTTCGAGCAGCACGAGCTTGTCGCCGACCTGATCGCCGTCCCACGGCCGCACCGCCTCTTCGAGGACGATATTCGCCGGCAACTTGACGCCCGCCAAGTAACGGCGACGGGCGATCACCCAGCGGACTTGCCCGCCGCGCAAGTCGGCGGCGAGTCGGTCGGCGTCGGGGTAGTCGGGGGCCGTGCGGCCCAGGTCGAACACCGAGTCGCGGGCGTGGAACATCGCGAGCCGGTCGGGGTCTTCACAGGTCCGGGCTTGCACGTCGGCGAGGAACGCGCGGCGGGTGCGCTGGTCGTCGAGTTCTGGCCAGGCGACTCCGAAGCCGTAGCCGAAGGCGGCGAACGCGACGACGGCGGCCCACCCCGCCGGGTGTTGCAGGTGCCCGCGTAGGCTCGCCACGAGGAGGGCGAGAGTCGCCAGCCAGCCGGCGGCGAACGCGGCGGGGTAGGGCAGACGCGGCAACTGGTCGTACGGCGCGGGCAACACCCACGCCGGCGGCAGCAACAGCGCCCCTGCCGCCAGCGCAACGACGCCGAGAACGCCCCAGCCGACGCCGCGCAACCGCCGGGCGACGCCGCGCAACTCGCCGGGCAGGGCTGTGAGCGTACCGGCAATGAGTATTGCGGCGGCCGGCAGGACCGGCAACAGGTAGTAGCTCCGGCGCGAGGCGGCGAGCGTGAAGAAGGCGAACACCGTCCAGAAGTAGACGCGGGCGAAGCGGTCCCCCGGCGTGCCCTCGCGCGGCGGTACTAACGCTGCGGGCAGGAACACCGACCACGGCGCGAGCAGCACGAAGACGACGCCGGCGTACAAGGAGACCGGCCCCGTGTGGTTGTGCGGGGCGACGAAGCGCTGCACGTTCTCGCGCCACACCATGCCCAGGCCGCCGCCGGACGCCAGCGCGAACGGCGCGAAGTAGATCGCAACGCCCAGCGGGACAGCCAGCAGCGACCACGGCGTCATTAGCCAGCGGCCGTGGAGTTTCAGCCCGCCGACGAGGCCGGTTTCGCGGCGGCCGGCCCACGCCAGTGACAGTGTGTTGACACCGAGCACGGCCAGCGGCAGGGCGAAGCCGAGCAGCCCTTTTGTGAGCGACGTGAGCGCCATGACCGCCCATAGGGCCAGCACCCACGGCCCGCCGCGCGGGGCGTGCCGCTGCCCCAGGCTCACCGCCGCCAGCACGCCGACGACGGTTTCGATGTCGGCAGTCGCGCGACGGGCGTAGACGACGAAACCGAAGCTCGTCGCCAGGATCGCGCCGGCGAGCAGGGCCGTGCCGTCGTCGGTGAGCCGCCGCGCCAGCCCAACGAGCAGCCAGACGCCGAGTACCCCGGCGAGCGCGGCCGGCAACCGCGCCGCCGCCTCGGTGACGCCGCCGGTGAGGTACGACGCGGCGACAATGAGCCAGTAGCTGCCGACCGGCTTGTCGGGGTACGCGCCGCCGTTGATCGTCGGGTGGAGCGGGTCGCCGCTGGCGCGCATCTCGCGCGCGACCGTCGCCCAGCGAACTTCCTCGGAGGTCAACGCCCGGTCCCCCAGCCGAGTCAGGAACAGCACCGCCGTGGCTAGCAGGAGCAAGGCGAGCGCTGCGGGGAAGCGAGGCATCTGGGGGCGGCTCCTGGGGGCGGGTTGGTTTATCACGAATTCGCCCGGCGAGCCAGAAGCGTGAGCGCCTGGAGTCTCCGCGCGGCCAGACTCCAGGCGCTCACGCTTCTGGCTCGCCGGGCACCGTTGCCGATCCAGCGTCGCCGCCTATCATCACGGTGTCCCGACAGGTTCGCGGCCGCCACTCCGGCGTGCGGCGATGAAAAGGGAAGCCGGTGAGAGTCCGGCGCAGGGCCGCTGCTGTATTCGGTCAGAGACTCGGGCATTCTTCGCCACTGTGACCCCGGTCACGGGAAGGCCGCCCGGAGCTCGTTATGAGCCGTAAGCCAGAAGACCTGCCTGTCGTGAGTTGTTCGGTGCCTCGGACCCAGGCGACCGGCCGGCAGGTATTTCCGTTTGCGTCGGTTCGCACACACTGTCCGCCCGTCTTCCGGTGCTCCGGAGGCACTTCACCTCGCCCGTCCCGGCGAAGAGGAGTCCTTCGTGTTCTCAGTTCCCGCCACCGCGGCCCGCCGCCGCACGCCCCCCGGTCCCGTCCGGCCGGGGTTCACGCTCATCGAGTTACTGGTGGTCATCGCCATCATCGCGGTCCTGATCGGCCTGCTGTTGCCGGCGGTGCAGAAGGTGCGCGCCGCGGCGGCGCGCATCAAGTGCGCGAACAGCCTGAAGCAACTCGGCCTCGCGCTGCACAACCACGCCGACACCAACGGCGGCAAGTTCACCGTGTCGGGCATGAAGGTGCCGGCAACCAACTCGTTCACGAACCTGTACTGGTTTGGGTTGATCACCGACAACACCTCGACGCCGCGGGTCATGGACCCGAGCAGTGGCATCCTGTCGCCGTTCCTCGAAGGCAACCGCGCGATCAGCCAGTGCCCGGTGTTCGACCCCGACCGCTTCACGCTGCGGTTCAACATCCCCGTCGCCAGCTACGCCTACAACGACCAGTTCAGTAACTGGGACGTGGCCGGCGAGAGTGTCGTGTCGGTGAGTAACCGCCGCGGCACCTCGGCAACGATCGCCTTCGCCGACTCGGCCAACATCGCGTTCAGCGCCCCGTTGGACAGGCTGACGGAGAACTGGTACCTGTCGGCACCTTCGCAGCAGTTCCCGAACGTCCACTTCCGGCACGACGGCATCGCCAACGTCTGCTTCGCGGACGGCCACGTCGAGACGCGGACGCCGACCATCAACGCCCCCGGACCGTACACGACCGCGGCCCAGGACGCGGTCCGCAAGAAGGAAATCCTCTGGGACATCGGCTCCGACGATGTCCTGTTCGGCAAGGACTCCTAACGACAACCCCCGCGGGCCGGGCGGCACCCGTCGCCCGGCCCGACTTCGCCCGCACCTCACACTCCTTCGGAGTCCGCGCATGAACTGGCCCCGCTTCGCCGTCCTCGCCTCGCTCGTCGCCTTCGCCGTCGCCAGCCGGCTCATGCCGCACCCGGAGAACGTCACCGCCGTCGGCGGCCTGGCGATTTTCGCCGGCGCGATGTTCCGCGACTTGCGGATTGCCCTCGGCCTGCCGCTCGCCGCGCTCCTGCTGAGCGACCTGGCGATCGGCCTGCATTCGCATGTGCCCGTTGTCTACACCAGCTTCGCCGTGAGCGTGCTGATCGGCCGCTGGCTGGCCGCCAGTCGCACGGTTCCCGGCGTGGTCGGCGCGACGTTGCTCGGGGCGATCCAGTTCTACCTCGTGACGAACTTCGCCTGCTGGGTCGGGTTCTACCCGCATACGCTCGAAGGCTTCGTCGGCT
This sequence comes from Fimbriiglobus sp., assembly GCA_043744775.1. Classification (GTDB taxonomy): domain Bacteria; phylum Planctomycetota; class Planctomycetia; order Gemmatales; family Gemmataceae; genus Fimbriiglobus. The sequence continues at coordinate 42,205 of JAYTUC010000257.1, read as the reverse complement.
GCTACGTCGCCGCCATCCCGTTCTTCCGCAACTCGCTAGCCGGGGACTTCGGCTTCGTCGCCGCGCTCTTCGGTACCGTCTGGATCGCCGAGGCGTTGGCCCCGTCGTTGCGCGAGCGTCCGACCCTTCCTCAAGCCGCGTGAGGCCGCCGTGCGTATCGTCTCGCTGTTGCCGAGTGCCACCGAAATCGTCTGCTCGCTGGGCCTCGGCGAGTCCCTCGTCGGGGTGACGCACGAGTGCGACTACCCGCCCTTCGTCAAGGCGTTGCCGAAGGTCACGCGGACGCTGATCCCGCACGACGCGAGTAGCCGCGACATCGACGCGCTCGTGCGCGAGCGGCTCAAGACCTCGAAGGCGCTCTACAGCCTCGACATGCCGGTGCTGGAGCGGTTGCGGCCCGACTTGCTCGTCACGCAAGCCCTGTGCGACGTGTGCGCCGTCGCCGAGGCCGAGGTCAGCGCCGCCGCCTGCGCGCTGCCCGGCCGGCCGCGGGTGGTGAACCTCGAGCCGACGCGCCTGAGCGAAGTCTTCGACTGCCTGCGGCTCGTGGGCGAGGCAGCCGGCGTACCGGGGCACGCGGGCGAGGCGGTCGCGGCACTGCAAGCCCGCGTCGAGGCGGTCGCCGCGCGGAGCCGGGCGATCCCGCGACACCCGGCCGGCGTGCTGCTGGAGTGGATCGACCCGCCGTTCGGCTGCGGCCACTGGTCGCCGGAACTGGTGCACATGGCGGGCGGCGTCGAGGCGATTGGCCGCGCGGGGTTGGCGTCCCAGACGACGGCCTGGGAGCGAATCCGCGCCGCCGACCCCGAGTGGCTGATGGTCGCGCTATGCGGTTTCGACACGGAGCGCTCACTGATCGACATGCCGATCCTGGCCGCCTACCCCGGCTACGCCGAGTTGAGGTGCGTGCGGGGCCGCCGCGTCTTCGTGACCGACGGCAACGCGTACTTCAGCCGGCCCGGCCCCAGACTGGTAGAGAGCCTCGAAATCCTGGCCCACGCCTTGCACCCCGGCGTCCACCCGCTGCCGGCCGGCCTGACGGCGGCGCTAAATTGGCGGAGCTGAGCGCAGTGCCCGGCGGGCCGCTCACTTCAGCGGGGGCGTCTCCGATCCTACACGGCAGACTCGACCCTGCCCGCGCTGGCCGCTCGCGCCGGGGGACGCGGTCGAGTTGCCCCGGCCGACGAGGGACCCACACATGCCCCGCGCCTTCCTGACCGCCCGCTGGCGGAACCTCATCCTGGCGAACTACGCCGTACCGGAGGCGCTGCTGACGCCGCTGCTGCCGCCGGGCGTCGAGCTCGACCGCCGCGACGGCCGGTGCTGGGCGAGCCTCGTCGGCTTCCAGTTCCTCGGCACGCGCGTGCTGGGCGTGGCGTGGCCCGGCTTCCGCGACTTCCCCGAGTGGAACCTGCGCTTCTACGTCCGGCACGAGGGCCGCCGCGGCGTCGTCTTCGTGCGCGAGTTCGTGCCGCAGCGGCTCGTCTCCGCGGTGGCGCGGCTCATCTACAACGAGCCGTACCGCGCCGCGCCGATGGGGATGAGCGTCGCCGAGTCGGGCGGGCGAGTCACGGCCGACTACACGCTGACCTACGCCGGCCGCATCCACCGCATGACCGCGGTCGGACGGACGCCGGCGGTGACGCCCGGCCCAGGGAGCGTCGAGCACTTCTTCAAGGAGCACAGTTGGGGCTTCGGCACGTCGCACTCCGGCCGGCTGATCCGCTACCAGGTGGAACACCCGACGTGGGACGTGTACCCCGTCGAGAGTTTCGCGGCCGACCTCGATTGGGCGACGCTGTACGGCCCCGAGTGGGGCGCGATGGCGGGCGTCGAGCCGGCGAGCGTGGTGCTGGCCGTCGGCTCCGCGGTGAGCGTCTACCCGAAGGGCGTGCCGCTTTAGGCGGTTGCTGGCTGCGGCGGCTTCTTGGCGGCGGCCCGCTTCTTCTTGGGGGCCGGCTCCGGCGGCCCGGCGGGGACGACGGCGAGCCTCATGCCGAGGGCCTGGGTGACGCTCAAGAGCGTCTTGAGCGTCGGGTTGCCGCGCTTCGAGAGCGCGCGCGTTAGGCTCTCGGGCTTCAGGCCGGCCTTCGCGGCGACTTCGGTCATGCCGCGGAACACGGCGACGCGACGTAAGGCACCCACGAAAATGGCGATACCCTCCTCATCCACCGCACCGTCCGCAGCGTTCTCAACGTAAGCCGCCGCGAAGTCCGGGCGACGTTCGAGGAGCTGCTGTATCACCTCGTCGTGTGTTTGGGTTGCCGGGTAGACTTTGCTCATACGCCACGCCCTTCGTACTCGGTTTTGTTGCGCGTCGCTCGCCGGATGTCGCGCTTCTGGGACGCCTTCGTGCCACTGCCGAGGAGCAGCACAACCGTCAAACCGACCCGCGCATAGTACACGCGGTAACCCGGACCGATGTTCAACCTCAGCTCCCAGACGCCTTTGCCCACCGACTTGTGGTCCCCAAAGTTGCCGAGTTCCAGTCGCTCAATCCTTTCCACGACCCGGCTGAGCGTCTGCGGATTCGACAACTCCCTAAGCCACTCCGCTATGGCATTGGTGCCGTCAGGATCTACATAGTATTCGACGGTGAACATAGGCGATACTAACCCGAAAGTTTAGCGCGAGCAAGCGGCAACTCAATTCGCCCCGCCCGCCGACTTCGGCCCGTCGCCGGCGAAGCGGAGTTGGCCCATCGTCGCCGGGGTGGGGCTCGCCGAGGCGACGCCCGACCATGCAGCGCAGGCCGCGCCGGGGACGACGCGCGTCAGGTTCATCGCCCACGTCTGGCCGGCGAGCTTCGGGCTGCCGGTCAACTCCGCAAGTGGGATCGCGAGTTCGGCGGCCCAGCCGGTCGGCCGCGCGTCCACGGCCAGCCGCCACTCGGGGTTCCAGGTCGGGTCGCCGCAACAGTCCTCGGCGGAGCGGCCGTCGCGGTCGAAGCGTAGGCGGTAGTAGGTCGCGTAGTCGCGGTCGAGGTCGAGCATCAGTTCGACGCGGTCGCGGCCGGTCAGGTCGTCGTCGCGGCCGCGGGTCTCGACTTTCGTCACCGACTTGAGCGTCGGGTGCGAGCACTCGACGGCGACGTACAGGAACTCGGCGTCGTAGCAGAAGCGGGCCGTCGTGGCGTAGCCGGCCGGCGACTCGAGCGTCACGACCTCCGCGGTCCGCCAGCACTCGTCGGTCAGCTTGCCGTCGAGGTGCGGCTTCGCGGTGGCCGGGTGCGCCGCCGCGTGGGGCGCGTAAGCGGCGTCGGGGCCGTCATCGCTGAGCGTGCGGAGTTCCTCGATCAGCCGGCCGGCGCGGGGGTCGGTCTTGGGGTCGGCGGGGTTGGCGGCGATGAGTAACTTCAGCGCCCTCGTCGCCTCAGCGTTCAGGCCGAGCCGGCGGCGGGCGGCGACGAGCGGCAGTTGCACGTCGGGGTCGCGCAGGGTCGCCACGCCGTCGGCCCCCAGCGGCACTTCGAGGTCGAGCGCGGCGCGGTCCCAGCTCAGCGCCGCCGCGGGGTTAGCGAACTGGAACTGTGCCCTGGGCTTCGGCGACTCGGCAAAACTGGCCGGCACGACGGCGGACTCGGCGTCGGTGACCGGCACCCAAATCGCCTTCTGCAGAATCGGCTGCCGCCCGAGTTCGAGCCGCCGCCGCAGTTCCCCGCTGGCGTAGTAGCGGGTCAGCCAGCGCATCGCCGGCATCGCCTCGACGTTCAGCGGGAAGTCGTCGCGCACCCCGGTGTAGACGGCGCACGCGGCGGTCCACTGCCCGGCGGCAATGAGGCGTTCGCCCTCAGCGAGCGCGGCACGCGGGTCGCCCAGTTCGGTGAGGATCGCTAGCCGCCGCGAGGTCGCCGCCTCGACGCCAGTCGTCAGCGGCAACCCGGCGAGTTCGCGGCGTAGGGCGTGGGCCGTCGCGCGACGCGGGTCGGCGTCCGGGGCGGCCATTGCCCTGGCGCGCGACGGCCCGCCCTCGGCGAGCGCCGGGCCGGGGACGAGGTCCGCCGCCTGCGCCGGGTCGGCGAGCCGGTGGGCGATCAGCCGCAGGCCGACGGCGTCGGGCACCGAGAAGCGGCCGGTCAGCGTCGCCGTCGCTTCGAGCAGCGTGTCCTTGAGCGCGAGACCGAAGCGCGGCTCGACGGCGGTCAGGTCGTGCTTCGTGGTGGTGGCGGCCGGCGTCGCCGCGAGGCCGAACAGCGCCTGGGCACTGTGAGGCGTGAGCTTCAAGATACTGAGGTGTTCGGGGTAAGCCGTCGGGTCGGCGGCCATGCGGAACGCCGCTTTCGTCGCCAACAGCACCGCGAGGTCCGACGACGGGGCCTTGGGGTCGATCGCGTCGGTCACGACTAGCGCCGGCCGGTACGTGCGGATCGCCAGGACCAGCCGGGCCATCAGCGCGGGGTCGGTGGCGTCGGGCAGCGACTTGGGGTCGCGGTCGGCCGTCGGCTCGACGAGGTAGTCCGGCCACGCCTTGACGGCTTCGACCTCGGCGACGCGGCCGCCGGCGAGGCGGTACGCCGCCTGCACGCGCGGCTCGCGGCCCGGCCCCAGCACGACCGCCGCGGCGTGGTAGCCCTCCAGCGCCAGCTTCGCCGTCAGCCCGAGGGCGACACTTTCGGGGCGGGCGTGGAGTTGCAGCGCCGCCGCGCGTTGGCCGCCGCTGCGTTGCGTCTGCCAACTGCGGCCGCCGTCGGTCGTCATCACGATCACGCCGAAGTCGCCGACGGCCCAGCCGGTTTTGGCGTCGAGCATCTGCACGGCGCGCAGGCCGGTCGTGACCGGCGTCGGGAATCCCTCCCACGTCGCGCCGAAGTCCGGCGAGTGCCAGACGACGCTCCCTGGCCGGCCGACGCACCAGACCTCCGCGCCGACCGCCGAGAGTGATGCGATGCGGAAGCCGGCCGCGGCGGGGGCGAACTCGACGACGTGGTGCGTGCCGTCCTCGCCCAGGCGGGCCATTTGCCCGGAGCGGTCGGCGAGCAGCGTGGACTCGCCGTGCCGCGCGAAGGCGGTGCCGCCGAACGGCAGCGACTGCAACGCCGCCGGACGCACGAGCGCGGCACCGCGGGCGAGGGCGGGGGCCGCGTCGCCGAGGAGCAGGGCATGCCCGGCGGAGCGGGCGTCGAGCGCCTGCCAGCCGCCGGCGTGGGCACAGCGCGGGCCGCGCAGGGCCTGCCAGGTGCGGCCGCCGTCGGCCGTGCGGAAGGCGGCTGTCGGGTGCCGGTCGGTCGAGTCGCCGGCGACGAAGCCGCACCTCTCGTCGAGGAACTGCACGGTGTTCAGCCCCGGCAGAGCCTGCGTCGTGACTTCGCGCCACGTCCCGCCGCCGTCGGCCGTGCCGAGGACGACCCCTTGCGCGTCATTCGAGTACGGCGACTCGACGCGGCCGACGGCCCAGCCGACGTAGGGCGAGAGCATCTGCACGCGGCGCAGCGAGGCGGCCGTGCCCGAGCGCTGCCGCTCCCAGCTCTTGCCGCCGTCGATGGTGTGCAGGATGGCCCCCTCGTCGCCGACCGCCCAGCCCTCGACCGGATCGACGAACTGCACGGCGTGCAGCGGCGCGTCGTCGGGGCGCGGGGCGGCGGCGCGGGCCTTGGTGCCGGGGACGTTCACGAAGACCGTCACGATGAGGAGGGCGGCGAGTCGCGTGGTGAGTCGCATGGGTTTCTTCCTGGAGCCGGGCTGCTTCCTGCAGCCGCCAGGATACGGCAAGCCGGCCGCGGCCCGCCAGTCGAGTTGCCTTCGCCCGGCCCGCCCCGGTTAGCGGGCTTGACATTGCCCCCCGGTTCGCCGTACTGATGACAGCCTCACGAAGTGTTCCGCGTCTCGGGACGGACCCCGCGGCGACCGCAAGGAGTAGCCCATGCCCGCCGACCGCCTCGCCGACAAGCCGGCCCCCGTGCCGCTGTGCGACATCGCCTTGCAGTACCGCAACCACCAGGACGAGATCGAGGCCGCGGTACTCGGCGTCTTGCGCTCCGGGCAGGCGATCCTCGGCCCCGTCGTCGCGGCGTTCGAGCAGGAAGCGGCCGACTACTGCCGCGCGACGCACGCCCTCGGCTGCGCCTCCGGCACCGACGCCTTGTTGCTGGCGTTGCACGCGCTGGACATCGGCCCCGGCGACGAGGTGATCCTGCCGCCGTTCACGTTCTTCGCCACGGTGGGGAGTGTCAGCCGCGTCGGCGCGACGCCGGTCTTCGTCGATGTGGACCCCGACACCTACAACCTCGACCCCGCGCTGATCGAGGCCGCGATCACGCCGCGTACGCGCGCGATCATGCCGGTGCACCTGTTCGGCCGCTGCGCCGAGATGGACGCCATCTGGGACATCGCCGACCGCCACGGCCTCTACGTCATCGAGGACGCCGCGCAGTCGTTCGGCTCCGACTACCGCGGCCGGCGCTGCGGCAGCTTGGGCGTCATCAGTTGCTTCAGCTTCTACCCGAGCAAGAACCTCGGCACGCTGGGCGACGCGGGGATGGTGACGACCAACAACGCCGACCTGCACGCCAAGATGGCGGCACTGCGCAACCACGGCTGCGACGTGAAGTACTACCACAAGTACCTCGGCTGGAACGCCCGGCTCGACGCCGTCCACGCGGCGATCCTGCGGGTGAAGTTGCCGCACGTCGATGCGTGGATCGAGGCCCGCCGCGCCGCCGCGGGGCGCTACGACACGCTGATCGTTGCACAAGGTCTCGACGGCTTTTTCGAGCGTCCGGTGCCGAGCCCGTCGGGGCTGCACACGTTCAACCAGTACGTCGTCCGCGTCGCCAACGGCCAGCGCGACGCCCTGGTGAAGTACCTCAAAGCCGAGAACGTCGGCTGCGAAGTGTACTACCCGCTGCCGCTGCATCAGCAGGAGTGCCTGACGCACCTGGGCCACCGCGCCGGCGACTTCCCGGTGAGCGAGTCGGCGGCGAAGGCGGTGCTGGCGCTGCCGATTTACCCTGAGATCACCGAGTCGCAGCAGGCCCGCGTCGTCGAGGTGTGCCGCCAGTTCACGCGGCAGCAGTCCCGCCAGGCGGCGTAGGGCGGCTCCCGACAAGGGCGGGACTATTGAGGTCGCTTCAAGTGATCGTTACCCACCGACGGATGAATTGCGTAGTGAGCAACGCGACACGAGTCTGGTTGCGCTCAAACAGACCGGAGCCAGACTTCATTAACTGTTACTCGCTCCACGAATTCCGTATCGACTCCTAATTTGAGAGATTTCAACATATCGGCGAGCCGGTTACCGTCGATCAAATCGATCGGTGGAGCGCCTTGTCGAGTCGCTTCGGTAATTGCGTCTCGTGTGAAACGTCCTGTCGTGATCAGTAAGCCTTTATCGGCCCTTCCCACCATCGCGCCGCGGAAGTCTCTCACTTGTGCGGAAGTTACAGACCCCACGTAACGCTTGCACTGGAACACGACGTGGAAGCTTAAAACGCCCGCCATTTGTGCGATTCCCTTGCCGTCGATCCCTCCATCCCCGGACCGGCCGGTAACTTCCGCATGCACGAAGCCACTTTCGCGAAGTAATCGCATCGTCAGCCGCTCGAAAGCAGCGGGTTCGAGGACCGTGGTTAACACACGTTGGAGTTCTTATCGCCAAACTGCGTCCGACGAATCGGGGTCCGATGCATGTCCCGGATCGGAGTTTACTTCCGTCGGGGCCGTTACTCCCGATGTCCCCGGAGACCGGGCGCGGTTGACTTCGCCGGCATCGACCTTTTCGATGCCCTGCTTGTCAGGCCTGATAGATCAGACACCGCGTCCAGACTTCTCGATCATACCGTAATTCTTTAGATCAGTTCTCGCCCACGCCAACCGGTACTCGATTTCAGTCTGGTTGCTGAATTCTTGGTCGTGGAAGCTTGTGGCAATTAGTTCAGGAATATTCAGGATTGTAATAACGCGATCGGCGATCTCGTCAATGTGCCCCGACCCGCCCAGGCCGCGTAACGCCTGAAGGATGGGGTTGCACATATCCTGTCTGCGGGGGACTTTATCCATCGGTGTCTGCCGACCCCTTTTATTTTGTTGAGTTGGGTCAGTGTTTGGCGAGACGCTAAATAAGGGACAGGCGGCCCACCTAGCTGGTGTCCCAGTAAGTCCCCTCACCATCGCGAACCCGCACACCCGAGATGCTTCTGTGACGCCAGAGGAACGAGCCGGCCGGATTATGACCGGAATGTCAGCGAAATGGCACGAAAAAGCCCCGGTGACATCTCTTGACATCACCGGGGCGGCAAGTCGGGCCGGCGGGATTTGAACCCACGACCTCTTACACCCCAAGTAAGCGCGCTAGCCAAGCTGCGCCACGGCCCGATAATCACCACACTACAGCCCCACCGCCCCGCTGACAATCGCACTTCCGCGACGATTCCCCCAGTCGCGACCCCACCGGCCGGTTGCCACGCTGCCGGCTTGCGGAATTCGGCGGCCCCGCGACTTGGGGGTTGCTTCGCACGGCGCGAAGACTTAGGTTGCCCGATACCGGAGTCCGTGGGGGGATTCCGACGCGCCGTGCCAACGTCGGGGCCGCGGCCGCGTTGACGCCTTCGAGTCGATCCGCCGTCACGGGGTAGGGCGTTCCATGCCGAGTTCTCGCGTCCGGTCGGCCCTCCTCACGCTCGGACTCTTCGGGCTGGCTGCCCTCACGCCGGCCGCCGCGCCGGGGCAGTCGGCCACCGACTTGAAGCCGTTCCGCATGGAGCCGCCGCTCGTCTCGAGCGCGTCGCAAATCCGCGTGGGCGACCTGGCCTCCGGCAAAGTCAAAGTCAAGGGGCCGGACCTCGCCGCCAACCGCGCCGCCCTCCAAGAAGTCGCCAACAACCGCGTCTACAAAGTGACGTTCGAGTCGTTCTACTCGCAGCCCGACACCGGCGAGTTGCGGCCACGCACCGGCGAGCAGAACCTCGAGACGCTGTTCGCGGATTTGCGGACGTACGTCCTGGTCCCGACCCCGGAGCGCGACCTGTCGCGGCTCACGCCGGATCAGGGCGACTTCATCGTCGAGTTCGGGGCGGCGGTCGATCGCGCCGTCGCCGCGGTGTTCGCCAAGAACCCGCCGGCGGTGATCCGCGTCAACGCCGCCCGGCTGCTCGCCGAGGGGGCCAAGTCCGGGGCACCGGCCTTCGGCAAGTCGGTCATGGCGATGCTCACCAACACGTACTTCAAGGACAAGGCGGGCAAGCCGGTCGCGACGCCGCCGGAGGTGTTCTTCTACGCCTTGCGCGCCGCCGAAAACCTGCTGGCGGCCTACGACCCGACCGTAATCACAGGCACGTTCGCGACCCGCCACAGCCTCCCGGACGCGGAGTTGGTGCCGCTCGTCAAGTTACTCGAAGAGATGGTCGTGAAAGGCCCGCCGGTCGCCGACAAGGCGGCCCCGGCGACGGTGGACGCCTCCGGACGGCCGATCGTCCTCGCCGCGCCGGTCGGCGAGGCCCCCGAAGGCGAGGCGAAACCCGACGCGCCCAAGGTCGAGGCGGCGAAGGAGTTGACGCCGGAGCAAGTCGCCGTGGTGCGCTACTACCGCCGGGCGGCGATCCGGGCGCTGGCGAAGGTCCGCTTCGACACCGTCGGCGGCAAGGGCGGCCCCGGCGGCGAGACGCGGCCGGCATTCACACTAGCGAAGGTCGCCGTCTCGGACGCGACGCTGAGCCTCCCCGCGACGGCCGGCGACGCGGCCGAGGCCGTCATCGGCCTGGCCGGCATGGCCCCCGTCACCGCGAACACGTTCATGAACATCGACGCCTGGTCGAACGCGATGGCCGTCGGCATGGCGGCCTACGCCGCGCCGCGCATCGCCGCCGCCGCGTCGGAGGAGCGGTCGCTGCCGTGGAAGGTCTCCTCGGCCCGGCTCAACGTGGCGTTCTCGGCCTTGAAGCGGGGCACGCTGACGCCACGGCTGCGGCCCGTCGCCAAGCCGCTCGGTGAACTGTGCGACATCCTGTTGGCGGACATCATCGCGCCCCTGGAGAAGGACAGCCAAGTCGGCACGGACCGGCCGAGCACCGACCGCCTCGCCGAGTGGCGGCGGAACAACCCGCCCAAGGACCCCGCCGGCAGCCTGTACTCCGACTCGCCGGCGTACAAGCTCAACTATAAGGCCAACTGACGGCGGCTCCGATCGCGCGGATTTCGGTTGAGGTGCCGCCGCGACTCCTCCACAATGGACCGCCGGCCGGGTCCCGTACACGACCCCCTCGATTCGAGTCCCGACACTGCCCCGACCCCCGCGACGAAAGGTCCGCACCATGCGACGTAGGTATCTGGCGATGACGGGCCTTCTGGCCGCCGCGGCACTGCTGGAGGCCCGGCCGGTCGCGGCGCAAGGCCAGCCGCTGATGGTGCCCGGCTACCTCGTCATCCGCGTCAACCTGGCGGCCGACCCCTCGGCCGCCGGCGGGGTCGCCCCCGGTGGCGCGTCGCCTGGCGACTCGCCACCGGGCAACTCGCCCCCCGGCAACTCGCCCCCCGGTAACTCGTCGCCGGGCGGGTCGGGCGGCCCCGGAGTGCCTGGCCCTGGCGCGGGGGGGCCGGCGGGGGCCTTCGACCCGGACCGCTCCGTCGCCGTCGTCGTGCCGTACAAGAACATCAGCGACCGCCGGCTCTACCCCAAGCTGGGGTACTCGATGCAGTTCAACCCGCTCTCGAAGTCGGTCCTCACCAGCTACGGCACGACGCTCCTCTACGACGACCGGACCCACGTCCGCATCTACGAGGTGGCGCGGGGGTACACCCTCGAGACAGTGGTGCGCAAGAAGCACACCGCCTGGCTCAAGGACAAGTCCCTCCAGACCGGCTACGACCTCGTGGCCGAGGCGCTCTCGTACGGCCTCGTGGACCTCGCCTACAGCTACGCCGAGGACACCGCCAAGACCGTGGCCGTGCGCAAGGACTCGAAGGATGTCAAGGACGCGGTGCCGCCGGCGGGGGTCGCCGCGTTCGTCAAGGCGTTCAACGAGGTCAAGGCCAAGGTCACCGAGCCGCTGCCCGAAAGCCCCGACGCGGCGCGCTGGCAGCAGACGCTCCGCGCGTCGGGTTACGAGCAGAGCGCCCACTACGCCATCGTCCACTGGGGCGACGAGGCCGTCTCGAAGGACGGCCTGCAGCGCCGACTGGCGATGCTCGAGACGAACCTGCGTGGCTTCTACCTGTGGCACGCGCTGGGCGGGGTGGCCGCGAAGTCGCCGACCCGCAAGCTCGTCGTCGTCCTCGCCGAGAAGGGCGACGACGTGTCGCGCTTGCGCACGGCCCTCGACGGCAACCCCGTCGTCTCGGACGCGTTCTACTCGCCGACGCACAACGTGCTGGTGCTGTCGCCGGAGCGGCTCGACAAGGCCGGGCGCTCGTTCACCCGCTACGCCGAGAACCTCTACAAGCAGGGCTGGAGCCGCGACGACCTGCTCAAGGGCGTGGCCCCGCAACTGACGGCCGGCGTGAGCGTCGGCGACGTGACGAAGGTCATGACGCTCTCGCTGGTGGATAAGCTCGTCGAGGAGGAGGCGACGCTGGCCATGGTCAGCCGCGAAGGCACCCGGCAACTGTACGCGTCGAGCGGGATGCTCGCCCAACACGTGGTGCTGCCCGAGTGGCTGGAGAACGGCGTCGCGACGCTGCTGCAGATGCCGAAAGGCCCCGCCTACACGCAGGAGCCGAACCGCCCGCTAACGATGACCGTTGGCCTGGCCTCGGGCTACGGCTCGCCGCACTTCGTGCTGATCCGCCGCTTCCGCGAACTCGTGACGACGCGGGAGTGGAACCCGAACTCCGAGGCGGTCCTCATGGACACGCTGCAAGACCACTACTTCGACGCGCAGCGCTCCGGCGTCGATATCGACCCCAAGTCGAAGCCACTCAACGACGGCGTGGCGGTCGGCGGCGGCGGCCCTGGGTCCGGGGGGCCTGGGGCGAACCCCGGCAACTCGCCGCCCGGTTCGGGCGGCCCCGGCTCCGGCGGGCCGGGCGGCCCCGGCTCGGGCGGCCCCGGTTCAGGTGGCCCCGGCTCCGGCGGGCCGGGTGGCCCTGGCTCGGGCGGCTTCGGCCCCACGGGCGACCTCGAGGCGGAGGAAGCGGCGTCGCGGGTGCGGCTCGCGACGAAGGCCCAGGTCACGGCGTGGGGGCTGACGTACTACCTCGCCAAGAAGAAGCCCGAAGCCCTCCAGCGGCTGTACGGGGAGATCAACCGGATGCCGCGCGACATGCGGCTCGACCGCGCCGAGGTCGTCAAGGCCTTCGGCCGGGCGATGGGGATGATGGACGCGAACAACGCGGGGTCGATCAACCCCGTCGCGTTCAAGCAGTTCGCCGAGGACTGGGTCGGCTACCTGAAGACGGTCCAGGGCACCGGCACCGACCTCGCCGTCGAGGGCGAGGCCCCGGCCGGCACTCCGGGCGGCACCCCTGGCGGCACCCCTGGCCGCCCCGGCGGGTCTGGCGGCTTCATGCCCAAGAGCGGCGGCAATCCGGGCAGCAACTGAATGAACCTGCGCGGGGCCGCGAGAGTCTTGTCTGGAGAAGTCGCTCGCGGCAACTTGACGAATGTCGGGCGGGCTTTACTATGCAGGGTGTTCGGCGAAAGTGGCGGAACTGGCAGACGCGCTAGATTCAGGTTCTAGTTCTCGCAAGGGAGTGGAGGTTCAAGTCCTCTCTTTCGCACCTCGAAGGCCCCCGGCGAAAGCCGGGGGCTTTTGCGTTGACGGCTAGCGACCCAAGGCGACTCGCCGCAACCCCATGACACGCACGACATCACTCCCGATGCGGTGGCCCGGCGAGTCGGGCGGAGTCGTCGCGATTCCCGGCCGACCCGAGGCCGCCCCGGCGGCCGGCCGTATCATAGTTGCGGCCCGCGCACTCCCGCGGGCGCGACGTACCCCGAGCCGAGCGCGATGCCCGACGCCCGCACCCCGAACCACCCGCGGCCTCAACTGCGCCGCCGCCAGTGGACCCCGCTCGACGGCGAGTGGCAGTTCGCCCTCGACCCCTCTGCCCACTGGAAGACGCCCGAGGGGGTCGCCTGGGACCGCACCATCCGCGTGCCGTTCGCCCCGGAGACGGCCGCCAGCGGCGTCGGCGACACCGGGTTCTACCAGGCGTGTTGGTATCGCGTCCGCGTCCCGGCCCCCGAACTCGCCCCCGGCGAGCGGCTGCACCTGCACTTCGGCGCGGTCGATTGGGAGGCCAAGGTGTGGGCCAACGGCCACCTCGTCGCCGGCCACGAGGGCGGCTACACGCCGTTCTCCGCCGACCTGACCGACGCCGCCAAGGCGGGCGAGATCGAGTTGGTGGTGCGGGCCGGGGACGACCCGCAGGACCTGGCCAAGCCACGCGGCAAGCAGGACTGGCACCTGCACCCGCACTCGATCTGGTACCCGCGCACCACCGGCATCTGGCAGCCGGTCTGGACCGAAACCGTCCCCGCGACCCGCATCGCCAAGGTCCGCTGGACCCCGACGCTGGAGCGCTGGGAACTCGGCCTGGAGGCGTCGATCCACGGCGAGCCGCGCGACGACATCCGGCTGCGCGCCCGGCTCACCGCCGGCCCGCTGCTGCTGGCCGATGACACCTACCAGGTCGTCGCCGGCGAGGTGCAGCGGCGCATCGCGCTCTCCGACCCCGGCATCGAGGACTACCGCAACGAGCTGCTGTGGAGTCCGGAGCGGCCGACGCTGATTCAAGTCCACTTGCAGTTGCTCGACGACGCCGGGGCGCTGATCGACGAGGCGTGGAGTTACACGGCGCTGCGCTCGATTGCGGTGCAGGGCGACCGCTTCGTGCTCAACGGCCGGCCGCTGGCGCTGCGCTTGGTGCTCGACCAGGGCTACTGGCCCAACACCGGGCAGACGGCCCCCGACGACGCCGCCCTGCGCCGCGACGTGGAACTCGCCAAGGCGATGGGCTTCAACGGCGTCCGCAAGCACCAGAAGATCGAGGACCCGCGCTACCTCTACTGGGCCGACGCCCTCGGGCTGCTCGTCTGGGAGGAGATGCCGAGCGCTTACCGCTACAGCACCAAGTCGGTCGAGCGACTCACCAAAGAGTGGGCGGCCGTGATCGACCGCGACTGGAGCCACCCGTGCATCGTCGCCTGGGTGCCGTTCAACGAGTCGTGGGGCGTCCCGGACCTGCCCGACAGCCCGGCGCAGCGGCACTACGTCCAGGCCCTGTACCACTTGACGAAGACCCTCGACCCGACGCGGCCGGTCATCGGCAACGACGGCTGGGAGAGCGTGGCCACCGACATCATCGGCATCCACGACTACGACGACCGGCTCGTCGAGATCGCCAAGCGGTACGGCGGCGCGACCGAGAAGTTGTCGCACTTATTCCGCAAAGAGCGCCCCGGCGGGCGAATGCTCATCCTTGGCGATTCGACTTCCCACCCTGACCACCCGGTGATGCTCACGGAGTTCGGCGGCATCGCCTACTCGCCCGCCGAGAGCGCGTGGGGCTACAGCCGAGCCGGGACGGCGTCCGACTTCGCCGACCGCTACACGCGGCTGCTGGCGATCGTCCGCTCGCTGCCGATGCTAGCGGGCTTCTGCTACACGCAGTTCGCCGACACGTACCAGGAGGCGAACGGCCTGCTCTTCGCCGACCGCACCCCCAAGTTCCCGCTCGACCAGATCGCCAAGGCGACCCGTGGACCGTCAAACACGACCGAGTACGAGGCGGAGCAGACGTGGCGGGAAGAACTAATGCGACGCCAACGGACGTAGTGATCAGTAGAGGATGTTGTAGCAGTATCGAGAGCGTTAATCGCTAGAGACGTTGCCCGCTGAATGATCCCAAGTCATGATCGCTGCCAGACTTGCGGCAGGATAATGCCGTGAAATTGGCACCACTTTTGAGACGACCCGTCGGCGTTATACGATTGCACCTCTTACACGTTTAGGCACGCGACTTGCACTGGGTGTTCAAATTTCCCCTGCACCCGCAGGACACTTTGAGACACCTATGCCAGCCACAACTCCGATCGTCGTGTTCTCCCACCTCCGTTGGGACTTCGTCTTCCAGCGCCCGCAACACCTGCTCAATCGCCTCGCCCACGAACGCCCGATTTTGTACGTCGAAGAACCCGTACTCGCCGCGGACGGCGTGGCTCGCTGGGAAGTCACGACGCCGACCGCCGGCGTCACGGTGTGCCGGCCGCACACGACGGTTGGGGGCGGCGGCTTCTCCGACGAGCAGAACAGGGTGCTCGCCCCGATGGTGCGCCAACTGATTGCCGAGCGGGTCGGTGGCGAGTACGACGTGTGGTTCTACACGCCGCTGGCGTTGCCCTTGGCCGACGGCTTGAACCCCCGCGTGCTGACCTACGACAAGATGGACGACCTGGCGTCGTTCAAGGGGGCGTCGCCGGAGCTGCGGAACCGCGAGGATGCGCTACTGGCGCGGGCCGATGTCGTCTTCACCGGCGGGCCGAGCCTCTACCGCGCGACGAAGGGCCGCCACGCCAACTGCCACTGCTTCTCGAGCAGCGTCGATGCGGCGCACTTCGCCCAGGCGGCCAGGCCCATGACCGAGCCGGCCGACCAGGCGACGTTGCCCCACCCGCGCCTCGGCTACTTCGGCGTCATCGACGAGCGCTTCGACGTGGCACTGCTGGCCGAAGTCGCCGCCGCCCGGCCGGACTGGCAGTTCGTGATGGTCGGGCCGGTCGTCAAGATCGACCCGGCCGACCTGCCGCGGGCCGCGAACATCCACTACGCCGGGCAGCAGAAGTACCAGGACTTACCGGCGTACCTGTCGGGCTGGGACGTGGCACTGCTGCCGTTCGCCCGTAACGAGGCGACCAAGTCGATCAGCCCCACCAAGACGCTTGAGTACATGGCGGCCGGCAAGCCGATCGTGAGTACGCCGATCGCCGACGTGGCTGACCCGTATGGGAACGTCGTCGGACTGGCCGAGACGGCGGAGCAGTTCGTGGCCGTCTGTGAACGTCTCCTTGGTGAATCGAGTGGCGACCGAGCTGCCCGCCTGAACCGCTACGCCGACGTGCTCGCCGGCACCTCGTGGGACGCGACCGCCGCGGCGATTTCGGCCCTCATCGAGGCGTCGGCCGCCAAGCCCAAGGCCGTCGCGCCGGTTCTGGTCCTCGGGGCCGGGCCGACGGGGCTGAGTGCGGCCTACCACTTGGGGGCCGACGCCCTGCTGATCGAGGCGAACGACACCGTCGGCGGCTGGTGCCGCTCGATCGTGGACAGCGGCTTCACCTTCGACATGGCCGGCCACATCATGTTCTCGAACGACCCGTACGTCCACGAGATGTACAGCGTGCTGTTGGGCGACAACGTCCACTGGCAGGACCGCGAGGCGTGGATTTACAGCAAGGACGTGTATACCCGCTACCCGTTCCAGGGGTCGCTGTACGGCCTGCCGGCGGACGTCATCAAGGAGTGCGTCGTCGGCGCGATCGAGTGCCGTTTCGGGGGCTTGAAGAAGAAGCCGGAGGCCGTCAAGCCCTCGGCCAACGGCCACGCAGCATCGAACGGCAGCGCGGCCAAGTCGAACGGCGTCGCCCGGTCGTCGCCGAGTACCGACCCCAAGGACGCCGCCGTCACCGACTGTTGCGCCGACGGCGTGGCCGAGAGCACGCTGGCGAACAGCAAGTCGTCGGACCCGACGGAGAAGCCGCCGGTGGCCGGGCCGAAGAACTTCGAGGAGTTCATCTACCAGGTTTGGGGGGCGGGCATCGCCAAGCACTTCGCGGTGCCGTACAACCGCAAGATTTGGGCGGTGCCGCTCGACCAGATGGAGACGAGCTGGCTCGGCGGCCGCGTGCCGATGCCGGACCTCGAAGAGATGATCGAAGGCGCGTTGACCCAGAAGCCGAAACCGATGGGGCCGAACGCCCGCTTCGGTTACCCGCTCAAGGGCGGCTTCCAGGCACTGATGGACGGCTTCCTGTCGCACCTCGGCGGTCGGCTGCGTCTGAACACCCGCGTCAAGGCCGTGTCGCCGCGGGACCACACCGTAACCCTGAGCGACGGCACGGTCATGCCGTACGAGCAGCTCGTCAGCACGATGCCGCTGCCGAGCCTCATCAAGGCGATGGGTGCCGAGGCCCCAGAAGATGTCAAGGCGGCGGCGTTGGGGTTACGTCACACTTCGGTGCGGTGCGTCAACTTGGGGATTGGCCGCGCGAATTTGACCGAGAAGCACTGGATCTACTATCCGGAGGAGTCGGTCTTCCACCGCATCTTCGTCCAAGGCAACGCCAGCCCGCACTGCAACCCCGAGGGCGGCTTCGGCCTGACGTGCGAGATCACCTACGGCCCCTTAAAGCCGTTGCCGTGTGACGGCGACGCCCTGATCCAGCGCTGCATCGACGACTGCGTCAAGGTCGGGATCATCAACGCCGACGACGCGATCTTAGCCTCGAATCAGGTCGATATGCCGTACGCGTATGTGGTGTACGACCACGCCCGGCCCAAGAACGTGGCGACGATTCGCGACTGGCTGTCGCAGCACGATATTTTGCTCGCCGGCCGCTACAGCGAGTGGGAGTACTACAACTCCGACCACGCCTTCTTGGCCGGAAAGAAGGTCGCCGAAGCGGCCCGCGCCGCGCTGTCCCCCGCCGTCTCGGCAAACCCCGCCGCCCGGCAAACTGTCCTCGCCTGATTCTCGCCCCCTCAGAGTCCTATTCGAGATTTGCGATGAAGCTCAACGCCGCCTCGGTTTCGATCGCCCCCGGCTCCTACGACCGCCTGATGGCCGCGGTGCCGGCGGTTCACCGGAAACGCACGGCGGCGTTGCTCAAAAGTCCGCGACTCGGGGGCCGTGGCTTGAGGGCGTGGATGGTGATCCTCGACGCCGACGACCGTCCCCTGCCGGGCGACTTGCCCGAGGAGTTGGTCGAAGTTTACCTCGCCGACAGTGAGGCGGAGCCGCTTCACGACTGCGAGCGTTGTGGCCTGACGGTGCCGGTGCGGGTCGGCCGGCGTTGCGGCCACGAGGCGACCGTCGAGCGAGTCTATTTCCCGGAGTGCCCTCAGTGCGGCGGCCGCACCGGCCGGCACGCGTACTGGTCGCGCACGGCGTAATGTTCCAGGCGAGCTGCCTGCGTCAGCTGGCGGGTTCTGGGCGTTCGATCGCCTGGAACCCGACCGCCGACGCAGGCGGCTCGCCTCGGTCATTTCGCTTCACTCCGCGCGTGGTCTGTTAACTCCTCCATCCGCCGTGCCGCGGCGTCGAGTTTGCCCATGTCTACGCGGTCGTCCACCGGGGTGCGACGGCCCCCGGCGAACGCTTTTTGCTGACGGCGGAGTTCGGCCAAGAGCGGGCCGTCGGCGTCGCGGTGGCCGCCCGCGTCGGGGTAGTCCCAGAGGCCGTTGAGGCAATGCCGGTCGTCGTCCCAGCCGGGGTGGTTGACGATCGGGTACAGGCAGATCCCCTCCACCGGCACGCCCAAGTCGATCGCCGCGGCCACCTCGCGGCCGACGTAGTGCAGCCACTCCGGCCGGGCGTCGCCCTCGGTCCCCGTCTCGGCAACGAACAGCGGCCGGCCGTAGCGCTCGTGGACCTCACGCAGCATGTAGCGGATCGGCAAGTGGTGCGGGTGCGACGGCACGAGCAGCACACTCTCGGAGCCGTAGGGGTTGTGGAACCACTGGTTCTGGCCGTAGTAGTTGACGCCAATGATGTCGAGGTACTTGGGGTCGCCGCCGAGTTCGGGGCGCTGCCGGCCGGCGACCATGTCCCAGGCGGCGAACTGCGACTGGCGGTAGCCCTCCGCGGCGACGCGGTCCTGCGGGCGCGTCGGGTCGGCCTGGATGTTGATGATCGGGTCGGTGTGGACGATCCGCGCCGGCCCGACGGCCCACACGGCCTCAATTGCAGCGATGGCACCGCGGACGAACTGGGCCTTGAGGTCGTCGCCGCGGCCGTGGGCGAACGGGTTGAAGAACCCCGCCTGGCCGCCGGCATAAGACAGAAACGACGGCTCGTTGACCGGCGCGACGTACATCGTCCCTCCGACCTCGTCGCGGTGCAACTTGGCGAAGGCGGTGGCGAACGCGGCGAGTCGGTCGGGGAAGTGGGCATCCCAGATGTCAACGTGGTCGGGCCAGCCGAAGTGCAGCAAGTCCCAGATCACAAGCACCCCGGCGTCACGCGCCGCCCGAAGGGTCGGCAGGGTGGAGGTGAGGTCGAAGCGACCCGGCTCTGGCTCGGCGAGGTGCCAGCGGACGCCGTCGCGCGCGGCCAAGACCCCGGCGTCGCGCAGGCGGGCGTAGTCCTCGGCGGCGAAGCGGTCGTGCTCGGTCGCGGCGATTACGTCGAGCCGCCGGCCGTCGCGGCGGCGGTGGATGGAGCACTCGAAGCCGCCCAGGAAGAAGCTCGGGAACAAGGACATTCGGGCACCCCTACGCCGGCGACGGCCCCGGCAGCCGGGCCGCGCGGCGGCCCCGACGCGACCCGCTGCCAAATTCGTGCCGTTGCCGGGCGGGGGCGGGCGTTACGCCTTCCACTGCGGCCGTGGCGTGCGCGTCAACTCCTTGTCGGCCGCAGCGTCGCCGACGAAGCGCTCCTTCACCGGGTCCCACGTCAGCTTGCGGCCGAGGCGGTAGCCGATGTTGCCGAGGTGGCAAATCGTCGCGCTGCGCTGGCCCGTCTCCGCGGTGCAGATCGTCGGCTTGCCGGTCTTGATGCAGTCGAGCCAGTTGCCGTGGTGACTGCTCGCCGGGTAGACCCGCTCCGCCTTCTCGCCCAGCGGCTCCTTAAGGATCGTGTCGGGCAGGCTGGTGATGCCGCCGCGGCTCACGAGGATCATCCCGTCGCTGCCCTCGAAGACGCAGTCGGCATGGATCGGCTTGCCGTCAGCCCCTTTGACGAACTCGTCGTGGATCATCACGACCCCACTGGCGTAGACGTACCTCAAGCCGCGCTCGGCCTTGCGGTCGGCCGGCGGGATAATCTGCACCGGTCCGCCGCCGTCCAACTTCATGGCCCACTGGGCGATGTCGAAGTGGTGCGCCCCCATGTCGGCGATCTGGCCGCCGCCGTACTCCTGGTACTTGCGCCACGCCGGGAAGCCCTTGTGGACCCCCTTGGGGCACAAGACTTCGTTGTAGCCGCGCTCGGGCGACGGGCCGTTCCAGCGGTCCCAGTCGGTGCCGGCGGGGACCTCCTGCGTCGGCAGGTCGCAGGGCACGGCCGGGCCGCCGACGCCGATGCGGATGGTGTGCAGCTTGCCGATGCGGCCGTTCCAGACGTACTCGACCGCCTTGCGGAAGTGGCCGCCGAACTCGCTGCGCTGCTGGCTGCCGGTCTGGAATGTCACCTTGGCCGCGGCCACGGCGTCGGCGATCTCGCGGCCCTCGCTGACGTGGTGCGTCAGCGGCTTCTCGCAGTAGATGTGCTTGCCCGCGGCGGCGGCGGCGAGGCACGGGATGGCGTGCCAGTGGTCGGGCGTGGCGATCACGACCGCGTCGAGGCCCTTGTGCGCGAGCAGTTGGTGGAAGTCGGCGTAGGCGGCGACGGGGGCGACCTTGCCGGACTTCGCGCGCCCGGCGTACTTCTTGTCCACCATCTCGACGGCGGCGTCGAGCCGCTCCTTGACCACGTCGCATACCGCCACGACCTCGACGCCGTCGCGGCCGAGGAAGCCGTTGAGGTGGCCGCGGCCCATCGTGCCGACGCCGATGAAGCCGACGGCGAGCCGTTCGGACGGCGCGGCGCGGCCACTCTTGACCCAGACGAGCGGGGCCGCGGCGACGGCGGCGGACTTCATAAACGTGCGGCGGGAGAGCATGGCGGCCTTGCGGGAAAGTGGGGAGGGCGGCGGGCGGAGTTGGATGGTAACCCGGCCAGCCGGCGAAGGGAAGCGTCAACTGGCGTCGGTCGGAAAGTATCCACTCCGGTGGACGATTGACCAGTGTCCGCCACGGCCGCCCAACGAATTCCGGCGAATCGTTGGGGTACGTACCGCGGAACGGGGTTTGCTTCCGGGCAGGTGTGAACCCGCACACGCTCCGGCACGTTACACCATTATGAACTCCTCCCCCGACAGCGGCACGGTTGTCCTGACTCCGCCACCGACCGCCCCGACCCCTGCCCCCGCGCGGCGGCCGCTGCTGGCGTATGTCGGGCAGGTCGGCAGCCTCGTCGGCACCGTCGCGGTGCTCGCCGCGGGGGCGCTGCTGTTCCGCCACCTGCAAGCCAAGCCGCCGGCCGAAACGCCGTCGGCGACGCCGACGGCCGGGGCCAAGGCCCCGCGCGTCGAGCGCGTGTCGGCGGACACCCTGAGCGTGCCGACCGAGGTGGCGAAGTCGCTGGGCGTCCGCACGCAGGAGGCGAGGGCCGCCGACCGGCCGCGGCCTCTGCCGGCGTTCCAGGGCAGCCTGGCGATCGACAGCAACCGGCTCGCGCGCATCCACTCGCGGCTCGCCGGCGAAGTCGTCGCGCTCGGCACCCTCGATGGCGGCGAGACGGACCTTCCGACCGGCGGGGCCGGGCCGCGCAGCCTCCGCGCCGGCGACGCCGTCGCGGCCGGGCAACTGCTGGCAGTCCTGTGGAGCAAGGAGCTGGGCGAGAAGAAGAGCGAACTCGTCGATACGACGTTGAAGTTGAAGCTCGACCGCGAGAACCTGGCCCGCTTCCGCAGTTTGACCGAAGGGGTCATCGCCGAGCGACAAATCCGCGAGGCCGAGGCGACCGTGCGGGCCGACGAGAACGCCGTGGCCCGCGTCGAGGCGACCCTGCGGGCCTTGCGACTCGGCGACGACGAGATCAAGGCCATCGGCGTCGGGGCCGAGAAGGTCGGCAGCCCCGAGGAGCGCCGCGAACTCTCCGCCGGGCGGACCTGGGCGCGGGTCGAGGTGCGGTCGCCGTTCGCGGGCGTCGTCCTTGAGAAAAACACCAACGTCGGCGACGTGACCGACACCGTGGCGGACCTCTTCAAGGTCGCCGACCTGAGCCGGCTGACCGTCTGGGTCAACGTCTACGAGGACGACCTGCCGGCCCTTCAGGCGTTGCCGAAGCCGATCCGCTGGGAGGTGCGGCTGTCGAACCAGAGCGGGGCGGTTTACCCCGGCCAGCTCGAACAGATCGGGGCGTTGCTCGACCCCAACCAGCACACCGTCCCGGCCAACGGCACCGTCGATAACTCGAAGGGCGAGTTGCGGGCCGGCCAGTTCGCGACCGCCGTCGTCGTGGTCCCGCCGGTGCCCGGCGAGGTCGAGGTGCCGACGGCGGGGCTGGTCGAGGACGGCAAGGACAGTGTTGTGTTCGTGCAGCCCGACTCCGCGGCGAACCTGTACACCCGCCGCGCGGTGACGGTCACCCGCCGCTTCCACGACGTGGCCTACGTGTCGTCGGGGGTGAAGCCCGGTGAGCGCGTGGTGATCGGCGCGGCAATCCAGTTGAAGCAGGCGCTCGACGACGCGCCGGACTTCGTAGCGAAGTGACTTCTTGGCGAGTCGGATGCGCGCGGCGAGCCGGAAGCGTTAGCGCCCGGAGTCTTCGTGTTAGCGACGTTGCGTACCCTACGGGCGCTAACGCTTCCGGCTCGCCTAAACTCAAAGGCCCCCGCCTGTGCTCTCGAAACTCGTCGCCTGGTCGCTCGACAACGTCATCCTCGTGGTGCTCGCGACCGCGGCGCTCGCTGTCGGCGGGTCGTTCGCCTTCGTCAACGTCAACGTCGAGGCCTACCCCGACCCCGCGCCGCCGATCGTCGAGGTCATCGCCCAGTGGCCCGGCGGCAGCGCCGAGGAGGTCGAGCGGCAGGTCACCACCCCGCTCGAGGCGGCACTCGCCGGGATGCCGGGGCTGACGTACACGCGCAGCAAGTCCCTGTTCGGCCTGTCGCACATCCGCAACCAGTTCGACTACGGCGTCGATTTCGAGAAGGCCAAGCAGGAAGTCATCAACCGGATGCAGTTGGCGGTCCTGCCCAAGAACGTCACCCCGCAAATCTCGCCCACGTCGCCGACCGGCGAGATCTTCCGCTACACGCTCTCCGGCCCCAAGGACGCCCTCGGCCGGCCGGTGTACGAGTTGCGCGACCTGACCTCGCTGCAAAACTTCACCCTCGACCGCGAGCTGAAGCGCGTCC
Organism: Fimbriiglobus sp.; assembly: GCA_043744775.1. Classification (GTDB taxonomy): domain Bacteria; phylum Planctomycetota; class Planctomycetia; order Gemmatales; family Gemmataceae; genus Fimbriiglobus. Next base: position 19,159 of record JAYTUC010000257.1, on the reverse strand, counting down.
CCCGCATCGTCGGCACGGCGGCCCAGGGCGGCGAGACCAAGCGCTACGAGGTCCAGGCCGACCCCGACCGCCTGGCGCTGTACGGCGTGTCGCTGCAATTTATGGAGGACAAGATCGCGGCGAGCAACAAGAACGCCAGCGGCGAGTACCTCACGCAGGGGCCGACGGTCCAGGTCGTCCGCGGCATCGGCCTGATCGGCAAGGGTGAGGACCCGATGCCGGCGACCTTCCTGATGAAGACCCCCGCCGAGGCCGCGCGCTACTTGCGCAGTGAAGAAGTCCGCCGGCTGCGCGAGATCCGCCAGGTCGTGTTGCTGAGCGTGAACAACCAGCCGGTGCGCGTCGATAACGTCGTCGATGGCGGGCCGCTCTTGAACGCCGACGGCAGCCCGCGCGTCTCGGACGAGTTGTTCGGCCAGCGGGGTGTTGTCGTCGGCCGCGTCACCCGGCTGGGCCGCGTCGGCATCACCCGGCCGGTCAAGGACGACGACGGCCGCGAGGTTCTCGACGCCGACGGCCACCGCACCTGGGCCACCGACGACGACGTGGTCCGCGGCATCGTGCTGTTGCGCAAGGGCGGCGAGTCGCTGCCGGCGCTGGCCGACCTCAAGGTCAAGATCGCCGAACTGAACTCCGGCGGCCGGATGCCGCCGGGCGTGAAGATCGAGTCGTACTACGACCGCACCGACCTCATCGGCGTCACCACCGAGACCGTCCACGAAAACCTCGTCGTCGGCCTCGGCCTGGTGTCGATGATTTTGCTGCTGTTCCTGTCGAACGTCCGCGTCACGCTGATCGTCGCGGTGAACATCCCCTTGGCACTCCTGTTCGCGTTCGGGGTGCTGTTCGCCCGCGGCAAGTCGGCCAACCTGCTCTCGATCGGGGCGGTCGATTTCGGCATCATCGTCGATTCCACGCTGATCCTCGTCGAGAGTATCTACCGGCACCTCGGCGACCCGACCGAAGCCCACCTGACGGACCGGCAGAAGATCGTCAAGGCGGCCACGGAGGTCCAACGGAGCCTGCTGTTCGCCACGCTGATCATGGTCTGCGCGCTGCTGCCGCTGTTCACGATGACCGGGCCGGAGGGACAAATCTTCGGCCCGATGGCCGACACCTACGCCTTCGCGCTGGCCGGGGCGTTACTCTTGGCGGTGACCGTGTCGCCGGTGCTGTGCGTGATCCTGCTCCGGCACACCAAGCCGGCGCGCGACAACCTGCTCGTCGCGCTGATCAAGGGCGGATACCTCTGGCAACTGCGGCTGCTGCTCCGCCTGCGCTGGCCGGTCGTCGCGGGGTTCGCGGTCGCGCTCGGCATCACCGGGTACACCGCGGCGACAATGGGCCGCGAGTTCATGCCGGAACTCGAGGAGGGCAACTTGTGGATTCGCGGGGTCTTCCCCGTGAACATCTCGTTCGACGAGGCGTCGGTGCGGGCCAAGGCGATCGGCGAGGTCATCCGCAAGTGCCCCGAGGTCGAGCTGGTGTCGCCGCAACTCGGCCGGCCGGACGACGGCACCGACTCCACGACGTACTCGAACGTCGAAACCTTTGTGCCGCTCAAGCCGTTCGACCAGTGGCCAATCGACCCCGCCCTCGGCCGGCCGCGGACCAAGCCCGAGTTGATCGCGGCACTCAACGACGACCTCGAGCGGCTGTTCCCCGGCGCGACCTGGGACTTCTCGCAGAACATCCGCGACAACGTCATGGAGGCCCTCTCCGGGGTCAAGGGCGAGAACGCGGTGAAGATTTTCGGCCCCGACCTGAGCACCCTCGAAGACCTGGCCGCCAAGACCCAGGACGCGCTCAACGAGGTGAAGGGCGTCGAGAACCCTGGGGTGTTCCGCATCCGCGGCCAGTCGAACTTCGAGCTGCCGATCGACCGCGAGAAGTGTGCGAAGTGGGGCGTCCAGCCGGCCGACGTGGCCAACGTCATCGAGACGGCCATCGGCGGCAACGGCGTGACCACCATTACCGAGGGCGAGCGCTCCTTCGACCTGATCCTGCGCTGGCCGGCCCGGCTGCGGCGCGACGAGCAGACCATTCTGAACATCCCCGTGGACGTGACCAACAACCAGGTCACCGGCGGCGGCTCGCTGCCGGCGGGGGCCAGCCAGAGTGCGACCGCGGCGGGCGGCATCACGCCGTCGGCGTTCGGCTCGTCGCGGGCGATGCCGGCGCTGACCGGCAGCACGCAGAACGCCCCGTCGCTGCCGACCGCCGTGCCGCGTCGCCGGCTCGGCGACCTCGTGACGCCGGTCGATGGCCAGTACCTCAAGCCCGGCGCGGCGACGATCTACCGCGAGCAGGGCCAGCGCATGATCGCGGTCAAATTCGGCGTCCGCGGCCGCGACCTGGCGAGTACCGTCGCCGAGGCGCAGGAGAAAGTCGCCCCGCTGCTGCCGTCGGGCTACCGCACCGAGTGGAGCGGTGAGTTCCAGGGGATGCAGCGCGCCGAGGGCCGCCTGGCCCGCGTCTTCGCCGTGTCGCTCGCCGTGATCTGCGTGATGCTGTACATGGCCTTCCGCAGTGTGCTCGACGCGGCGGTGGTCTTCGCCAACGTCCTGGCGATGGGCATCGGCGGCGTCTGGGCGTTGAAGCTCGCCGGGCTGAACTTCAACATCTCCGCGGCCGTCGGCTTCATCTCGATCCTGGGCGTGGCGGTGATGAACGGACTGCTCTTCGTCTCGGCGTTCAATCAACTCCGCGCGAAGGGCGTCGAATTGAAGGACGCGCTCATTGCCGGCACCGGCCAGGTGATCCGCCCCGTGACGATGACGGCGCTCGCCGCCATCCTGGGCCTGCTGCCCGCGGCGTTCTCGACGAAGATCGGCTCGCAGGCGCAGCAACCGCTGGCGATCGTCGTCGTCGGCGGGATGCTTTCGACGCTGTTGCTGATGAACCTCGTGCCGGTGCTGTACAGCTTCTACGGCCGCCGCACCCCGCCCGAAGGCGCGGCGAGCATGGGGCACTAATCTGGCGTCACGCCTCGTCGGGCCGCCGCTCGGCGAACAGCCGCACGGCGTCCTCCTGCTCCGGCGTCTCGACGGAGCCGGGGCGCAGGTCGCGGACGTGCTCGATGGCCCGCTCCGCCGACATTCCCGCGGCCACGAAATAGCCAGCCAGCATCGTCCCGGTGCGGCCCTTGCCGGCGGCGCAGTGCAGCGCCACGCCCATGCCGGACTTCTTGGCGCGCAAAATCGTCTCGACGCACAGCGCGAACTGTCGCTGGCTCGGCGCGGTCATGTCCGGGATCGGGATGTGGACGCCTAGCAGCCCGGCGTCGTTGACGTGGCGGCGGTCCGGCGGCGACTCGGTCAGCGACACCAGCACGTCGATGCCGTTGCGGCGCAGCCAGGCGAGGTCGTCGGGGCCGTCCGGCTGGGCGAGGCCGGCGAGGTGCGGCCGATCGACCCACGAGAAACCGACCGGCATCGCTCCACTCCTCGGCGGGAAGTCACGCGGTACGAAGTCGGAATTCTACCGCGGAGGGCACGAGAGGGCGCAGAGAAAGGCAGAATACCAGTGTGAAAACCGCCGGGCGACGGCGACAAATCGCAGCGAACAGGCCGTAGGGTGATCCACCCGTTTTTAGCTCTCTTATTTTTGCCTTTCTCCGCGCCCTCTTGTGCTCTCTGCGGTGACTCGTTTTACTTCTCGATCCCCGCTTCAGTCACGACGAGTGCCACCGGCTGCTTGGCGGCGCGGGCCGCGGCGAGCGTCGCCTGGTAGTCGTCGAAGTCGGGGTTGGCCCCGAACAGGCGTGTCTTCTTGGCGTCCTTCGCGTCGGGCAGCAGCCACCACAAGCGGCGGCCGTCCGGGTCGCTGAACTGCAGCGTCGGCCCTGGCGCGGTGACGTAGGCCGCGGCGGTGCGGCTCTCGGTGTCGAATAGCGTCGTCGCGGTGCGCTTCGCCGACTGCACCGCGAGCAGCGTGTCGCCGGCCACGAAGCGCACGTCGTCGGCCGGGCCGGCCGCGGCGGGGAAGCCCAGCGGGCCGGGCGGGTTGGCGACGGCCAACTTGCTGAACAGCAGCGCGAAGCCGTCAGCCGGGGCCTTAGCCGGGAAGACCGCCGCGAGGGTCTTGCCGGCCCCGTCGAGGGCCACCGCGACCGGCCCCGCCGCGGCGTTGAAGCCGGCCGCGCTCGCGCCCGGTTGCGGCGTGTCCGCGCCGGCGACCGCGGCCGGCGTCATCGTCACCCGCGTCGCGGTCGGGCCGACGTAGGTGAACGCGACCCCCTTGACGACCTCGCTGAAGACCGACCCGAAGGCGACGCGCTTCGGCCGCGGCGGGCCGGCGACGCCCTTGCCGGTGGCGACATCCCAGCTTTGCCCGCTGCCAACGCGGTCCATCACGGCGACGTGCCCGCCGTCGAGGAAGGCGACGTAGGCGAAGCCCTTGGCGTCCGGCGCGTCGGCGAACGGATCGACGCCGTCGATCACCGGCTTGCCGCTGCTGACGAGGAGCACGCTGAGTTTGCCGGCCGGCAACTCGGTGGCGACGTGCAGGCCGTCGGGGCTGAGGGCCAGGCGGCGCGGCACGCCGGGGGCCAGGCCGTCGGCGGGGAGGTCGAGCCGCGCGACGCGGGGGCCGGTCGCCGGGTAGATGTCGAGGGTGTCCTTGACGCCCGCGCCCTGGAAGCCGGCGTTGGAGCGCCACAGCACGGCGACGACCTGCGGCCGGTTGGCACTGAACAGCACGGCCCGGACGGCGTCGAGGGGCGCGTCGAGGGGGATGTTCGCGCGGGCCGGGGCGACGAGCTTGCGAGCGCCGGTCGGGGGCGTGGGCAGCTTGTCGAATGCGACGCCGCCGACCGCGACGCCGGCCGCCTCGGGGGCCTTGGCGGCCTTGGCGGCAGCGAGAACGGGCTTGGCGTCCGGGGCGGGCTTGGCGCTCATCGCGGCCGCGGCGGGCGGCGGGTTGTCGTCGGGCGGCGGGGGGATCGGGGGCAGCACCGCCTCGTTGGGCGGCGGTTTGCCGCCGGGCCGGGCCGCCTTCGTCGGCTCCTTGTCCTTGGCCTTCTCCTTGTCTTTGCGTGGGGCCACTTCGGCGACCGGGGTCGCCGGCTTCAGCGCCACAACGACGGCCACCGCTACCAAGCTGACGCCGGTCAGGACGAAGACCACGGCCCCGCCGGCGATGAGCAACAGCTTCTTCGACGACTTCGCCGGGGCATCCTGGGCCGCGGGCTTAGGGCCGAGCTTGTGCTTGGCCGTCGAGCCGGGCTTGCGCACGGCGACCACCGCGTCGCCGTCGTCGAAGCCGAAGGGGCTTGCGGCCGGCGGTGTGGCCGGCTTGTCGGCCTCACTGAGCAGCACCGACCCGTCGGCCGCCGCGTCGTCTGGCGGGACGCCCGGCAGGACGAAGCGGTGGCCGCACTTCTTGCACTTGGCCCGCTTGCCGGCGCTCGACACGGCGACTTCGGAGGGTACGCGCAGCACCGCGTTGCAGTTCGGACAAGGGACATCCATCGGGAACCTCAATACTCGACCGAGATGTGACCGTCGCTAGCCTTCAGAGTCAGCCGCCCGCTGAACAGTTCCGCGATGCCGCCCCCGAAACCCCCTACCACTTCTCGTCGGCCGGCCCCTTGCCGGCGAGGAGGGCGGGCAGCACGTCCTCGAGTTCCGCCGGGTGGCCGATGAAGGCGACCTTGCCGGCTTTGTCGATGACGAACGAGCAGGGGATGCCGTTCTGGCCGGCCGCCTCGAACCAGGCGTCCTCCATGCGGCGGTCGTCGCAGACCGCGAAGGTCAGCCCCAGCCCCGGCCCATTCGCCAGTACGAACGAGTCGATCGCCGCGCGGGAGTTGCTGCCGGTCACGGTCGTCACGGGGATCACGACCAGCCCCGCTGCCTCATTCTCCTTCGCCAGCTTGCTCAGGTGCGGCATCGCCTGGAGGCACGGGCCACACCAGGTCGCCCAGAAGTCCAGCACGTAGACCTTGCCCGGCTCGAAGCGCGCTACCGGGTCGCCGTTGAGCCAGCGCGACACACGGAGTGGCGGGGCGGGGTCGCCGACGCGTAAGGTGACCTGACCGGCCACGCGGCCGTCGCGCTTGCCGCAGCCCCCGGCGAGGGTCGCCAGCGCGAGTAGGAGTGTCACGGTCGCGGCGCGCATGGTCATTTGCCTTTGGGAGCAGGGTCGTCCTTCTTGCCGAACTTGGCCACGGCCTCCTTGATCGCCGACTTCAAGTCCTCGTCGTCGGCGAGGGCGACGGCCTTCGCGCCCAACTCGGCCGCCTTGGCCGCGTTGCCCACCGAGTCGTAGGCCGAGGCCGCGCGGAAGACCGTCAGCGCGTCCTTGTCGTCGAGGGCGAGCGCGGCGTCGGCGGCGCGGGTCACGAAGTCGAGGTGGAGCTTGTCGGGGTTGAGTTGCTTCGCGCCCCAGACCCCGCCGACGAGCCGCAGGTGGGTGTCCTTCTTCGACTTGGCCGCGTCGGTTAGCAGTTGCTCGCTCATAGCCTTGGCGTCGTCGAACTTCTTGGCCTGCATCAGCGTCACGAGCTTGGTCGTGACGAAGCCGGGGGTGCTGACACGCTTGGGGTACTTCTTGCCGAAGGCGTCGAGGGCCAGCAGCGCGGCCGCGCCGTCCTTCTCGGCCGCGCCCTGGATCGCCTCGAGTTCGTCGTTGACCGCCGCAATCGCCTTCAGGCTCTCCTCGCCCTTCCAGGTGCCGTCGAGGACCATCGGCAGCACCTCGTCGAGTTCCATGGGGTGGCCGATGAACGCGACCTTGCCGGCCTTGTCCACCACGAACGAGCAGGGGATGCCTTGCTGACCGCTGGCCTCGAACCAGGCCTTGTCCATCACGTCCGTCTCGCAGACGGCGAACGGCACGCCGAGTTTCGGCCCACGCTTCGCAACAAACTCCTCGACCTGCTTGAGGGTGTTGCGCTTGTCGATCGTCGTGACCGGGAACACCACGAGGCCGGCCTTGGCGTGCTCCTTCGACAACTCGGCGAGGTGCGGCATCGCCTGGATGCACGGCCCGCACCAGGTCGCCCAGAAGTCCAGCACGTAGACCTTGCCGGCCTCGAAGCCCTTGACCTCGGTGCCGTTGAGCCACTTCTGCGCGGTGATCGCCGGGGCCGCGTCGCCGACCTTGAGCGGGGCGACTTTGGGAGTCTCCTTGGCGGCCTCGGTCGGCTTGGGCGTCTCCTTGGGCGGCGTCTGGGCGGAGCAGGCGACGCCGAGGCTGGTCAGGCCGCCGAAGAGCAGCGCGGTGAGGAGCGGTCGCATCGGTCGGCCTCGAGGGTCGGTCGGGGGCGGAAGGGGTGCGGGCATCTTGTAAGATACCTCGCGACCGGGCAACCGTTACTCGGCGGGTTCCGTCGAATGTCCGAAATCGCCCGCCGCTTCGTGGTCCTGCACGCCTCCACAGCTTTGGCAAGGCGGCCCAAACTCCCGCTCAAGGACGCCTGACGCATGACGACGGAACGACTGCCGACCCGCCCCGAAGTGGCCGCGGCCGACACCTGGGACCTGGCGAGCTTGTGCCCGGACGACGCCGCCTGGGAGGCCGACTTCGCCGCCTGGGAGGCGACCATCGCCGGGTACGCCGCGCACAAGGGCCGGCTCGGCAAGAGCGCCGACGCCCTGCTCGCCGCGCTGACGTTCGACCTAACCTTCGAGCGCGAGGCCGACCGCCTGGGGACGTACGCGTTCCTGCGGACGACCGAGGACGTGGCGAACGGCCACTACCAGGGCCTGAAGGCTCGCTACGTCGGCGTGGCCGCGAAGGCCGCCGAGGCCGGCAGCTACTTCCGGCCCGAAGTCCTGGCGATCCCAGCGGCGACGATGGCCGCCTACGTCGCCACGCCGGGTCTGGCCCAACACCGGCTGACCCTGGAACGCCTGCAACGCTTCAAGCCGCACACGCTCAGCGAAGCCGAGGAGCGCGTGTTGGCGCTCGCGACGGAGACGAGCCAGACGGCGAACAACGTCTTCGACCAACTCCTCGACGCCGACCTGAAGTTCGGCACGATCGAGCTGGAGCCGGGCAAGACGGTCGAGCTGAGCCACGGCAGCTACATGCAGTGCCTCGAACACCCCGACCGGGCCGTGCGCAAGACCGCGTTCCACCAGTACTACGCCGAGTACACCGACCACGCCAACACCCTGGCGGCGACCCTGGCCGGGAGCGTGAAGCAGGATGTGTTCGCCGCCCGCGTGCGCAACCACCCCGGTGCCCGCGCCGCGGCGATGTTCCCCGACAACGTGCCGGCCGCCGTGTACGACAACCTCCTGATCGCCGTGCGCAACAAGTTGCCGGCGGTCCACAAGTATTACGACTTGCGGAAGCGGGCCATGAAGCTCGACGCCGTGCATTTCTACGACGTGTACGTGCCGATCTTGAGCGACATCGAGAAGGCGACCCCGTGGGACGCCGGGGTCGAGTTGGTCATCGACTCATTAAGCATTCTCGGCAGCGACTACACCAACGCCTTAACGAAAGGCTTACGCGGTCGGTGGTGCGACCGCTACGAGAATAAGGGCAAGCACTCCGGGGCGTTCTCGAGCGGCTGCTACGACAGCGACCCGTACATCTTGATGAACTACAAGCCCGAGGTGCTCGACCACGTCTACACGCTGTCCCACGAGGCGGGACACAGCATGCACTCGTACTACTCGAAGGCCCAGCCGTACCAGTACTCGTCATACACGATCTTCGTCGCCGAGGTGGCGAGCACGTTCAACGAGCAGTTCTTGGGCCGGCACCTGGTCAAGCACGCTACGAGTGACCGCGAGAAGGCGTACTTCCTGAACCGCGAGATTGACGACATCCGCCGGACGATCGTCCGCCAGACGATGTTCGCCGAGTTCGAGAAAGTCATCCACGAACTCGCCGAGCGCAACGAGCCATTAACCCTCGACACGTTGAAGGCCGAGTACCAGAAACTGCTCGACGCCTACTTCGGCCCGCGCTTCGTGTTGGACGAAGAACTCGCCCTGGAGTGCTTGCGCATCCCGCACTTCTACCGCGCGTTCTACGTCTACAAGTACGCCACCGGCTTGAGCGCCGCGATTGCGCTGGCGGAGCGCGTGGCCAACGGCGGCAAGTCGGAACTCGACGCCTACCTGAACTTCCTGAAGGCCGGCTCGTCGAAGGACCCGCTCGACTTATTGCGCGACGCCGGCGTTGACATGTCCACGCCGGTCCCCGTCGAGGCGGCGTTGACGCGCTTCGAGGCGCTGGTGGACGAACTGGACGCGCTAGTGTGACGCTAACCCCGGTAGCGTCGCGCCAGCGCCAGCCGGAGGCGCAGGCCCATGCCGACGCTGGGGTAGAGCAGGTGCGTCAGGCCCTTCAGGCGCGTCGAGTCGAGCAGGGCGCGGCCACCGCCCTCGCCCAGGGGGTTGAAGGTCACGTCGAGGCGGCGTAGCCGCGCGAAGCACGGTGACGCCGCGAGCGCCGCGACCCCGGCGTCGGTCAGGCCGTTGCCGGCCAGGTTGAGGCTGCGCAACCCGAGGACCACCGGGGACGCGGCGAGCAGTTCGGCCCCCTCGTCGCCGAGCCCGTTCTGGCTCAGGTCGAGTTCGCGGACCCCCGCCGTGCGCACGCCCCCGAGGATCGTGCGCAAGCCCGTCGCGCCGAGGTCGTTGCCGGCGAGATCGACTGTGGCCGGCCGCAGCAGCGCCGTCGGGTCGGGGGCCGTCGCCAGCCGCAGGCCGCCCAGGCGGTTGCCCGCCAGGCCGAGTCGCGCCAGGTTCTGCAAGTACGGCGACGCGGCGATCAGGGTCACCGCGTGCGGGCCGAGGGCGTTGCCGGCGAGTTCGAGCCGCGTCAGGCGGCCGAAGCGGGGCGACTCCGCCAGGGTGCGGCCGGCCGGCTCGCCCAGCCCGCACTCGCTCAGGTCGAGGCTGGCCAACTCCGCCAGGCCGGCGGCGCGGGCCAGCCGCTCGACGCCGCGGTCGCCGATGGGGTTGCGGCCCAGGTGAAGGGTCTGCAACGCCCCCAGGTACGGCGACTCCGCCAGCGCGTGGGCCAGGCCGTCGCGCAAGTGCTGGCCGTACACCGTCAGCCCGCTCAGGCGTTCGAGGTGCGGCGAGAGCGTGACCGCGGTCAGGTGGCTGGCGGCGTCGAGCAGGTGGACGTGGCGGACGGGGCCGGCGGCGAAGAGTTCGGCCGGGCGGGCGAGGAACTGTCGCGCGGTGACTTTGACCTCCTCGACGAAGCCGCGGCGGAACACCGGCCCCGTCGCCAGCCCGCGGAACGGCTCCGACCAGGCGTCGGCGTGGCCGTGCAGCAGGTCGGCCTCGGCGCGCAGCAACTCCGGCCGCCGCGGGTCCGGCTCGGCCAGCCGGGCGAGCGCGACCTGGATGCGGATGAACTCGCCGCGGGCGCGCTGGCCGACGCCGTCGAGCCAGTCGGCGAAGATGAGCCGCGGCCCGTCGTCGTCCGGCGACTCGCGGACGCGGTCCAGGAACCCGGCCGTGTCGGTGAGCGTCATGCGCAAGCGTAGGACACGTTCGCGCCGCGGCGTTCTCAACGTCAGCCCACTCAGACGCAAGAAGCAACGTCATCCCTCGCGATTCCAAGCCCTCTTGCGGCAATCTGTAACATCGCTCCACGACCGGCTCTATTCGTGCGTAGGCCGACCCAGTTCGAGTTCAGGCCGTCTGGGCAGTTTGGGGAGTTGCCGGACGCCCGACACAGTTCGACCCTTCCGAGGACCGTTTATGGCAACCGCAGAAGTCGCCCTCCGGAGTCCGGCCGTCGGGGCTAGCCGCGCGATCTTGGAGCGCGTCGCGCGGGGCTACAGCCCGCGCGAGTTCGCCGTGCGCTTCTGGGACGGCTCGACCTGGGAGCCGGACGCCGGCGGGTCGACGCTGTTCACGCTCGTACTGAACCACGCCGGGGCCGTGCGCAAGATGTTCTGGCCGCCCAACGGCGTCGCGCTGGCCGAGGCGTACATCTACGGCGACTTCGACGTGGAGGGCGACATGCCGGCCTTCCTGCGCTTCTGCCGCTTCCTCCAGGACACGCCCCACTCGCGCCCGGAGCGGGTGCGGCTCGGCTGGCAACTCTTCCGCCTGCCGGCCGAGGAGCGCCCGCGCGTCGGCCAGCGGCCGGTTCAACTGACTGGGCGTAAGCACTCGCTGGAGCGCGACCGCCAGGCGATCGGCTACGCCTACGACACCTCCAACGAGTTCTACGGCCTCTGGCTCGACAGGGACCTGCTCTACACGTGCGCCTACTTCGAGACGCCCGACGACAGCCTCGACGACGCCCAGCGCAACAAGCTCGACCAGATCTGTCGCAAGCTGCGGCTCAAGCCCGGCGAGCGGCTGCTCGACATCGGCTGCGGCTGGGGGGCGCTCGTCGTCCACGCCGCGAAGCACTACGGCGTCGAGGCGGTCGGCGTGACGCTCAGCCAGAAGCAGGTCGAGTCGGCGACCGCCCGCATCCGCGCGGCCGGCCTGGAGGGGCGCTGCAAGGTCGAGTACCGCGACTACCGCGACGTGGCCCACCTCGGCAGCTTCGACAAGATTTCGTGCGTCGGGATGCTCGAGCACCTCGGCGAGTCGATGTTCCCGGTCTTCTTCCGCGGCGCGTGGGACCTGCTGAAGCCGGGCGGGGTGTTCCTGAACCACGGGCTGACGCGGCCGGCGAGCGTCCCGGAGCAGAAGTGGCGCAAGTTCGCCCGCAAGTACGTCTTCCCGGACGGCGAGTTGCAGCCGGTGAGCATGACCCTGCGCGAGGCCGAGGCCGCCGGCTTCGAGGTCCGCGACGTGGAGAGCCTCCGAGAGCACTACGTCCTGACGCTGACGCACTGGCTGCGCCGCCTGGAGGCGAGCCGGGAGGCGGCGGTCGAGGCGGTCGGCGAATCGACCTACCGCGTCTTCCGGCTCTACCTGGCGGGGGCGCAGAACGGCATGCGGCTGGGGGTGTACAACATCCACCAGTCGCTTTTGTCGAAACCCGACCGCGGCCGCACCGGCCTGCCGCTCCGCCGCAGCGACTGGTACGGGAGGGGCAATTCCAAGGCGAGCCGTCGGCGTGAGCCGGGGGTATCTCGACCCGCGAGCGCCCTGAAACCCCCGGCTCACGCCGACGGCTCGCCTCAACCCGCCTGCGGCTCGCCGGTCATAGCCCGCCGGCTTGCGTGACGATGTGGCGGAGCACGTCGTGAACGGAGAGTACGCCGACGGGGCGGCCGGCGGCCACGACCGGGATGTGCCGGTAGTTGCCCGTCGCCATCTTGCCCAGGGCGAACATCAGCGGGTCGGTCGCGGCGACGACCTCGGGGTCGCGCGTCATCGAGTCGCGCACGCAGCCGCCGGCGGAGTCGGGCGCGCCGGCGACGCGCGTCAGGAAGTCGCGCTCCGTCAGGATGCCCACCAGTAACCCGGCCGCGTCCACGACGAGGACGGCCCCCACCTCCGCGGCGATCATCCGCCGCATCACTTCGCGCAGCGGCGTCTCGGCGGTCACCGTCACGGCCGGCCGCGGGTCGAGCACGCTCACGGCGTCGGCCATCAGGCTGCGCTCGACGCGGTCGTGCGGCGTCGGCCGGTCGTCGGCCGTGAGGTCGCAGCCGCAGCGGCGGCACCAGTCGTCGCCGGGGGTGTTCGGCTCGTAGCACGCGGGGCACTGCATCCGGCCGTTATAGTGCGCCCGCCCCGGCCCGCGTTACTCCACCGTCCAGAGGTCTTCCGACGCGAACAGGTCGGCGAGTTGGCCCGGCCCCTTCTTGGCCAGCGAGGCGTCGATCTGCTGCTGCACCAACTCCTCGTAGGTCGGCTTCCGCACGGCGTACACCACGCCGACCGGCTCCGGGAACTCGGGGTTGCTCATGCGGCTCAGCAGCGACGCGGCGACCGGGTCGGTCTCGTCGTGGACGAGCAAGTCGTCGATCGCGCAGTCCTTGCCGATGGTCACGACCTCGGGCTTGAGGCCGATCAGCCGGATGCCCTTGTCGCGGTTCTTGCCGAAGACCATCGGCTTGCCATGTTCGAGGTACAGCAAGTTGTCGTGCTTCATACTGCGGTCGGTGGCGTAGGCCCACACGTCGTCGTTGAAGATCTTACAGTTCTGGTAGATCTCGACGAAGGCGGTGCCCTTGTGCGCGGCGGCCCGTTGCAGGGTGACGACGAGGTTCTGGATGTCGATGTCGATGGTCCGCGCGACGAAAGTCGCCTCGGCCGCGAGCGCTAAGGTGAGCGGCCGGATCGGCGACTCGATGGAGCCGGTGACGCTGGTCTTCGACTTGGTGCCGGTGCGGCTCGTCGGCGAATACTGGCCCTTCGTCAGACCGTAGATTTCGTTGTTGAACAGCAGAACCTTGATATCCACGTTGCGACGCAGCAGGTGCATCGTGTGGTTGCCGCCGATGGAGAATCCGTCGCCGTCGCCGGTGACCATCCAGACTTGCAAGTCGGGGTTGGCGAGCTTGACGCCGGTGGCAAAGGTGGGCGCGCGGCCGTGGATGGTGTGGAAGCCGTAGGTGTTCATGTAGTAGGGGAAGCGCGACGAGCAGCCGATCCCCGAGACGAACACCATCTTCTCGCGTGGCACGCCGACGCCGAGCAGGGCCTTCTTCATCTGCGCGAGGATGGAGTAGTCCCCGCAGCCGGGGCACCACCTCACGTCTTGGTCGGTGGTGAGGTCTTTAGTCGTCAGCGTGGGCAGGGCGGTCATTGTGGACATGGGGCACTCAATGGGTGGGGAGTATATCGTAGTGAATACAATGCTGTTTCAGGTAGAAGGGCAATTTGGCCGCAGAGACGCAGAGTCCGCAGAGCAAACAAAAGCATTTTGACTTAGTATTTCTCTGCGGACTCTGCGTCTCTGCGGCTGATACTTTTTGGCTACTGTTTTTCGATCGCCGACAGAATCTCGCTGATGAGGAACGGCTTGCCCTGCACCTTATTCAACCCCACGGCCGGGACGAGGTACTTCGCCCGCAACAGCCACAGCAGTTGGCCGGAGTTCAACTCGGGCACGAGAATCTTGGGGTAGCGCTTCAGCACCGCCTCGGTGTTCTTCGGCATCGGGTTCAGGTAGCGGAAGTGGGCCTGGGCGACCTTGATGCCTTGCTTGCGGGCGCGCTCGACGGCCGTCGTGATGCTGCCGAACGTGCCGCCCCAGCCGACGACGAGTAGCTCGGCGTCGAGGTCGCCGGTCACCGGCAGGTCGGGGATGACGTGGGCAATCGCTTCGACCTTCTTGGCCCGCGTGTGGACCATGTGCTCGTGGTTCGCCGGCTCGTAGTTGATGTTGCCGGTGATGTCCTGCTTCTCGATGCCGCCGATGCGGTGCTCAAGGCCCGGCGTGCCGGGGATCGCCCACGGCCGCACGAGGTGCTCGTTGCGCTTGTAGGGCAGGTACTGCGACGCCGACCCCTCGCCGACCTCGTGGCCCGGACCCTGGTAGCCGTCACTGTTGTGGGCCGTCGGGTGATTGATGACGATCGGCCTCTGGGCGGCGAGGTCGGGCAGCTTCCACGGCTCCGAGCCGTTGGCCAGGTAGCCGTCGGAGAGCAGGTAGACCGGCGTCATGAACTGCGTGGCGATTCGCACCGCCTCGACCGCCATCTCGTAGCAGTCGCCCGGCGTACACGGGGCGATCACCGCCACCGGGCTTTCGCCGTTGCGGCCGAACAGCACTTGCAGCAGGTCGGATTGCTCGGTCTTCGTCGGCAAGCCGGTACTCGGGCCGCCGCGTTGGATGTTCAAAATGACCAGCGGCAACTCGGTCATCACGGCGAGGTTCACCGCCTCGGCCTTGAGGCAAATCCCCGGCCCGCTCGTGGCGGTCACGCCGATCGCCCCGGCGAAGCTCGCGCCGATGGCGACCCCGCACGCCGCAATTTCGTCCTCGGCTTGCAGCACTTTGATGCCGTAGCGCCGCATGTCCGGGGTGGCTAACGCCTCCATCACCGAACTCGCCGGCGTGATCGGGTAGCCGGAGAAGACGAGGGTCTTGTTCGCCAGTTTGGCTGCCGCGGCGAGGCCGATCGCCAGCGCGTCGTTGCCGGTGATCTTGCGGTACGTGCCCGGCGAGGTCTTGGCCTTGGCGACGCGGAACTGCACCGGCAGCAATTCGACCGTCTCGCCGTAGTTGTAGCCGGCCTTCAATGCACGGATGTTGGCATCGACGAACTGCGGGTTCTTGGCGAACTTCTCGCGGACCCACTTGACCGTCACTTCCAGCGGCCGCTCGTACATCCAGTAGACGAGGCCCAGCGCGAAGAAGTTCTTGCAGCGGTCGGCCTCGCGCGGGCTGAGCTTGCACTCGGCGACCGACTCGCGGGTCAGCTTCGTGATCGGCACGCGCACGACGCGGTAGCCGGCCAGGGAACCGTCTTCTAAAGGGGAGACTTTGTACCGGGCCTTGTCAAGGTCCGACACGCCGAACGACTCGGAGTTGACGAGCAGAAACCCGCCCGGCTCGAGGTCACGCAGGTTGGTCTTGAGCGCGGCGGCGTTCATCACCACCAGGCAATTGACGATGTCGCCGGGGGTGTGGATGTCGGTGCTGGAGAAGTGGACCTGGAAGCCGGACACCCCCGGCAGAGTCCCCGCGGGGGCGCGGATCTCGGCGGGGAAGTCCGGGAAGGTGGCGATGTCGTTGCCGAGGATCGCCGACGTGTTGGTGAATTGCGTGCCGGCGAGTTGCATGCCGTCGCCGGAGTCGCCCGCGAATCGGATCGTGACCGATTCGAGTTCCTGAATCGTGGACATGGAAACCTCGACGCGCCAGGGGAGAGAAAGGCACCGACGGTGGGACCGCAGGTGGCCGTTCTACTCCGCGGGCCGGCCGGGGCCTAGCCCGAAACCGGCGGTCAAGGCGGGTTGGCGTAGCGAGGCGCTACCGGGCGTTCGGGCAGCGGCCGTTCGGGCAACTGCTCCGCGCCGGGAAGATGTAGCCGGGGGCGTTCGGGAACATGGTGTCCCGGACGTTGACCACGGCGTTCATCACCGGGCGGCTCTCCATCGAGCCGAAGAGCGAAGTGCGGCCGGCGTAGGTGGTCTGCGTGACGGCCAGCGACGGCTGCGAGTAAGTCGTCGCGTAAGTCGTCAGCACGACGGGCGAGATCGCGCCCTCGTGCCGCAGGGCCTGAAGGCCGCCGGTCCGGTCGCTGATAATGACCCCTTCGGCCATCTGAAACGTACCGGCCAAGTCCTTGCCGTCCTCGGTCGTCGTATCGACGTAGAGGCAGACGAACTCCGTCTTGAGCGACTTGGCCGCGTCCGCGGTCAGGCCACCGTCGGTGACGAGTTTGGCAAACCCTTCGGTACCCTGACCGATGAACACGGCGAGCGGCTTCTTCTGCTCTTGGGCGAGCGAAACCGCCTGGCCGTAAGTCGGGGCGAACGTCGGCACCACAGTCGGCACGGGGGCCGCGGCCAAGAAGCCCACGGCGGCGCACAATGCCATCGAAATCGAACCCATCAGTCGTCTCCTACGATGCGAGTCAAGTTGTGCTTCCCGGCCAGGACGACCGACCGGGAAGCAGCCTTTCTAGACGGATGCGACAAGGTAGCAACCATAAACTCGGCAAATCCGGCGTAATTGGCTAATTCGGCACGCTTATGTCGCATTCGGCAACGACTTCTGTGCAAGATGTAAGAGGTTTCAAGAGCCGTTAACTGCGTAAGACACGTCGTTTGAGCTGTTCATCCGAGTGCTGATAGAACGAAATAATACTGTGGGGAAAAAAACATCGACACGCACGTATTGAGGCCGGATGGGAATTAGTCTGGTCGTAGTTGCCGTCGTCTGAGCGATTGGGGTGACGAGTTTTCTGGCGGGTTCGCCTTGTGGGGCGTCGAGAGCGTGATAATTTGACGGTTTATGGGCGCAATTGAGTCCAGCGAACGTGAGGTCGGCGTCATGAAGGTCCGCAGCAGCGTCAAGGTCATGTGCGACAAGTGCAAGATGATCAAGCGGCACGGCGTCGTCCGGGTCATTTGCGTCGATCCCCGCCACAAGCAACGTCAAGGTTAAGGAAGTCCCCGATGCCCCGGATCCAAGGCGTGGACATCCCGCCGAACAAGCCGACGCACATTTCCCTGCGGTATCTCAAGGGGATCGGGCCGACCACGTCGCTCGAACTCTGCGAGAAAGTCGGCCTCGACCCGCAGCGCCGCGCCAGCGAGTTGACTGACGATGACGTGGCCAAACTCGCCGTCGTCATCGACCGCGACTACCTCGTCGAGGGTGCCCTGCGTCGCTTCGACGGGGCCAACATCGCCCGGCTCAAGGAAATCAAGTCGTACCGCGGCGACCGCCACCGCAAGAACCTGCCGGTTCGCGGTCAGCGCTCCAAGACGAATGCCCGCACCCGAAAAGGCCCCCGCAAGACGGTCGCCGGTAAGAAGGGCGTCAAGGACAAGTAACGGACACCGGGCAAACCTTCCCCACCCTATCCGCAACAGCTTATCGCTGAGAACCGCAAGACTATGGCAAAGTCGAAGAAGAAGAAGCAACGTCGCAACGTGAGCCGAGGCGTGGCCCACGTGCAATCGACGTTCAACAACACCATCGTGACGATCACCGATACCAACGGCGACACGTTGTGTTCCGTCTCCGGCGGGGCCGTCGGCTTCAAGGGTAGTCGCAAATCGACCCCCTTTGCCGCCCAGCGGGCCGCCGAGGAGTGCGCCGGCAAGGCCGCGAAGTTCGGCCTCCGCGAGGTCGAAGTCCGCGTCAAAGGCCCCGGTGCCGGCCGCGAGTCGGCCATCACCGCCTTGCAAGCCTCGGGGATGAACGTCAAGTCGATCGAGGACGTGACGCCCCTCCCGCACAACGGCTGCCGCCCGCCCAAGAAGCGCCGCGTCTAGTCCGGTTGGCCCAGGCGAATCGCGTACCGGCGTCCGTGTCAGTGTGGCGACCGGTACGATTTCGTTTCTGGAACCCGGCGAGACCCGACCCAGGGGTTCGGCTCGCCCTCTGTCGTTTTCGGCCGTCACACCACGTGACGGCCGGCGACCGTGACCCCTGATTAAGCACTGACGCTTCCGCACAGGTTCTCGAACATGGCCAGGTTCCTCGACTCCGTCTGCAAGCGGTGCCGCCGCGAGCAGATGAAATTGTTCCTCAAGGGTTCGCGCTGCTTCTCGCCGAAGTGCCCGATCGACCGCGAGGCCCCGCCGCCCGGTATGCACGGCCTGCGTCGCTCGAAGCAGTCCGAGTACGGCCTGCGTCTGCGCGAAAAGCAGCGGCTGAAGTGGTTCTACGGCGTGCTCGAAGCCCAGTTCCGCCGCTACTTCGACCTCGCCACGCGCTCTCCGTCGAACACCGGCGAGACGCTGCTGTCGATCCTCGAACGCCGCCTCGACAACGTCATCACGCGCCTCGGCTTCGCCAAGTCTCGCAACATGGCCCGCCAGATGGTGTGTCACGGCCACGTCGAAGTGAACGGCAAGAAGTGCGACATCCCCAGCATGTTGCTCAAGCCGGGCGACAAGGTGCGTGTCAAGACCCGCGCCCGTTCGACGCAACTCGCCAAGATGTCGCTGCAAGAAATGCCGCCGCAGGTGCCCGACTTCTTGTCGATCATCAGTGCCGAGGAGCCGGAAGGCGTCCTCATCCGGATGCCGTCGCGGTCCGACGTGGACCCGCGCATCAGCGAGATCCGCGAGCAGCTCATCATCGAAATCGCCACGCGGTAGTCGCCGGCGTATCATGGCCCTTGCCGCCCCGCCCGCGAAGCGTGGCGGCTTTTCGTGTCTCGAAAGTCTCGGTCGCGGCGACTTGCTGTGCGTCCGACAACCCCCGCACTTCGCACGCGGGGGCCTGGTCGCGGTAAGCTGTCCGTCGCGTGCCCGGAGGAGTTTTCATGCGTATTCGTTGGCGTGGGCTGGAGTTGCCCAACCGTGTCGCGTCCGACCGCTCGACGTTGAGCGACACCTACGGCAAGTTCTACGCGGAGCCGTTCGAGCGCGGCTTCGGCATGACCGTCGGCAACAGCCTGCGGCGTATCCTGCTGTCGAGCCTCGAAGGCAGTGCGGTGACCCGCATCATCATTCAGGGCATCCAGCACGAGATCAGCACGATCCCCGGCGTCGTCGAAGACGCGACCGACATCGTGCTGAACATCAAGTCGCTTGTCGTCAAGAACACGTCGGACCAGCCGAAGACGATCCGCATCGACAAGCACGGTGCCGGCGAGGTCAAGGCGAGCGACATTCAGCACGACGAGTCGGTG